>DATGRC010000241.1:0-8102 GCA_035303865.1 Acidimicrobiales bacterium
GCACCCTCGTCGGCACCCGGAGGGAGCGCGCCGCCACCGCCGTCGGCGCCGAAGGAGAGGTCGGTGACGTCGTCGACGAGCCACTCGCCCTCGACCTGGATCATCGTGAGGCGCACGTACACGTCGAAGAGCCGGCGGGGGCCGCTCGTCCCGGTGGTCTCCACGTCGAGCACGACGATGGCCAGCGCCTGCCCCCGCTGCACCTCCGTGGTGTAGACGTCCTTCACGAAGCCCCGGGAGCTCGCCTCGAGCTGCTCGATCAGCTGGCCGAGGCCGCCGTCGAAGGCCTCCTCGTACTCGGCTGCGAAGGCGCCGGTGGCCCGGTCGAGCACGGCCTCCCGGTGGCGCTGCGGGTCCCGGTGGTCGTAGGTGACGAGGACCTCCCCGAAGGCGCCGGCGGCGGCCCGCAGGTCGCCCTGGGGGTCGTCCTCTCGGGCCGCGAGCAGGGCGAGGGCGGCGGCGGCCACGGCGAAGACCACGGCTACGCCGATGGCGACGACGAGGGGCCAGCGCCGCGGCGTGCCCGGGGCGGGTCGGGGCTCGGCGGTCTCGGCCGGGGCGGATCCGGTGTCGGTCACGGTCACGGTCTAGCCGCCGCCGGCCTCGGTCCGGCGCGCCCAGCGGATGGCCAGCGCCGCCACGACGGCCACGACGGCCGCGGCGAGGCCGGCGGCGGCGCCGGTCACCGCGAGCGCGCTCGGCCCCGACCCGTCCTCGTCCGGCGTGGCGTCGGCTCCCGTCCGTGCGGGTGCGACGGCCGCCGCGGGAGCCTCGGCCGCAGGTGCGCTCGGCGTGACGGGCGCGGTCGCGGCGCTGCCCGCGGAGGCGGGGGTGACGGGCACGGGCACGAGGGGCGACTCGCAGGCCGGCACGGTGGGGACGGCCGGCAGCGACCGGGGCGGGACGTACTGCTGGGCTGGGGGCCCGCCCACCTCGACGAGCAGGTTGACGCGCAGCCAGGGGCCGTCGGCCTCGTGGTCGACGGCGGCCGCCGCGTACCCGAAGCCGATCGGGCCGAACACGAGGAGGCGCGACAGGTCGTCGAGCTGGTCCGGGCCGGCCAGCGTGCGCAGGATCGGGTCGAGGTCGGTGAGGAGGCAGTCCAGGTTCTGCTTCTGCGCGGCGACGACGTCGGCCGTGGTGCCGAGGAAGTCAGGGCCCACGTCGAGGAGCGCGCGGGTGTCGCCGTCGATGCGCTCGAGCAGCTCGGCGAGGGCCCGCAGGTCGCTCATCGACTGCCCGAGGCTGAGCCGGTGATCGGCGAGGACGCTGGTGAGCCGGGTGTTGTTCTCGGCGAGGCGGTCCAGCTGCTCGGTCCGGCTGGCGAAGGAGCTGGTCAGCCGGTCGAAGGCGGTGGTGATGGCCCGCAGGTCGTCGCCTCGGCCGTCGAGCGCGGCGGCCAGCTCTCGGAGCAGGCTGGCCGCCTCCGCCGGCTCGATGCTGGCGATGAGGTCGCTGGCCGATCGGAGCAGCTCGGAGAACTCGAGCGGCACGGTGGTGCGCTCGATCGGGACGTGGTCGCCCGGCGCGAGCGGCGGGGTGTCGTCGTCGTAGGCGTCGCTGGGGACGAAGTCGATGTAGGGCTCGCCGATGGCGGACTTCCGGAAGATGCGGGCGATGGAGGCGGCGGGGATCTCCTTGTCCCGGTCGATCTTCATCGTGATGCGCACCCCCTCGGGGATGCGCTCCACCTTCGAGACCCGTCCGTGGCTCACCCCGAGGTAGGTCACCTCGGCGTTGGGCAGCACGCCGCTCGTCTGGGCGAAGTCGGCGGTGATCTCGTAGGGCCGCTCGAGGGCGTCGATCGTGATGATGTTCCGGGCCGCCCAGGCCAGCATCAGCACGAAGACCCCGAGGAAGAAGACGAGGTTGACGAGGGTGCGGCGGCTCATTGGGCGTCGTCCAGGGGTGCGAGCTGGAGCCAGGCGTAGAGCTGGGCGAAGTCCTCGGGGATGCCGGCCCGGGCGCGGGTGGCGAACTCGGCCAGCCAGTCGACGAGCGTGGCCACCTCCTGGCGCTGGGAGGCGACGACGGCGAGGAGCTGGTCGAGCTGGGCGAGCTGGCGCTCGAGGTCGTCCCGGAACGGCTCGAACACGAGGTCGTTCTGGGCCTGGGCGAGGCGGGTCAGGTCCCGCAGGGTCTGGAGCGTGAGGTCCCGGTTCTCGGCGAGGACGGCGGTGGTCTCGGCGAGGTTCGCGAGGAGCCGGTCGATCTCGTCGGACCCGCCGGCCACGGTGGCCGAGGCGCGGTCGAGGGAGTCGATGATGGCCACGATGCTGCCGGTCTGCTCGGCGAGGGTCCGGCTCACCACGCCGAGGCTGTCGACGAGCGAGGCCAGCTCGCTGGCCCGGCCGCCGAAGCCGACCGCTCCGGTCTCGATGATCGTGGCCAGGTCGTCGGTGACCACCCCGGCGAGCACCTGCACGGCCTCCTCGGCCACGAACTCCAGCTCGGGTGCCTCGAGCGTCTCCTCGATCACGGCGCCGCTGGCGAGGGTGCCGGTGGCCGGCAGGGGCCGGCCGTCGTCGTCTCGGGGTGGCCGCAGCTCGATGAACTTCTCGCCGAGGAGGGACGTGGTGCGCAGCACGGCCTGGGTGTTGGCGGGCAGCCCGAGGCCGTCCTTGACCCGCATCGTGACGCGCGCCCGGTGGTCGTCGGTCAGCTCGATGCGGGTGACCGAGCCGATCCGCACGTCGGCCATCTGCACCGAGTGGCCGGTGACCAGGTCGCCGACGTCGTCGAACACGGCGGTGAGCTCCACCGGTCCCTCGACGCGGCCCGGGAGCGAGCAGCCGGCCATCGCGACGGCCAGCGCCACGACCGCGAGCACCGCCCGCCTCACCGGTCCACCCCCAGGAGCGTGCGGGCCGCGTCGGCGACCGCGCCGGCGCCGCGCTCGAGGAGCGACGGCCCCGGCGGCGGGGCGGGCTCGGTGGGAGCGGCCATGAGCTCCACGAGCGCCGCCACCGGGGTGGGCGGGGCGTCGATCTGGGCTGGGGTGGCGCTCCCCGCGTCGAGGGGCAGGAGGGGGCAGTCGATCCCGACGAACAGCGAGCAGTAGTCGATGCCGAGCAGGGCGGCCAGCGCCTCGGGGACGAGGGGGCCGAAGTTGTTGCGGAGGTTCACGGCTCGGGCCGAGGGGTTGTACGCCCCGATGATCCCCTCGGCCAGGGTGGGTCCGGCCGCCAGCAGCTGCGTGACCGACGCGAGGTTGGCGTCGATCGTCGCCGCCGCCGCGGCGAGGGTCTCGATGTCGTCTCGCAGCGGTCCGGCGTGGTCGCCGAGGAGGGCCAGGCCGTTGCGGGACAGGTCGGCCAGGCCGGAGACGAGGTCCTCGATGCCCTGCCGCTCGCTGGCCAGCACGTTCGTGGCCTCCGCGAACGCGTCGAGCACCTCGCCGAGCTGCTGCTCCCGGGTGACGAGGGTGGCCGACAGCCGGTCGAAGCTGTCGACGATCCGCAGGAGCACCTCGTCCTTCTCGGCGAAGGTGGTCACCATCTCCGACAGCGAGCCGAGCGCGTCGCCCAGCTGCTCGCCGTTGCCGGCCAGGCTCTCCTCCAGGTTCCCGACCAGACGGCCGATCCCCTCGGGGTCGAGGCTGTCGAGCAGCTCCTTCAGGGCGGCCAGCGCCTCGTCGGGCTCGACCGGGATGATCGTGGTCTCGATGACGTCGCCGTCCTCCAGCGCCTCCTCCCCCTCGACGTGGGCGGGGCTGATCTGGATGTAGCGCTCGCCGATGAGGGACTGGGGCACGATCTGGGCCCGGGCGTCGACGGGGAGGCGGACGTCGTCGTCGACGTCCATGTCCACCCGGACCCGGTCGCCCTCCACCTCGACGGCGGCGACGGAGCCGGCCGGCAGCCCGAGGACCCGCACGTCGGAGGAGGGAAACACCGACACCGCCCGGTCGAAGTAGGCGGTGATCCGGTACGACCCGCCGTCGCCGAGCAGGCCGCAGCCGGGCACCGCCGCCGCGGCCAGGGCGAGGACGGCGGCGAGGGCGAGGCGCCTCATCGCAGCACCCCCGTGAGGTCCTCGAGGAGGCCGAAGATGTCCGGTCCGAGGGCGGCCACGTAGATGTCGAGCCACGGGCCGTGGGTGGTGGCCTGGGCCTGCCCGTAGAACGCCGGGCCGAGCACGGCGAGCGCCCGGTTGAGGTCCGGCAGGTGGGCGTCGACGACGGCGAGGGTGGGGTGCAGGTCGTCGAGCACGGCGTCGAGGGACGCCCGGTTGGTGTCGATGAGCAGCGACAGGGCCCGGACGGCGTCGCTCCCCTCCCCCAGCGCCGTGGCCAGCTCGTCGCGCCGCTGGCTGAGGAAGTCGAGGATCGTGCGGGACGCGTCGATCAGCCGCACGAGGGTCTGGTCCTTCTCGGCCAGGTTGGTGGCCAGCTCGTCGGCCGAGTCGAGGAGGTCGGCCAGCTCCGCCTCCCGCTCGTTGATGGCGGTGGACACCCCGTGGATCCCCTCGATGAGGTCGGTGACCGTGGCCCGCTTGCCCTCGGTGATGTCCGACAGCTGGGCGATCAGCTGGTTGAGCCGGTCGTTGTCGGTCTCCTCGATGCGCTCGGTCGCCGCGCGGGTCAGGTCGAAGACGTCGACGGGGGTGGTGGTGCGGGGCTCGCAGAGCCCGTCGGCGTCGCACACCTCGTGCGGGATCCGGCGCTCCTCACGGGGCAGGTCGGCCATGAGCCGCTCGCCGGCTGCGGGGTCGGTGATCCGCACGAACTTGGCGCCCAGCAGCGTCTCGAGGGCGATCGCCGCGCCGGCGTCCTCGCCGATGTCCACGCCGCGGTCGATGGCCAGCGTCACGTCCACGAGACCCCGCTCGCGGTCGGCTTCGATCGTGGTGACGCGGCCCACCTTCACGCCCGCCACCCGCACCTCGTCCCCGGTGCGCAGGCCGGCGGCGTCGGTGAAGGTGGCGTCGAGCTCGTAGGTGTCCTCCAGGAGGTGGAGCAGCCCGACCAGGAACGCGGCGCCCGTGAGCGCCCCGATCACGAGCAGGCTGACGAGCCCCACGGCGTAGGGGTTGCGGTCCCGGAACGACTTCACGGCTGCACCACCGCGGCGAGGAGGGACGTGATGGCAGCCGCCCCGCTGGTGGGCGCCGTGGTGAACGGCTGGGCGGCCGCCCCGAGCCCGGTGATCGGGGCGCCGAGCGGGCAGCCGGCCTCGCTCGACGACGGCGGCCCCGGGTAGGGGCAGAGGATCTTCTGGCTGAGGAACTCCCCCCGGTTCCCGGCCCGGGCCAGCGCTTCGCCGGCCCCGGCCAGGTTGGCCAGGACGGTGTCGAGCTGCGGGAGGCGGCCCTCGACGGTGTCGGTGACGAGCGCGAGGTTGGCCAAGAGGCGGTCGATCTCGTCGGAGCTGCTGGTCAGGAGGGCGTCGAGCTCGGCGCCGAAGGTCCCGAGCTCGTGCAGCGCGGCGTCGAGGGTGGCGGTGTTGTCGCCGAAGGCGTCCGCCAGCGTGATGAGGTTCTCGAGCATCGCCGCGATCTGGGCGTCGCGGGCGTTGATCGTGTCGGCGACGGTGTCGAGGTTGGTGATGAGGCGCTGGATGGCGTCGTCCCGGCTGGCCAGCCCCGTCATGAGGGTGGCGAGGTCGTCGAGCGCGTCGCCGATCACGTCCTCGCGCCCGTCGAGCGCCTGGGTGATCGTCTCCAGGAACTCGTTGACCTGGGTGGGGTCGATGGCGCCGACGATCGGGCCGAGCCGGTCGAAGATGGCGCCGAGGTCGACCACCGAGGTGGTCTCGGTGATCTCGTCGCCGTCCTCGAGCGCCTGGCTGGACGTGCCCGGGTAGAGGTACAGGTACCGCTGGCCGATCAGGTTCCGCCACCGCACGGCGGCGGTGGTGTCCCGCGGGATCGGCCCGTGGTCGCGGTCCACCCGGAAGGTCACCACGGCCTGCCCTCGGTCGGTGCGGACCGAGGTGACCTTGCCGACGACGACGCCGGCCACCTTCACGTTGTCGTCGGGGATGAGCCCGGTCACGTCGTCGAAGCGGGCGGTCAGGGTGTAGGTGTCCCGCCCGAAGGGGTCCCGCGGGTCGATGTTGCCGATCATGAACGCCAGGTAGCCGGTGAAGGCCAGGCACACGACCACGAACAGCCCGAACTTGACCGCGACCTTGATCATGGAGCGAGCAGCCCCCCGAGCGAGTCGAGCAGGCCCTTGGTGGTGTCGAGGACGGCGCCGAGCGGGTCAGCGAGGGCGGTGGTCGGGCTCGGGAGGTCCAGCCCGAGGTCCGGGGCCTGCAGCGGCGGCAGGGTGATCGGCACCAGGGGCTCGTTCTCCCCGGCGCCGGGGCACTCGACGAGCGTGCACAGCTCGCTGCCGAGCACGAGCTTGATCGCGGCCATGAGGGTGCCGTCGCCGACGTCGATCCGGATCGCCGACGCCAGCGTCTGGAGGTACTGGCGGATGCCCACGACGGTGGGGACGAGCTGGTCCTTGCCGTCGGTGAGCACCTGGAGGGTGCGGGACCCGTCCACGAACACGGCCTCGACGAACCCGGGGTTGGCGAGCAGGAGGTCGGCGACGTCGTTCGACAGCCGCCCGGCCTGCTGGAGGAGCGCTACCACGTCGTCCTCCCCCTCCACGAGGGTGGGCAGGGCGGCGTTGCCGGCCTCGGCGATGGCGACGAGGTCCTCCGCCGAGGCGGCGAGCTGGTCGGACAGGGCGGCGAGGTCGGTGAGGAACTCGCTGGTGAGGTCAGCGTTGTCGGCGAACACCTCGCCGAGCGCCTCGCTGTTCACGATCGTCCGGTTGATCCGCTCGCCGAGGCCGCGGCCGCCGTCGGCCAGCTCGTGGAGCACGGTGGTTAGGTCGGCCGGGTCGACGGCCTCGAGGACCGGGTACAGCTCGGTGAGCACCCGCTCCAGCTCGAACCCGCCGAGCGTGTGGGCGAGCTCGTCGCCGTCCTCGAGGTAGGGGCCGGTCTCCTCCGCCGGGCCCGGGTCGATGTCGACGAACTTCTCGCCGAAGAGGGTCTTGGGGCGGATCGTGGCGGTGGCGTCGACGGGGACGCGCTCGCCGTCGCGGATGCGCAGCGTGACGCGGGCCCGGCCGCGATCGAGCTCGATGCCCTTCACCTCGCCGATGTTCACGCCCCGCACCTTCACGTCCGAGCCCGGCAGCAGGCCCTGGCCGGCGGCGTCGAAGCTGCCCACGAGCTCGTAGCCGCCGGCGAACTCGCCGAAGGCCGCCCTGATCCCGACGCTCACGAGGGCGACGACGAGGACGAGGGCGATGGCCCCGGTGAGGATGTGCTGGCGGCGCTCGGTGAGGGTCATGGACGGGTCACCCGGTCAGGCTCACGGTGTCGCCGCCGCCCCAGAAGATGAGCGACAGCACGAGGTTGAGGACGACGACGGTGACGATCGACAGGCGGATGGCCCGGCCCACGGCGACGCCCACCCCGGCCGGCCCGCCGGTGGCGTGGTAGCCGTAGTAGCAGTGGATGAGCGCCACGACGGTGGCGAAGATCCCCGCCTTGACGAGGCTGTAGAAGATGTCGATCGGCGGCAGGTAGAGGCGGAAGTAGTAGTCGTAGACGCCGCTCGACAGCCCGAAGAACATCGTCGACACGAGCTTCGTGGCGAAGAAGCTGGCGAACAGCGAGATCAGGTAGAGCGGCAGGATCGCGATCAAGGCGGCCACCACCCGGGTGGCGACGAGGTAGGCCTTCGACGGGACCGACATCACCTCGAGGGCGTCGATCTCCTCGGAGATGCGCATCGCCCCCAGCTCGGCGGTGAACCCGGCGCCGACCTGCGCGGCGAAGGCCACCCCGGCGATGAGGGGCGTGACCTCGCGGGTGTTGGCGAAGCTGCCGATCAGGCCGGTGAAGGCCTCGGCACCGATCTGCTCGAGCCCCTTG
Organism: Acidimicrobiales bacterium; assembly: GCA_035303865.1. GTDB lineage: Bacteria > Actinomycetota > Acidimicrobiia > Acidimicrobiales > VFJN01 > VFJN01. The sequence continues at coordinate 7,884 of DATGRC010000241.1, forward strand.
AACCCCTGGAGGCCGACCTCGGTGCCGGTGAAGAACGACATCGAGAAGATCACGAAGATCATCCCGCCGCCGACGATCAGGGCTCCCGCCCCGATCGTGATGTCCGACACCAGGTTGAAGACGACGTTGCGGTACTTCAGGCGCAGGATGATCTGGGTGAAGATCTCGTACATCACCTGGGCGTAGAAGACGAGCTGCTTGCCGATGTCCTCGAGGAGG
>DATGRC010000242.1:0-2435 GCA_035303865.1 Acidimicrobiales bacterium
GAGCTCGACCGCTACCTGCCCTTCCTCACCACCACCAAGGTCCTGATGGGCGCGGTGCGCGCCGGCGTCGGGCGCGAGGTGGCCCACGAGGTGATCAAGGAGCACGCCGTGGCCGTGGCCCTCGCCATGCGGGAGCAAGGCGCCGCCGACAACGACCTGCTCGACCGCCTCGCCGCCGACGACCGCCTCCCCCTCGACCGGGACGCGCTCGACGCCCTCGTCGGCGAGCCGCTCACGTTCGTGGGCACCGCCCCCGAGCAGGTGCAGGCCTTCGTGGAGCAGGTCCAGGCCGTCGTGGCCCGCCACCCCGACGCCGCCGCCTACCGGCCAGAGCCGATCCTGTAGCCCCGTAGGATCGGCGCCATGGCCCTCCCCCTCCCGCTCCTGCACGCCGGCAAGGTCCGAGACGTCTACGAGCTGGAGGAGGACCGGCTGCTCCTCGTCACCTCGGATCGCATCTCCGCCTTCGACGTGGTGATGGCGGAGCCGATCCGCCACAAGGGGCGGGTCCTCACCGCCATCTCGGCGTTCTGGTTCGAGGCGCTGGCCGACGTGGTGCCCAACCACCTGCTCTCCACCGACGTGGCCGACCTCCCCACCTCGGTGCTCGCCGCCGACCCCGACCTCGCCGGGCGGATCATGATCTGCCGTCGGGCCGAGATGCTGCCCGTGGAGTGCATCGTGCGGGGCTACCTGTCCGGCTCGGCCTGGAAGGAGTACCGAGCGCACGGCACGATGCACGGGACGCCGCTGCCCGAGGGGCTGCGGGAGAGCGACCGGCTGCCCGAGCCCGTGTTCACCCCGTCGACGAAGAGCGACGTGCACGACGTGAACATCTCCTTCGCGGAGGCGGCCGAGCTGCTCGGCGAGGACCTCGCCGCCCAGGTTCGGGACGTCTGCCTCGAGCTGTACCGGCGCGGCGCCGAGCTGGCCCTCGAGAAGGGCATCATCATCGCCGACACGAAGTTCGAGCTCGGGCTGGTGGACGGCGAGCTCGTCCTCTGCGACGAGGTGCTCACCCCCGACTCCAGCCGGTTCTGGCCCGTCGAGCGGTGGGAGCCGGGCGCCACGCCGCCGAGCTACGACAAGCAGCCGGTGCGCGACTACCTCGACAGCCTCGACTGGCCCAAGGAGCCGCCCCCGCCGCCGCTGCCCGCCGAGGTGGTGGCCGCCACCAGCGCCCGCTACGTGGAGGCCTACGAGCGCATCACCGGCCGCAGCTTCAGCGCCTGGCCGGGCGTGTCCTGACCCTCCGTGGCCGTCGGCGCCCGGAACTTCCGGTTCCCGCCACGCAGCGTGGTGGCACCGCCGCGGTGCGTGACTTTCGGTGTTTTCCCTAGCACTGAGCGTGATCCTGATGCATACTCTCCCCCGGCAGGCACGACGGTCGTGCCCGAGTTGCGAATGGCGGGAACTCCGGTGACCACTTCCATGACCTCCCGAACCTTCGGCCGCAAGGCCCTCGCCGCGTCGGCCCTGGCCGTGGTCAGCATCCTCGGCGTCGGTGGCGTGGCCTCGGCGCAGGACCAGCACGCGGGCGGCGAGTCGCCCGAGCGCGAGTCGCGCGACCCCGGCGCACCCACCGAGGTGCTCGGCGCCCAGATCAGCCGGCAGGACGGCCTGCCGGTGACCGGCTCTGACGTGGTCGGCCTCGTGGCGCTCGGCGCTGGCGCGGTGGCCGTCGGCACCGGCGCGATGGCCGTCTCGCGGCGTCGCCGCACCGCCTCCGCCTGAGCGACCACACCCCCGAGCCGCCCTCGCCGGCGGACGGGCACCGGACGCTCGTGCCGTCGGACCGCCGGCGGCTGATCTGGCGCGCCCTCCTCGTGGTCGCCGTGCTCTGGGCGGCGTGGGCCACGTGGACGGCGCTGCGCGTCAAGGCGGAGGCCGAGTCCGCTCGGCGCGACCTGCGCGAGGCCCGCGCCGAGCTCGACGTCGAGTCGCTGCTCGAGGGCGACGCGCTCGAGGTCCTGGCCGACGCCGCCGATCGCTTCGCCGCCATCGAGGCCCGGCTCGACAACCCGCTCCTCGCCCCGGCCCGAGCAGCGCCCGTCGTCGGGCGCCAGCTGCGAGCCGCGTCCAGCCAGGCCGGCGCGGCCGCCGAGGCGCTCGAGGCCGTCGGCGACGTCGGCGCCGAGGTGGTGGCCCTGGCCGAGGAGGGGCTCGCCTCCGGGCCCGCCCGCGTCGACCTCCTCCGCCGGATCGCGGCCGTGGCCGGCGAGGGGCGGGCCGTCTTCGAGTCCCTCGACCTCGGACCGGACCGGGCGCTCCTCGGCCCGCTGCGCGACGCCCGCGCCGAGCTCAAGGAGGCCTGGGCCGAGGCCCTCGACGCGCTGCGCCGCGCGGAGACGGCCGGCGCCGGGCTGGCCGACCTGTTCGAAGGCCCCCACGACCTCCTCGTCCTGGCCGCCAACAACGCCCAGATGCAGAACGGC
>DATGRC010000243.1:0-11262 GCA_035303865.1 Acidimicrobiales bacterium
GAGGACGAGTTGCCCCGGCACCCGACGGGCAAGCTCTACACCCGCCTCCTGCGTGACCGGTACTGGCAGGACCGCTCGGCGTCGATCTGACCGGGTGCGCCACCCGCCGGCGCCGCGGCGCGGCGGCGCACCCGTGGCCCCTCAGCGGAGCTTCGCGAGGAGGTGCAGGTGGTCGAGGTCGGACAGGTCCAGCACCTGCAGGTACACGCGGGTGACCCCCTGCTCGGCCAGCGCCTGGAGCTTGTCCTGCGCCTCGGCCAGCGTGCCCGCGATCCCGTTGGTCCGCAGCTCGTCGGGCTCGCGGCCGATCGCCTCGGCCCGCCGGCGCACCTCGGCCTCGTCCTCGCCCACGCACACCACCTGCGCCGCCGAGATCGTGAGCGTGGCCGGGTCGCGGCCGACGGCCTCGCAGGCGGCCTTGACGCGGTCGTTCATCGGCACGATCGATCCCGGCGCCGGGAACGGGTGGTTGAACTCGTCGGCGAAGCGGGCGGCCAGGTTGGGGGTGCGGTGCCGGCCGGCCCCGCCGATCAGGATCGGCACCTTCGCCTGCACCGGCTTGGGCAGGGCCGGGGAGTCGACCACCTCGTAGTGGTGGCCCCGGTAGGTGAACGTCTCGCCCTCGGGGGTGGACCACACCCCGGTGATGATCTCGAGCTGCTCCTCGAGCCGGTCGAAGCGCTCGCCGACGGGCGGGAACGGGATGGCGTACGCCTGGTGCTCCTGCTCGAACCAGCCCGCGCCGATGCCGAGCTCGACGCGCCCGCCCGACATCTGGTCCACGTTGGCCACGCTGATGGCGAGCGGCCCGGGGAACCGGAACGTGGCCGAGGTCATCAGCGTGCCCAGGCGGATCGTCGAGGTGTCGCGGGCCAGGCCGGCCAGCACCACCCAGGAGTCGGTGGGCCCGGGCAGGCCCGACACGTCCCCCATCTTCAGGTAGTGGTCCGACCGGAAGAAGGCGTCGAAGCCCAGCTCCTCGGCCAGGCGGGCCACGGCCAGCAGGTCGTCGTAGGTGGCCCCCTGCTGGGGCTCGGTGAAGATGCGCAGCTCCATCCCGACGACGGTACCGACCGCGGCGACCCGACCGGGCCCCGTCCGGGGGTGTCTAGAAGTGTTGCGATTCGGTTACGAACGGTCGAAGGCGGACTCCTCACCGGCGGGCACCCCCGATGAAGGAGACTCCATGAAGCGGTTCACCCGACTGGCAGCCGGCGGCGCCCTCCTGGCCGGCAGCGCCTTCGCCATCCCCACAGCCAGCGCCCAGGACCCGGCCCCACCCCCGCAGGTCGAGGCCGACGGCACGGCCCTCGCCACCGAAGCCGAGCAGGCCCTCGCCCGCGCCGAGCTCGAGGCCGCCTTCCAGGACCTGCTCGATCAGCTCGAGGCGCTCTTCGCGCAGTGGCAGGCCTACCTCGACAGCCTCGCCCCGCCGGTCGACGAGCCGGTGCCCGAGCCGGAGCCGGCACCGGAGCCCGCGCCGCTGCCGCCGCCGGTCGTCGAGCCCGCCCCCGACGACGCCGACGTGGACCCCGGCAAGGACGAGGCCGAGCGCAGCCGTCGCGGCGTGATGGACCGTGACGGCGAGCGTCGCTGGAAGGGCGATCGCTGGTGCGACCACGACGGCGACGGCGTCCGCGACGCCGACGCGAGGCGCCACGCCCACGACCGCGACGGCGCTGAGGTCCGCCCGTTCGACGCCAAGCGCGAGAAGGCCGGCAGGGGCGAGGGGCGCGCCTTCGACGGCGCGCGCGACAAGGGCGAGCGCACCGGCCGGCACGGCGCCGCCCATCACCGCGGCCACCACCACGGCCACCGGCGCTGACCCCACCCCCGCCGCCACCGCCGGCCCAGCCCGAGCTCCGGGGCTGTGGCCGGCGGTGGCGCGCCCGGGCCGGTGTGCGGCGACGGGGGCGGCGACCTGCTAGGCCCTTCGGCACGCCGCAGGGCGCGGCAGGGGAGGAGGACCTGATGTCGGACGTGCTGCTCGAACGGGACGGGAGCGTCGCCACGGTCACGTTGAACCGGCCCGACCGGCTCAACGCCATCAGCGGCCCGATGATCGCCGACCTCGGCCGGACGCTCGTCGAGCTCGACGGCGACCGCAGCGTGCGGGTCATCGTCCTCACCGGCGCCGGCCGCGGGTTCTGCTCGGGCCTCGACCTCCAGGACGTGGCCGCCGGCACCGGCATCGGCTCCGGCGCGGAGTCGGCCGGCGGGTTCCGCCTCGAGGACACGCCGCCGTTCGTGCTCCGCCGCATCGACACCCCGGTCGTCTGCGCGCTGAACGGCCCGGCCGCCGGCTACGGCATGGACCTGGCGCTCGGCTGCGACCTCGTCATCGCCTCCGACGCGGCATCGTTCACCCCGCCGGTGAAGCGCGGCGTCATCCCCGAGAGCGGCGGCACCTGGCTGCTGCCCCGCCTCGTCGGGTGGCACCGGGCCTGCGAGATCACCTTCCTCGCCCGCAAGCTCGACGCCGCCGAGCTGCAGCGCCTCGGGCTCGTCAACCTCGTCGTCCCCCACGACGACTTCGAGCGGACGGTCGCCGAGTGGGTGGCCGAGCTCGCCGCCCAGCCGCCGCTCGCCCTCGCCGCCGCCAAGCGCACGATGCGCCTCGGCCTCGACACGCCCTTCGACGCCAACGCCCACCACGTGATGGCCGAGCTGCTCAGCCTGTTCCGCAGCAAGGACTTCGCCGAGTCGGTGTCGGCCTTCCTCGAGAAGCGCGACCCCGTCTACGAGGGGCGCTGACGCCGATCCCGGTCGGCTCGCCCACCGGGCACCGGTAGCGTCGGGCGGCCATGGCTGCGTCGCCCGCTCGTCCCTCGCCGCTCGGCGGCGGCATCGGCCTCGGCCTGGTGTCCGCCGCCGCCTTCGGCACCTCCGGGGCCTTCGCCAAGGCGCTCCTCGAGGCCGGCTGGACGCCGGGCGCGGCCGTGACGACACGCATCGCCATCGCGGCGGCGCTGCTCGCCGTGCCCACCGCCGTCGCCATGCGGGGCCGGTGGCACCTGCTGCGCCGCCACGGGCCGCTCGTGCTGCTCTACGGGCTCCTGGCCGTGGCCGGCTGCCAGCTCTTCTACTTCACGGCGGTGCAGACGCTGTCGGTCGGGGTGGCCCTCCTGCTCGAGTACCTCGGCCTCGTGCTCGTGGTGGGGTGGGTGTGGCTGGTCCAGGGGCAGCGGCCCACCCGCTGGACGCTGGCCGGGGTGGTGCTGGCCGTGGTCGGGCTCGTGCTCGTCCTCGACGTCACCGGCGACATGGAGGTCGACGCCGCCGGGGTGGGCTGGGGCCTCGCCGCCGCCGTGGGCCTGGCCGCGTTCTTCGTGATCTCGGCCCGCGACACGGGGGAGCTGCCCCCGATCGCCGTCGTGGCCGGCGGCATGATCGTCGGCGCGGCCACGCTCGGCCTCGCCGGGCTCGTCGGGATCATGGAGGTCGAGACCAGCCGGGCCGACGTCGAGCTGGGCGGCGCCTCGCTGCCGTGGTGGGTGCCGGTCCTCGGGCTCGGCGTGATCGCCGGGGCCCTCTCCTACGCCTCCGGCATCGCCGCGGCGCGCCGGCTCGGCGCCCGGCTGGCCGCCTTCCTCGGGCTCACCGAGGTGCTCTTCGCCATCCTCGTGGCCTGGCTGCTCCTCGACGAGCTGCCGCTGGCCGTCCAGCTGCTGGGCGGCGCGCTGATCGTGGCCGGGGTGGCGGTGGTCCGCCTCGAGGAGCTCCGCCGCCAGGAGCCGCTGGCCGAGCCGGCGGTGGGGCCCGAGCCGCTCCCGCCCGACGCCGGCGCGACCGACGGGGCGGCGACGCCGGAGGCCTCCGGCGCCGGCGGGCCCGCGCTGGCCGACGGCTGACCGGCGCGCCGCGCCGGTCGGCCGGCGGGAGCCCGGCGGTACGTTGGCGGGGCGTGTACGTGCTGTCGCTCGAGGTGCAGGTGCGGATCCCCGCCGCCCGCTCGCTGAAGGACCGCCGTCAGGTGCTGCGACCGATCCTCGACGGCGCGCGGCGCCGGTTCAAGGTGTCGGCCGCCGAGGTGGAGGGCCAGCGCTCCTGGCAGCGGGCCGGGCTCGGCTTCGCCGTGGTGGCGTCCACCTACACCGGGGCCGTGGAGGCCATCGACGCGGTGGAGCGCTTCGTGTGGTCGTTCCCGGAGATCGAGGTGCTCGACACGATCCGCACCTGGTCCGAGTAGCGACCGAACCGTCGCCCGGCGTCTACAGGTCGGCCGGCACCCGGGACGCCATCGCCGTCAGCGCCTGGGCGAACAGGGGATCGGGGAACGGCTCCACCGTGTTGCCCGCCGAGAGGAAGATCACGAGCCGCCCCACCTGCACGGCGGTGCGGTCGAGGTAGATCGCCACGTCGAGGTCGGAGGCGCTCACCGGGATCCGGTAGCGGATGGCCACGTGGTCGTCGCCCACGGCCGGGAGGGTGAGCCGCTCGATCCCGAGCTCGCCGACGACCAGGTCGTCGCGCAGCCCGTCTCCGCCGGCCGCGAAGGTCTCGACCACGACGTGGTGGTAGTCCTGCCCGACGCACTCGACGAGCTCCCCGTCCCGGTAGCGCTCGAGCAGCTGCCGGGCGATCTCCTCCGACGCGACGACCATCACCTCCGCCTCGATGCTGCGGTCGTCGAGGGGGTCCGGCACGACGAACAGGTCCGACACCGCGGACGGGTCGTCCCGGTAGAGCTGGTCGGGCTCGGTCCCGAGGCAGTCGGCCAGGCCGTCGTCGAGCGCGTCCACGTCGAGCTCGGGGACGGGGTCCGGCTGCCATCCCGGGCCGAGGTCGTCGGCCCGGAGCACGACCTGCTCGGCCGCGGCGAGGTCCCGCGCGAGGTCCTCCTCGGTGCGGTCGTCGACGGGCTCCACCTCGGTGGTGGCGACGGTGGTCGAGGTGGTGGTCGTCTCGGTGGAGGGGGTCGTCGCATCCGTGTCGTCGCTGCTGCACGCGGCGATACCGACCAGGGCGGCGACCACGATGGATGTGGCGGCACGCATGGCGCTCGACGCTATCGGTGGCCGCGACACCACCGGTGGCGGCCGCTGGCTCGCCGGCGCGTCCGCTCAGCCGCCGTCGGCGTCGAGGCGCAGGAGCAGGCCGGGGAAGGCGTCGTCGAGGAACGCCGGATCGAGCGAGGCCTCGGCCTCCTCGGGCTCGATGCCGAAGGTGAGGCGCAGCTGGGCCACGGTCAGGTGGTCGATGAGGCCCCACACCACCTCGGGGTCGGTGTGCTCGGGGAGGCAGCCGTCCTCGCCGAGGCGCACGACCGGCACCTCCGCCGGGTCGAGCCCGAGCCCCTCCACGAACGCGCTCAGCCCGCCGCTCTCGCGGATCGGGGCGCACGGGTCGACGAACACGGAGTGGCCGCTGCCGGCGATCACCGCCAGCCGCTTCGGTGCGGCCAGCCAGCCGTAGATCCGCTCGACGGCGTCGAGGGTGATCGCCTGGTCGCCCTCGGCGGCGATGATCAGCGACTCGGCGGCGAACGGCTCGGTGTCGCCGAGCAGGGCGACCGTGTCGAGGCGACCGCCCTCGCCCACCCGGTAGGGCTCGAGGTCGCCCTCGAGCGGCAGGGGAGCGGCGGGGGCCTGGCCGATCCACAGCGACACCCGCTCGTCGAAGGCGGCGGTGCCCGACGCGCTGCCGCCGGCGCTGTGGCCCTCCACGGCGACGCGCCCGGCGTCCACGATCCCCTCGAGCGGGGTGCCGGCGAGCGCCGCCGCGTCGCTCAGGTGGTCGAGCGCCGAGAGCAGCTGGGTGGTGTCGAGCCGCTCGTCGTCCGAGCCCTCCGAGCCGCCTCCGAGGAAGGCGCCGAGCACCGCGGCCAGGCCCCGCTCCGGGTGGTCGACCGATGCCACGACGAAGCCCCACGACGCCACCGCCGCGTGGTGCTGGTTGCCGAAGCGCGAGTTGGCGGAGAAGCCGTGGCTGTGGAGGACGAGCGGGAACGGCCCGTCGTCGCTGGCCGGCACCTCCACCCACGTGTCCTCCGGGGCGGACTCGCCGGCGAGCGCGTCGGGCAGCACCGCGGCGATGGCCGGGTCGAGCACGTCCTCGCCCGAGTACGAGTACGGCTCGGCGTCCTCGGGCACCTCGGCCGCCGCGGGATAGAAGACGGCCATCCGCACGCCGTCGGGGGTCTCGAGGTCGATCTGGCCGACCAGGTGCGGGCCCCGCTCGGCGAAGCTCGTGGGCTCGGCGCCCTCGCCGCTCTCGTCGTCGGCCGCGCCGGTGGTGTCGGTGACCTCCCCGTCGTCGGGGGTGCGGTCGTCGGCGGTGTCGTCGTCGCCGCAGGCCGCGGCGATGAGGGCGAGGAGCGCGATGAGGGCGAGGAGGTGTCGGCGCATCCCTCGTGTTCTAGTGCCCGCGCCGCGGGCCGCCGGCCGCTCAGGTGCGGCCCTCCTCCTCCTGGGCGCTCCGCAGGGCGCGCTCCTCGCGGTCGGCGCGGGGCTCCCAGTCGGCCAGGAACGTGGGGTAGCCGGCCTCGGCCATCGCCTCGATGACGAGCGGGTCGTCGTCGACCACCACGGCGACGGTGCGCCCCGCCGCCAGCTCGGCCAGCTGCTCGACCTTGACCTGGGCGGCCGGGCGCGAGTCGCCCGGCGGCCGCATCACGAGGCGCAGGTCGTCGAGGCCGTGGCGGGCCAGCCACGTGCGGGTGGCGCGCTCCAGGTGCCGGGGCCGGCCGGTGAGGAGGACGATGTCGTGGTCGGGGCGGAGCCGCTGGACGACGGCCAGGCCCTCAGGGTGGGGCTCGTCGCGGGCGGCCTCGGCGAAGAAGCGCCGCCAGTCCTTGGGCTGGCGCTCGAGGTGCCGCAGCCGGTGGCGGACGTCGGCCAGCACGCCGTCGATGTCGACGATGGCGAGCGGGCGGTCGGGGTCGGTCATGCGGCGCCCTCCGCGCCGGGGCGGGCGTGGGCGCGGTGGCCATCGCGATCGAAGAGCAGGAGGAGCTCGGCCGGGCCGTCCACCGCGGCGATGGCATGGGGGGTCATCGTCGCGAACGAGGCCGCCTCCCCGGCCTCGACGAGGATCTCCCGGTCGCCGAGGAGGAGCCGGACTGTGCCCTCGAGCACGAAGAACCAGTCGTGGCCCGGGTGGACCTGCTGCTCCGGTGCCGCGTCGGTGGGCTCCACCCGCATCTTCAGCGCCACGGTGGGTGCCTCGGGGCGGCTGAGGAGCCAGGTGGTGACGTGGCCCGCCGTGTCGGCGTGGGGTCGGATGACCACGTCGTCGTCCACCCGCACGTCGAGCAGCGCGTCGAGGTCCACCTGCAGCGCGGTGGCGAGGGGGACGAGGACGTCCAGGCTGATCGTGCGCTTGCCGGTCTCGACGCGGCTGATCGTCGACGGGCTCAGGTGGGTGCGGGCGGCCAGCTCGTCGAGCGACAGCCCCAGCGTGGTGCGCAGGGCGCGGAGGCGCTGGCGCACCACCTGCTCAACGTCGTCGGCCACCGCTCCTCCTCTCGTCCTTGCGGATCCCGCAAGGGGTATTGCAGTCCTGAGAGTCCAGCGTACCGTGGCCGCCATGGCCCACCACGACCCCCACGAGCACCGACCGCCCGCCGTCCGGCGCCACACCGACGTCGCCGTCGTCGGCGGCTCCGCCGCCGGCCTGGCTGGCGCCCTCCAGCTGGCCCGCCAGCGGCGCGGCGTGATCGTCGTCGACGCCGGGGAGCCCCGCAACGCCCCCGCCGCCCACATGCACGGCTACCTCGGCCGCGAGGGCCTGCCCCCGGCCGAGCTCGTCCGCGTCGGTCGCGAGGAGGTGCGGCGCTACGGCGCCGAGGTGCTCGACGCCGAGGTGGCGAGCGTCCGCCGCACCGACGACGGCTTCGAGCTGGACCTGGCCGGCGGCCACGTGGTGGTCGCCCGGCGGGTGCTGCTGGCCACCGGCCTCGTCGACGAGCTCCCGGCCATCCCCGGCGTGGCCGAGCGGTGGGGCCGCGACGTCGTCCACTGCCCGTTCTGCCACGGCTACGAGGTGCGCGACCGCCGGGTGGTGCAGATCGTCACCCACCCCGCCGGGCTGCACCCCACCCCGCTGCTGCGCCACCTCACCGCGGCGCTCACCGTCGTGCTCCACGGCCAGCCCGCCATCGCCGACGACGCGCTCGCCGACCTGCGAGCCGCCGGCGTGCCCGTGGTGACCGGCGACGTCGACCGCCTCGTCGACGGCGACGACGGCGCCCTCGCCGGCGTGGCGCTCGCCAACGGCGAGGTCCTGCCCGCTGACGTCGCGGTGGTCGGCCCCGGGTTCCGGGTGCGGGCCGAGCCCGTCGCCGACCTGGGGGTGACCCCCACCCCGCACCCCTCGGGACTCGGCGACGTCGTCGCGGTCGGCGCCGACGGCCAGACCGCGGTGGCCGGGGTGTACGCGGCCGGCAACGTCACCGACCCCAGCCACCAGGTGGTCCACGCGGCCGCCGACGGCTCGCGGGTGGCTGCGATGATCGCCTTCAGCCTCGCCGAGGAGGACCTGCGCACCGGCCCCCGCCCGCCGGCCGGGGCCCTCGACTGGGACGACCGCTACGGCGGCGACGCGCTCTGGAGCGGCAACCCCAACGGCGCGCTCGTGCAGGAGGTGGCTGACCTCGCGCCCGGCCGGGCCCTCGACGTCGGCGCCGGCGAGGGTGGCGACGCGCTCTGGCTGGCCGAGCGGGGCTGGACCGTCACCGCCACCGACATCTCCCGGCGGGGCCTGGCCCGCCTCGAGGCCGAGGCCCGCCGGCGCGGCGTCGAGGTGCGCTCGCTCGTGGCCGACGCCAACGACGCCGACCCCTTCGGCGGCGCGCGCTTCGACCTCGTCCTGGCCATGTACGCGTCGATCCCCCGCACCGGCGACGACCGGGCCGTGCGCAACCTGCTCGCCGCCGTGGCCCCCGGCGGGCGGCTGCTCGTGGTGAGCCACGACCTCGAGCCGATGCGGGCCCCGGTCGAGCCAGGGCAGCCGCCCCGACCCTTCGACCCCGACGCCTACGTCCGGGTGGAGGACGTGGCCCGGGTCCTCGCCGCCACCCCCGGCTGGCAGGTCGAGGTCCACGAGACCCGCCCCCGGCCCCCGGGGGCGGCGTCGGCCAGCCACCACCTCGACGACGTCGTCCTGCGGGCCCGCCGGCGGGCCTGAGCCCTCGCCGGCGCCGGCTCAGACGGTGAGCAGCGCCTTGATGGCCCGGCGCTCGTCCATGGCCCGGTAGCCCTCGGCCGCCTCCTCGAGCGGGAGGGTGAGGTCGAACACGAGGCCAGGGTCGATGGCACGGTCCCAGATCAGCTGCATCAGCTCGGGCAGGAAGCGCCGGACCGGTGCCGGGCCGCCGTGCAGGTGCACGTGGCTGCGGAACAGGAAGCCGCCCGGGAGGTCGCCGTGGGTCACGCCGACGAAGCCCACGTGGCCGCCCGGGCGGGTGGCGCCGATGGCCTGCAGCATCGCCTCGCGGGTGCCGACGGCCTCGATCGAGCAGTGGGCGCCGAGCCCGTCGGTGAGGTCCCTCACGTGGGCGGCGCCCTCCTTGCCCCGCTCTTCGACCACGTCGGTGGCGCCGTAGGTGCGGGCCAGGGCCTGCCGGGCCGGGTTGCGGCTCATCACGATGATCCGCTCGGCCCCCAGGTGCCGAGCGGCCAGCACGCCGTGGAGGCCGACCGCGCCGTCGCCCACCACCACGACCGACCGTCCCGGTCCCGCCTGGGCGGCGACGGCCGCGAACCAGCCGGTGCCGAGCACGTCGGACGCGGCGAGGAAGCTCGGCACGAGGTCGGGGTCGGGCACCTCGGGCGTGGCCACGAGCGTGCCGTCGGCCAGCGGGACGCGGGCGTACTCGGCCTGGGTGCCGATGCCCCCCATGGGCACCTTGTGCACGCAGGCCGAGTGGTACCCGGCTCGGCACAGCTCGCAGGTGCCGTCCGAGGCGAAGAAGGAGCCGACCACGAACTGGCCCGGCCGCACCGTCCGCACCTCGGGCCCCACCTCCTCGACGATGCCGCAGTACTCGTGGCCCATCGGGGCCGGCTCGTCGCCCGCCTCGCCACGGTACGGCCACAGGTCCGAGCCGCAGATGCAGGTGGCCGACAGGCGGATGATCGCGTCGGTCGGCGCCTCGATCCTCGGGTCCTCGCGCTCCTCCACCCGGACGTCACCGGGGCCGTGCAGCACTGCGCCGCGCATCCGCTCCTCCTCTCGGTCGGGCCCTTTACCTTCCCACCTCGGCGGGCGGCACCGGCGCCGTCGCTGACGGGAGATGTCAGGGATGGGCCGCGACCCTGGTCGGTCCCGTCCGACGAACCAGAGGGAGAGAGGAGGCACGATGCCGCAGCTGGACGACGCCGCCGGCGTCAAGGCGCACTACCTCGACGAGGGCACCGGGCCGTCCGTCGTCGTCCTCCACGGCGGGCTGGAGACGGCCGACGACTGGGCCTTCCTGGCCGAGGCGCTGGTGGGGGAGCGGCGGGTGCTGCGCCCCGAGCGGCGCGGCCACGGCCGCACCCCGGACGTCGAGGGCCCCCACACCTACGAGGCGATGGCCGAGGAGACCGCCGCGCTGATCGACCAGGTCGTCGGGGAGCCGGTTGACCTCGTCGGCTTCAGCGACGGCGCCATCACCGCCATGCTCCTCGCGCTGGCCCGGCCCGAGCTCGTCCGCTCGATGGTGGTGATCTCCGGGCACCTCCACCACGAGGCGCTCCTGCCTCGGATGGCTGAGCGCCTCGCCAACCCCGATCCCGACAGCCCCCGCCTCGCTCCCATGCGCGAGGCGTACGCCAGGACCTCGCCCGACGGCGCGGACCACTGGCCGTCGTTCCACCGCAAGGTGAGCACGATGGGCGCGACGAGCCCCGCGCTCGACCCGGCCGTGCTGCGGGCCGTGACCGCCCCCGTGCTCGTGGTCGCCGCGGACGACGACGTGGTGGACCTCCACCACGTCGTGGACCTCTACGAGGCCCTGCCCGACGGTCGCCTGGCGATCCTGCCCCACACCTCCCACCTGCTCCACCACGAGGCGCCGGGCGCGCTCGTCGAGCTCGTCCGCCGGTTCCTCGCCGGCGACGAGCCGCCGCGGCTCATGCCGATGCGCTCGACGCGACCCCCTGATCCCGGCGCCGCCTAGGTGTGCTCGGTGGGGAGGTGGGCCGGTCGGGGTCAACGGTGCGTTCGGGTGTTGCCTTCTAGCGTGAGCCACAGGTCCTCCGGGTGAGGTCGGTGAGTTGTGGAAGACCCACAGCCTCCCCGGAGGGCTCACCTCACCGGTGCATCACCCGACACCATCCC
>DATGRC010000244.1:0-7596 GCA_035303865.1 Acidimicrobiales bacterium
CCACCGGGGTGGGGCGGGAGTGGGGCACCTCGGCGAGCAGGGCCCCGACGGTGACGCCGAGGCGGGCGCCGAGCGCCTCGACGAGCTCGGTCAGCTCCCCGGCGTAGGTGCGCCAGCGCAGCTGCGGCTCGGGGCCGACGATGGCGATCACGTCGCCGGCGGGGGTGGACCCGGCATAGACCTCGGTGGCCGGCCACACGATCGACCGGTGCCCGTCCTCGTCGACGCGGACCTCGGGCCGGGTGGCGGTGAAGTCGTAGAACTCCTCCGGGTCCAGCTCCGCCACCGGGTCGAGGTCCCAGCGGTCGACGAGGTAGCGCACCGCGCTGCTCGCCGCGTCGCCGGCGTCGTTCCACCCCTCGAACGCCGCGATGGCCACCGGCTCGTGGAGCTCAGGGCGGACGATCCAGCGCACGTGCTCCATGGCCCCACGGTACCGGCGTCGTCGCCGGGCGCCGCCCACCCCGGCTCGCTGCCGTCTGGAACCAGGTGGTGGCGAGGGACGACCATCCCCGCATGCGTCGACTCCTCGCCCTCCCCGCCCTCGCCCTGGCCCTCCTCGTGGCGCTCGCCTCGACCGCAGCTGCCCACGTCGAGGTCGACGCCGAGGAGGCGGTGGCCGGGGCCACCACCACGCTGACGTTCAGCTTCCACCACGGCAAGGACGGCACCGCCACCACCGGGCTGGAGGTGCTCCTGCCGCCGGGCACCACCGTGGTCGACACCCCGGAGGTGCCGGGCTGGACGGTCTCGGTCGACGAGGACGAGGGCGTCGTGGCCTGGACGGGGGGCTCGGTGCCCGACGGCGTCGAGGCCCACTTCCCGATCGTCGTGACCCTGCCCGACACCGAGGGCGAGGTGCTGTTCCGCACGATCCAGACCACCGAGGCCGGCGAGCTGGCCTGGATCCAGGACGAGGGCGGCAGCGAGGAGGGCAGCCACCCGGCGCCCCGCCTGGTGCTCGCGCCCAACCCGAACCCCACCACGACCACGGAGGCCACCACCACGACCGAGGCCACCACCACCACCGAGGCGACGACCAGCACGACCCGGCGGGAGGGGACGACGCTCGAGGCCGACCAGCGCGACGACGGCAGCCAGGACGCCACGCCCTGGCTCGTGGGCTCCGGGATCGCCGCGGCGATCGCCATCGCGATCGGCGGGTACGTCCTCAAGGTCCGCCGCGACCGGACCGGCTGACCCGGCCCGGGGTCAGTGCCTCGACCCCCTCGGTAGGCTCGGAGGCATGGCTGCGCCCTCCACCGTCCGCACGGTCGCCGAGGCGATGAGCTCCCCGGCCGTCACCGCCCTTCCGTCCGAGACGATCGAGGAGGTGGCCGCCAGGATGCAGGCGGCCGGGAAGGGCTCGGCGATCGTCGTCGACGGCGACCGGCCCATCGGCATCGTCACCGAGCGGGACCTCGTCCGCTTCGCCGCCACCGGCGCGGCGGCCGCCGACACCAAGGTCAGCGAGTGGATGACCGAGCCGGTCGACGTCGCCGCCCCGGACCTGCCGGTGATCGAGGCGTTCGCCCGGTTCCGGACGAACCACTACCGACACCTGCCCGTCGTGGAGGACGGGCGCCTCGTCGGCGTGGTGTCGCTGCGGTCCCTGACCGAGCTGGCCCAGATCCAGCCCGTCGTCCACCCCTCCACGATCGAGGCGCCGCCGGGCCTCGAGGGCGTGATCGTCGCTGAGACCGAGGTGGGCGACGTCCGGGGTCAGGAGGGCTTCTACCACTACCGGCAGTACGATGCCGTCGAGCTGGCCGACAAGCTGCCGCTCGAGGACGTCTGGCACCTCCTCTTCGACGGCCACCTTCCCACCGCCGCCGAGCGCGACGCGTTCCTCGCCGAGGTCCGCCCGCTACGCCGGATCCCGGAGCCGGTGGCCGAGGTGCTCCCGGCCCTGGCCGCCTCGAGCCAGACCGTGATGGAGGCGGTGCGGACCGCTATCTCGATGGTGGGTGCCGTCGAGGGGTTCAAGCCCACGCTCGACATCGACCACGCCGAGCGCCGCCGTAACGCGATGCAGCTGTGCGCCGTGATGCCCACGCTGATCATGGCGGTGCACCGGCTCCAGCAGGGCCTCGACCCGATCGAGCCCCGCGACGACCTCGGCTACGGCGCCAACTACCTCTGGATGCTCACCGGCGAGGAGCCCGACCCCGACAAGGGCCGCGGCGTCGAGCAGTACCAGATCACCACGATCGACCACGGCTTCAACGCCTCCACGTTCACCACCCGGGTGATCACCTCCACCGGCGCCGACGTGGCCGCCGCGGTCGTCGGCGGCATGGGGGCGCTGAGCGGCCCGCTGCACGGCGGCGCTCCGTCGCGGGCGCTCGACCTGCTCGACGCGATCGGCACCGTCGAGAACGCCCGCCCCTACCTCGTGGACGCCATCCAGCGGGGCGAGAAGATCATGGGGTTCGGTCACCGGGTGTACAAGACCGACGACCCCCGCTCGGTGTTCCTCCGGGGCGTGGCCGAGCGCCTCGGCGCCGACAAGATCGACTTCGCCAAGCAGGTCGAGCGCACCGTGGTGGAGGTGCTGGCCGAGCTGAAGCCCGGCCGGAACCTCTACGCCAACGTCGAGTTCTACGCCGGCGTGGTGATGGACCACTGCGGCCTGCCCCGCGAGCTGTTCACCCCCACGTTCGCGTCGAGCCGGATCATCGGCTGGTGCGCCAACCTGCTCGAGCAGGCGGCCGACAACCGGATCATCCGCCCGTCCGCCAACTACGTCGGCCCGCCCCCGCCCCAGCCGCTCCCCGACGACGCCGGCCGCTGAGCGGCTAGAGGCCTCCGGCCACGGCCTGCAGCTGGGCCATCGCCACCGGCGAGTGGGCCTCCATGCCGGCCTGCAGCATCCCGTCGCGGTCTTCGACGGCCTGGAACACGGCGTGCTGCGTGACCTTCGTCCCGCCGGGGACGGCCTCGAGGGTGTGCGTCTCGAGGCAGACGTGGCCCGGCATCCCCTCGAACTCGAAGGTGAGCGTCACCCGCTCGTGGGGGACGACGTCGTGGTACACGCCGCGGAAGGCGTACTCGTTGCCGTCGGCGTCGGTCTGGACGATGCGCCAGGAGCCGCCGGGGCGGGGCTCCCAGGTGTCGACGCGCGACGTCAGCTCGGCCGGCCCCCACCAGCGGGTGAAGTGCTCCGCCTCGGTGTAGGCCCGCCACACCGCCTCGACGGGTGCGGCGACCACCGCGCTGACGGTGGCGTCGTGGCGGCCGGGCTCGGCGACGATGGTGGTCTTCGGGGTGGTGGTCGCGGTCATCGGTGGCTTCTCCGGGTGCAGCTGGTGACGGTGGTGCAGACGCAGCGGCGCCGCCGAGGTCATCGGTCGTCGCGGCGCTCCCTCGATCGCCCGTCCAGGGATCGGCCCCCGTCCGGTGGTGGGGTACGGTCGGCCGCCGTGGCCGTCACCATCACCACCGCCGGTCCCGACGACGCCGAGCGCCTCACCGAGGCGCTCGTGGGCCTCGTGCCCCAGCTGTCCCGATCCAACCCGCCGCCCCCGCTGGAGGCGGTGCGGGCGATGCTGGCCCACGAGGCGATCACCCAGTTCCTGGCCGTCGACGACGACGGCGCGATCGTGGGGGTCTCCACGCTCGCCGTGTTCCCCATCCCCACCGGCAAGCGGGCCTGGATCGAGGACGTGATCGTCGACCGCGCCGTCAACGGCCAGGGCATCGGCCGGCGCCTCACCGAGGCGATGCTCGACCGGGCCCGCGAGCTCGGCTGCGTCACCGTCGACCTCACCAGCCGCCCCAGCCGCGAGGCGGCCAACGCCCTCTACCGCAAGGTCGGCTTCGAGCCGCGCGAGACGAACGTCTACCGCTACCAGCTCTGACGGCCGGGCCTCGGGGGTAGGGCGCGGGAACACCCCGACAGCTGGGGGTGTTGGACCACCCATCCCCCCTGAGAGAGGACCCCCGTCATGGCCGACGCCATCGACGTGATCGACGACGCTGAGCACAGCCGCTTCCTCTACGTCGAGGACGGCCAGGAGGCGCAGCTCGCCTACCGGGCCGAGGACGGACGCCTCGTCCTGACCCACACCGAGGTGCCCGACGCCCTCGGCGGGCGCGGCATCGCCGGCCGGTTCATGGCGGCCGCCGTGGCCCGGGCCGCCGACCGCGGCGAGACGCTGGCCCCGTGGTGCCCCTACACCCGGCGCTGGCTCGAGCGGCATCCCGACGAGGCCGCCGCCGTCGACATCGACTGGCGCGAGCCCGACGACGAGGAGGTGTCGCCGTGAGCGAAGCGCTCGCACCCGAGGTGGACGTCCGCCGGGCCGACGATCGGTTCACGACCCGCATCAGCTGGCTCGACTCGAAGCACTCGTTCTCGTTCAACACCCACTACGACCCGACCAACACGCACCACGGGGTGCTGCTCGTCAACAACGACGACGTCGTCCTGCCCGGCACCGGGTTCGAGACCCACCCGCACCGCGACATGGAGATCGTCACCTGGGTGCTGCGCGGCTCGCTCGTCCACCAGGACTCCGAGGGCCACAGCGGCGTCATCTACCCGGGCCTCGCCCAGCGGATGAGCGCCGGGACCGGCATCCTCCACTCGGAGAAGAACGACGCCTGGCGCCAGGGCGTGGGCGACGTGCACGACGAGCCGGTCCGGTTCATCCAGATGTGGGTGCTGCCCGACGAGCGGGGGATCGACCCCGGCTACGAGCAGGCCGAGATCGACGACGGCCGGATGCAGGGCCAGCTCGTCCCCGTCGCCTCCGGGATGGACCGCCATCCCGACGCCGCCATCCGCATCCGCAACCGCTACGCCACGCTGCACGCGGCGCGCCTGGCGCCCGGGGACGCGGTGACGGTGCCCGACGCCCCGTTCAACCACGTGTTCGTGGCCGTGGGCGCCGTGGACCTCGAGGGCGCCGGGCGCCTCGGCGAGGGCGACGCGGTGCGCCTCACTGGCGTGGGCGGCCAGCGCATCACCGCCACCGAGGACGCCGAGCTCCTCGTCTGGGAGATGCACGCCACCATCCGCTGATCGCCCCACGTCGGGAACGGGCCCACCTCGGCCGGCCCGGTCCGTGGCGCGGCGGGCGGGTCAGCGGGCGGCGGTGCGCTGGTAGCGGGCCACGGCGAGCGGGGCGAAGACGGCCACGATCACGACGACCCAGATCAGCGTGTAGAGCACCGGGTTCTGCAGCGGCCACGCGGTGGGCTCGGGCGTGCCCTCGGGGATGTTCCCGAACAGCTCGCGGGCGGCCTGGGTGACGGCCGAGACCGGGTTCCACTCGGCGAACGCCTGCAGCGGCCCCGGCAGGTTCTCGGCCGGCACGAACGTGTTGGCCACGAAGGTCATCGGGAAGATGACCATGAACGACGCGTTGTTGATCACCTCGACGCTCGGCACCAGCAGCGCGATGAGCGCCATGATCCAGCTGATCGCGTAGGCGAAGAGCAGCAGCAGGGCGAAGCCGAGCACGGCGTCGAGCACCGAGCCGCGGATCCGCCAGCCGACGAGCAGTCCGGTGACCGCCATGATCGCGATCGACAGGACGTTGTAGATCACGTCGGAGACCGTACGGCCGGCCAGCACCGCGGAGCGGGCCATCGGCAGGGACCGGAACCGGTTGATGATCCCCTTCTGCATGTCCTCGGCGATGCCGGTGCCCGTGAAGGTGGCGCCGAACATGACGGTCTGGGCGAAGATCCCGGCGATCAGGAACTCCCGGTAGCTGGTGCCCGGCACGTCGATCGAGTTGCCGAACACGTACGCGAACAGCAGCACGAACATGATCGGCGACAGGAGCACGAACACGAGCACCTCGGGCACCCGGGTGATCTTGATGACGTTGCGCCGGGCGATCACCCGAGCGTCGCTGAGGGCGGTGAGGATGCCGCTCACGGCTGGACCTCCTGGGAGCTCGGTGCGGTGGGGGTGGCGGCGGCCAGCGGCGCCGCGTCGCCCGGTTCGCGCGGCGCCGAGTCGGGTGGTGCCGCGTCAGGTTCGTCCGGCTCGGGCTCCGCGGGCCGGCCGGTCAGGGTGAGGAAGACGTCGTCGAGCGTGGGGCGGCGCAGCCCGACGTCGGTGACCTCCACCCCGTTGTCGTCGAGGTGGCGCAGCGCAGTGGTGAGGACCCGGGCCCCGCCAGAGATCGGTGCCAGCAGGCTCCGCGCCTCCACGTCGACCTCGACGTCGCCCACGGCCAGCGCCTCGAGCACCCGGCGGGCGGGCCCGAGGTGCTCCGGCGCCTCGACGGTGACGTGGATGCGCTCACCGCCCACCTGCAGCTTCAGCTGGTGGGCGGTGCCCCGAGCCAGCTCGCGGCCGTGGTCGATGACGAGGATCTCGTCGGCCAGCTGGTCCGCCTCCTCGAGGTACTGGGTGGTGAGCAGCAGCGTGGCGCCCCGGCCCACGAGCTCGCGGATGACGCTCCACAGCTCGAGCCGGCTGCGGGGGTCGAGCCCCGTGGTGGGCTCGTCGAGGAACAGCACCGGCGGCTCAGCCACGAGCGCCCCGGCCAGGTCGAGCCGGCGGCGCATGCCGCCCGAGTAGGTCTTCACCGGGCGGCGCCCCGCGTCGACGAGGTCGAAGCGCTCGAGCAGCTCGCCGGCCCGCTGCCGGGCCCGGGCCCGGCCGAGCCCGTACAGGCGGCCGATCATCTCGAGGTTCTCGAAGCCGGTGAGGACCTCGTCCACCGCGGCGTACTGCCCGGACAGGCCGATCCGCTCCCGCACCAGCTTGGGCTGGGTGCGGAGGTCGGCACCGGCGATCGTGGCCTCGCCGCTGTCGGGCTCGAGGAGGGTGGTGAGGATCGACACGGCGGTCGTCTTGCCGGCCCCGTTCGGGCCGAGGAGCCCGAGCACGGTGCCCTCGGGGACGTCCAGGTCGAGACCGTCCAGCGCCAGGACGTCGCCGAAGCGCTTGGTCAGGCCCGTGGCTCGCACGGCATCGGTCATCGGGATCCTCCCGCGTGGTCGGGGGTGGTGGGGGCGGTTCGCGCCGACGGCGGATCGCGCCGGCGGGGCGGTATCCGAACCTAGACCCCGACTTGGTCAGGTCCTGTCAGGGTTTCCCGGGCACGGTCGAGAGATGAGAACCCCCTTGACCTCGACCTCGCTTGAGGTCCTACCGTCGGCCCCATGAGCGACGTCAGCACCTGGATGGCGCTGCGCAGCGCGATGCAAGACGACGGCCAGCGCCGCTCGGTGGACCGGGCGACGATCCGCCGCGTCGCCGCGTTCGCCCGCCCGCACGCTCGCTCGATCGTCACGTTCCTCGGCCTCGCCACCGTCGGCGCCGTGCTCGGCGTCGCCGCCCCGGTGCTCGCCGGTCGGGCCGTCGACGCCATCGTCGACGGGCGCGGCTCGGGCGCCGTCGTGGGCCTCGCCCTGGTCATCGCCGCGGTGGCCATCGTCGAGGCAGGGGTGGGCCTGGCCGAGCGCTGGCAGTCGGCCCGGCTCGGCGAGGACCTGATCTACGACCTGCGGCGAGCCGTGTTCGAGCACGTGCAGCGCATGCCGATCGCCTTCTTCACCCGCACCCACACCGGCGCGCTCGTCAGCCGGCTCAACAACGACGTGATCGGCGCCCAGCGGGCGTTCACCTCG
>DATGRC010000245.1:0-3059 GCA_035303865.1 Acidimicrobiales bacterium
ACGGTGTCAGCCAAGTACGGCATCGGCTTCTGGAAGCCCGGCAGCGGCATCATCCACCAGGTCGTGCTCGAGAACTACGCCTTCCCGGGCGGGATGATGATCGGCACCGACAGCCACACCCCCAACGCCGGCGGCCTCGGCATGGTCGCCATCGGCGTGGGCGGGGCCGACGCCGTCGACGTCATGACCGGCTTCCCCTTCAACGTGCGCTGGCCGAAGCTGATCGGCGTCCACCTCACGGGCTCCCTCTCCGGCTGGTCGAGCCCCAAGGACATCATCCTGAAGGTCGCCGAGATCCTCACGGTCAAGGGCGGCACCGGCGCCATCGTGGAGTACTTCGGCCCCGGCGCGGACAGCATCACCGCCACCGGCAAGGCCACCGTGTGCAACATGGGCGCCGAGATCGGGGCCACCACCTCGGTCTTCCAGTTCGACGACAACATGGCCGCCTACCTGCGGGCCACGGGCCGCGAGGCCATCGCCGAGGCGGCCGAGGGCGTCCGCGAGCACCTCCGGGCCGACGAGGAGGTGCTGGCCGACCCCGAGCGCTACTTCGACCAGGTCATCGAGATCGACCTCGACCAGCTCGGCCCGATGATCAACGGTCCCCACTCCCCCGACCGGGCCCACCAGCTCTCCGAGGTCGGCGAGGCGGCCACGCGCGAGGGCTGGCCGCTCGAGATCTCCTCGGCGCTCATCGGGTCGTGCACGAACTCGTCCTACGAGGACATCACCCGCGCCGCCTCGATCGCCCGCCAGGCGAAGGAGAAGGGCCTGCGGGCCAAGACCCAGCTGATGATCACCCCCGGCTCGGAGCAGACCCGGGCCACGATCGAGCGCGACGGGCTCCTCGCCGACCTCGAGGCGATCGGCGGCACCGTGCTGGCCAACGCCTGCGGGCCCTGCATCGGCCAGTGGGAGCGGCCCGACCTCGACCCGTCGAAGCCGAACACGATCGTCAACAGCTACAACCGGAACTTCCCGAAGCGCAACGACGGGAACCCGAACACGCTGAGCTTCGTCACCAGCCCCGACACGGTGATCGCGCTGGCCCTCGCCGGCACGCTGGACTTCGACCCCCGCACCGACACGCTCGTCAACGACCAGGGCGAGGAGGTGCGCCTCGACCCGCCGGTGGGCGAGGCGCTGCCGGCGGGCGGGTTCGCGCCGGGCGAGGACACGTTCCAGGCCCCGCCGGCCGACCGCAGCAGCGTGGAGGTGGTGGTCGATCCGGCCAGCGACCGGCTCCAGCTCCTCCAGCCCTTCGACCCGTGGGACGGCCAGGACTACGTCGAGCTGCCGATCCTGCTGAAGGCGCAGGGCAAGTGCACCACCGACCACATCTCCGCCGCCGGCCCCTGGCTCAAGTACCGGGGCCACCTGGAGAACATCTCCGGCAACCTCTACCTGGGCGCGGTCAACGCGTTCACCGGCGAGGTCGGCACCGGCAAGGACCCGCTCGACGGCGAGACCCGCCCGTTCCCGGAGATCGCCAAGCGCCTGCACGAGGCCGGCATCGGCTGGGTGGCCATCGGCGACGAGAACATGGGCGAGGGCAGCTCCCGCGAGCACGCCGCCATGGAGCCCCGGTTCCGCAACGGCAAGGTGATCCTGGCCCGCAGCTTCGCCCGGATCCACGAGACCAACCTGAAGAAGCAGGGCCTCCTGCCGCTCACCTTCGCCGACCCGGCCACCTACGACCAGATCGGCGAGGACGACCGCATCAGCGTCCACGGCCTGGCCGACCTGGCCCCGGACCAGCCGGTGCGGTGCACGATCCACAAGCCCGACGGCACCACGATCGACTTCGAGGCCCACCACACCTTCAGCGCCGAGCAGATCGAGTGGTTCCGCGCCGGCGGCGCCCTCAACATCATCCGTCAGCGCCAGGCCGGCTGAGCGGCTGACCCTGCTGGACCCGCCTCCCGGGCTCGCTCCGACGAGCGGGCCCGGGAGCACTAGCGTTCGGGCCCAGGAGGAGCGTTGGAGGCATCGGGCAGCGACCCCCATGGCACATCGGCGGGTGCAGGCGATGGGACGCCCGCGCCCTTCGGGCTGGCCGAGGCGGCCCACATCGCCGAGACCGCCATCAACCCGTTCTGCGTCATCCGCCTCGACGGGACGGTGCTCTGGGCTGGCGGCTCGATCGACGAGCTGCTCGGCTACGCCCCCGACGAGCTCGTGGGACGGAACATGGTCGACCTCGTCGCCCCGGACTCGCTCCAGGTGGCCCTCGACGCGCTCGCCGCGGCCGACGACTACGTGGCCAGCCGGTCCGGCGCGTCGAGCACCTGGGAGGGCGTGGGCCCCAACGTCGAGCTGATCCGCGCCGACGGCGCCACGGTGGACGTCGCGGTCGCCGTGGCCACCCCGCTGCGCACGGGGCTCCCCGGGTTCGTGCTGCAGCTGCGGCGGGCGGGCGGCGCCGCAGCCCTCGAGGACGCGCTCGTGGCGATGGGCCGGGGCGACGCGATCGACGTGATCCTCGCCCACATCGTGCGGATGGTCGCCGCGGAGCTCCCCGAGGTGGAGGTGGCGGTGGCCCACCGCTGCACGCCCGACGACAGCATCCAGGTCGTGGGCTCGCCGCCCGGGCTCGAGTCCGCCTTCACCCCCGGCGTCCTCGACGGCACGCCGTGGACGGCCACGATCGAGGACCCCGACGTGATCGTCACGGACTCGGTCGAGGCGCTGCCCGAGCCGCTGCGCACCACCGCCGTCGAGCAGGGCTTCCGCTGGGTCACCTCGGTGGGGGTCCACCCCTCCAACCCGTCGCGGTTCCGGGCCTACCTGGCCGTGTGGAGCCGCCACGAGTACGGCGGGCACGTGTTCAGCCACCAGCGGCTCCGGCGGGCCGCCAACCTCGTCGGCCTCGTCATCCAGTGGGAGGAGGGACGGCGGGCGCTCGAGTGGGCGGTCACCCACGACGGCCTCACCGGCCTGGTCAACCGCTCGGTGCTCGTGGCCGCGATCGAGTCTCGACCCCCCGCCGAGGGCACCACCGCGGTGCTCTACCTGGACCTCGACGACTTCAAGCCGGTCAACGACACCCACGGCCA
>DATGRC010000246.1:0-6795 GCA_035303865.1 Acidimicrobiales bacterium
GCACCGGGCTCTGGTCACGGGTCGGGGGGCACCACAAGACGCTCGCCGGTCTCGTGGGGGCCTTCGCGGGCGCAGGGCTGGCCATCCGCGACCTGCGGGAGCTCCCCGGGGGCGGTGTCGTGCTCCCGCGGAACCTCGGCCTCGTCGCCGAGAGGACGTGAGCGCAGCCGGGGGCGAGGCGCCTCAGGCGCCCTCGAGGTACTCGCGGAGCTTCTGCGAGCGGTGGGGGTGCCGGAGCTTCGCCAGCGTCTTCGACTCGATCTGGCGGATGCGCTCGCGGGTGACGCCGAAGTGCCTCCCGACCTCCTCGAGGGTGCGGGGCTGCTCGTCGTCGAGCCCGAACCGCATCACCACGACGTCCTTCTCGCGGTCGTTCAGCTCGCCGAGCACGTTGCGGACCTCGTTCTGCAGCATCTGCCGCGTGGCGACGTCGTCGGGCTCCTCCGCGCCGTCGTCCTTGATGAAGTCGGCCAGGTACGAATCGTCCTCCTCGCCCACCGGCGAGTCGAGCGACAGCGGGTCGAGCGAGATGCGCTGGATCTCGCGCACCCGCTCGGGCGTCATCCCCACCTCGGCCGCCAGCTCGTCGACCGTGGGGTCGCGCTCGAGCTGCTGCACCATCTGGCGCTGCACGCGGTGGACCCGGTTGATCGATTCGACCATGTGAACCGGGATGCGGATGGTGCGGGCCTGGTCGGCGATCGAGCGGGTGATCGCCTGGCGGATCCACCACGTGGCGTAGGTGGAGAACTTGAAGCCCTTCGTGTAGTCGAACTTCTCGACCGCCCGCATGAGGCCGAGGTTCCCCTCCTGGATGAGGTCGAGGAACTGCATGCCCCGGCCCACGTACCGCTTGGCGATCGACACGACGAGCCGCAGGTTGGCCTCGATGAGCACCTCGCGGGCGTCGTCGCCGCGCCGGACGGTGCGCTGCAGCGCCCGGCGCTCCTCGAAGGACAGCTCGTCGAGCTGGTCGGCCGCGCTCAGGTCGGCGAGGCGGGCGGCGGCCTCGTTGCCGGCCTCGATCCGCCGCGAGTACTCGACCTCCTCAGCCGCGGTGAGGAGCGGGACCCGGCCGATCTCCCGCAGGTACATCCGCACCGGATCCGCGGAGGAGCCGCCCCGATCCGACGGGTTCGACGCGGCCCGCATGGCCCGGCGCCGGGCGGCAGCGGAGCGGGTGGGCCGCACGCCGCCGAGCTCGGGGCCGTCCTCGTCGAAGTCGCCCGCGTGGTCGGCAGCGTCGCGCGCGCTGTGCAGCTCCGCCTCAACCGACTCGGGCACCGACCGGCGGCCCGCCTCGTCCTCCCCGGCGCCGCGACCGGGCGACGGCGGGTCCTCGAGGTCCTCCAGGTCGATCGGCGGGACCGACTCGTCGAGCGTGATGCCCTCGACGGCGAGCTGCTCCCGCAGCTGGTCGAGCAGGTCCTGGGTGAGCTCGACCTTGCGCAGCACGTCGACGACCTCGTCCATCGTGAGGACGCCGCGGGCGCGGCCCCGGGCGATGAGGCGCCGCAGGTCGGCTTCGGGAACCCCCCGCGTCGGGATCGGTGTCGCCTCGGTCATGCCCCTTCACCCTTCGACCCGACCCACGCTACCAACTGCTCCGCCGCTTCACGGGCGGTGCTCGGATCCCGGAGCCGGTCCACGAGGGCGGTGAGCCAGTGCTGGGTGCGCAGCGGGGTGAGGTCGTCCGGCGACGCCGCCACCTGGAGGCGCAGGTCGGCGATCTCGCGGCGGGCCAGCTCGGTGAGCATCCGAACCACGGCGTCGAAGGGCTCGGCCTGACGCTCCTCGGTGGCCAGGCGGGTGAGGAGCTCGGCCACGTCGGGGTCGGCGGCGGCGATCGCCTCCGGGACGGTGGGCTGCGCCATCAGCGCCAGGAACGCTCGGGCGTTGAGCTCGGAGCGGAACAGCTCGGGGTACCGGATCCACGGCTCGACGTCCTCCCAGGCGTGCACCACCTGGCGCAGGACCTCGAGCTCGGGGCTGTCGCGCTCCTCCTCGAGGCGGGGCGCCGGCAGCGGCGCCCGCTCGCTCGGCGGGGGCTCGGGCGCCGCGCCCGGCCCGCGGCCGCGGCCGGTGCGCCGGCCGCGGCCGTCCTCGGCCGGGGCGGGACAGGGCCGGCGGAGCAGCTCGTCGAGGGCGCGCCGGAGCTGGTCGGGCTCGATCCGGCAGCGCCCGGCCACCTCCATGAGGTACTGGTCCCGGGTGAACGGGCTCGGGTGCTCGCGCAGCACCTCGAGCGCCGCCTCCGCGGCCCGGGACCGGCCCTCGGGGGTGCCCAGGTCGGCGGCGTCGAGCACCCGGTTCAACCGGAACTGCAGGAACGGCACCGCGTCCTCGACGGCGGCGGCGAGGCGGGCCGGGTCCTGCACGGCGAGGTCGGCCGGGTCGACGCCGGGGGGCAGGTCGGCGACCGCCACCTCCAGCTCGTGGTCCTTCTCCCACTGGTAGAAGCGCTCGGCCGCGGACTGCCCGGCGGCGTCGGCGTCGAACGCGAGCACGAGGCGCCGGGCGTAGCGGCGCAGGAGCCGCACGTGCTCCTCGGTGAGCGCGGTGCCGCAGGTGGCCACGGCGGCGGGCAGGCCGGCCCGGGCGAAGCCGATCACGTCCGTGTAGCCCTCGCAGATGATCGCCCGGTCGTCCTGCACGATCCGGGTCTTCGACCAGTTGAGGGCGTAGAGCAACTTCGACTTCTGGTAGAGCGCCGTCTCGGGCGTGTTCTTGTACTTCGGCCCGTCGCCGCCGGGCATCACCCGCCCGCCGAAGCCCACCGGGTCCCCGTTGGCGTCGAAGATCGGGAACAGGATGCGGCCCCGGAACGCGTCGGTCTGGCGGCCGTTGCGGTTCAGGAACCCGAGGCCGGTGTCGCGCACCACGTCGTCGGGCAGCCGCAGGGCCCGGGTCAGCTCGTCCCACGCGTCGGGCGCCCACCCGAGCCGGAAGGCCCGCACCTCCTCGCCGGTGAGGCCCCGCTCCCGCAGGTACCGGCGGGCGGCGGCGGCGTCCGGGGCGGCGAGGAGCCGCTGATGGTACCACTCGACGGCCTGCTCCATGGCCGACACCAGCACGGCCCGCCGCTTGCGGCCGGCGCCCTCGTCCCGGTCGGTGTAGCGCAGGGTGATCCCGGCCCAGCCGGCCAGCAGCTCCACCGCAGCCACGAAGTCGAGGTGCTCGACCTCGCGGACGAAGGTGATGACGTCGCCCCGCACCTGGCAGCCCCAGCACCGGTACAGGCCGAGCTCCTGGTTGACGTTGAACGACGGGGTCTTCTCGGCGTGGAACGGGCACAGCCCCACCCAGCGGGTGCCGGAGCGGCGCAGCTGGGTGTACTTCGAGACGACCTGGACGATGTCCGTCGCGGCCCGTACCGCTTGGATGTCCTCGTCCACGATGCCCACGCCCGTGGACGGTAGCGGCAGCGGCTGACGACCGGTCCCGGGATCCCGCTGGGGCAAGATCAGGTGATGCCCACCGGACGGTTCGCGCCGACCCCCAGCGCCGACCTCCACCTCGGCAACCTCCGCACCGGGCTCCTCGCGTGGCTGTTCGCCCGCGCCGCGGGGAGCCGGTTCCTGCTGCGGATCGAGGACCTCGAGCCCCGGCCCTCCAGCGCGTCGGTGGCCGCCCGGCAGGTGGCCGACCTGGCCGCCATCGGCCTGGACTGGGACGGGCCGGTGCTGCACCAGTCGTCGCGCCGGGCCCGCCACGAGGAGGTCCTGGCCCGCCTCGTCGACGCCGGGCTCACCTACCCGTGCTTCTGCACCCGGCGGGAGATCCGCGACGCGGCCGCCGCGCCGCACGCTCCCACTGGCGCCTACCCGGGGACCTGCCGGGACCTCAGCGAGGCCGACCGGGCCGACCGGGCGGCCGAGGGCCGACCCGCCGCGCTGCGCCTGCGCTCCGACGGCGAGCCGGTTACCGCCGTCGACCGGCTCCGCGGCGAGGTCACCGGCGTGGTGGACGACATCGTGCTGCGCCGCAACGACGGGGTGCCCGCCTACCACCTGGCCGTGGTGGTGGACGACCACGACCAGGGGGTGGCCGAGGTGGTGCGTGGCGACGACCTGCTCGCCGCCACGCCCAGCCAGGCCCGCCTCTGCGACCTGCTCGGCTTCGAGCGACCCACCTGGGCCCACGTGCCGCTCGTGCTCGGCCCCGACGGGGCCCGCCTCGCCAAGCGCCACGGCGCCGTCACCCTCGCCGACCTCACGGCCCGGGGCCGCACCCCCGACGAGGTGCGCAGCCTGCTCGCCGCCAGCCTCGGCCTCGCCGAGCCCGGCGAGCCGGTGACCCTCGACGACCTGCTGGCCCGCTTCGACCCCGAAGCCCTCCCCCGCGACGCCTGGGTGCTCGACCCCGCCGACCTCGACCGCTGACGGGCAGCCCCCCGCCGCTTGGCAGGATCCGTGGGAGATCTGTCATTGCTGCCAGGGGCCGGTGGGCGCATGCTGGCCCCATGGCTGCCGACGTGGTGCTCGTCGCCTTCCCCGGGCTCCAGAGCCTGGACCTCACCGGGCCCCTCGAGGTGTTCGCCCGCGCCAACCACGCGCTCGGCGCCGAGCGCTACGCCACCACCGTGGCCGCCACCCGGGCCGGCACCCTGCGCACCAACAGCGGGCTCGGCGTGGTGGCCGACCGGGCCCTGGCCGACGTGGCCGGCCCCGTCGACACGCTCGTCGTCGCCGGCGGCAGCGGCACCCGGGAGGCGCTCCAGGACCAGGAGCTCCTCCGCCACCTCCACCGCCTGGCCGGCGGCGCCCGCCGCGTGACCTCCGTGTGCTCGGGGGCGTTCCTGCTCGCCGCCGTGGGGCTGCTCGACGGGCGCCGGGCCACCACCCACTGGCAGTGGTGCGACCTCCTCGCCCAGACGTTCCCCGCCGTGGAGGTGGACCCCGACCCGATCTTCGTGCGCGACGGCAACGTGTGGACCTCGGCCGGCGTGACGGCGGGGATGGACCTCGCCCTCGCGCTGGTGGAGGACGACCTCGGCCGGGACCTGGCCCTCGCGGTCGCGCGGGACCTCGTGCTGTTCCTGCGCCGCCCCGCCAACCAGGCGCAGCTGAGCGCCCACCTCGGCGCCCAGCTGGCCGAGCGCCACGGCATCCGCGAGGCCCAGCGCCACGTGGCCGAGCACCCCGACGGCGACTGCAGCGTCGCCGCCCTGGCTCGGATCGCCGCCATGAGCGAGCGCCACGTCGCCCGCTGCTTCACGGCCGAGGTGGGCCTCACCCCGGCCCGCTACGTGGAGCGGGTCCGCGTCGAGACGGCCCGCCGCCTCCTCGAGGACACCGCGGACGGCGTCGAGGCGATCGCCCGGGCCAGCGGGTTCGGCACCGCCGAGACGATGCGCCGGGCGTTCCTCCGCGCGCTGCGCACCTCCCCCACCGAGTACCGCCGGCGCTTCCGCGCCGCCTGACCGCCCTCACGCCCGCCATCGACGTCCCAGCGCCCTCCGCCGGCGTCGCCACCGCCCACGCCGCACCCGCCATCGAGCAAGGAGCACCCGTGCACGTCGCCATCGTCCTCTTCGACCGCCTCACCGCCCTCGACGCCGTCGGCCCCTACGAGGTCCTCGGCCAGGTCCCCGGGACCACGGTCACCTTCGTGGCCACCGAGCCCGGCCCGAAGCGCACCGACACCGGCTTCCTGTCCCTCGTCGCCGACGCGGCCCTCGACGAGGTGCCCGACCCCGACGTGGTGCTCGTCCCCGGCGGGCCCGGGCAGGCCCAGGCCGAGCAGGACGGCGCCCTCCTCGAGTGGCTGCGGGCGGCCGACGCCACGAGCAGCTGGACCACCTCGGTGTGCACCGGCTCCCTGGTGCTCGGTGCCGCCGGCCTGCTGCGCGGCAAGCGCGCCACCACCTACTGGCTGGCCCTCGACGAGCTGCGGCGCCACGGCGCCGAGCCGATCAGCGAGCGGGTCGTCGTGGACGGCAAGGTGATGACCGCGGCCGGCGTGTCGTCGGGCATCGACATGGCCCTCGCCCTCGTGGCCCGGGTGCACGGCGACGAGGTGGCCCAGCTCGTGCAGCTCGGCATCGAGTACGACCCGCAGCCGCCCTTCGACGCCGGCAGCCCCGACAAGGCCCCGGCCCACCTGACGAGCTGGTTCCGGGAGCAGTCCCGCTTCGGGCTCGGCTGACGGTGCGGGGCGGCCGCCCGCCCCGGCTCAGTCGGTCGCCCGCTCCTCGTCGGCCGAGGCGAGCAGGTCGAGGCCCTCGCCTCGGTGCGCGTCGAGCCCGTCGGGGTGGGCGTCGGGCCGGTCGAGCTTCATCGACGCCACGATCGCCACGGTCAGCACGAGGGCGATGAACCCCAGCGAGATCGGCGTGGGGATGTGGTACCAGTGCGACAGGATCATCTTGACCCCGACGAAGGCCAGGATGACGGCCAGCCCCGGCTGCAGGTAGTCGAACTTGTCCCGCAGGTCGGCGAGCAGGAAGTACAGGGCCCGCAGGCCGAGGATGGCGAAGGCGTTCGAGCTGAACACGATGAACTGGTCGTGGCTGACGGCGAGGATGGCCGGGATCGAGTCCACGGCGAAGATCACGTCGCTCGTCTCCACCACCACGAGCACGGCGAACAGCGGGGTGGCCAGCCGCTTGCCGTTCTCCCGGATGAACATGGCCTGGCCGTGGTACTCGCTCGTCGACGGGACGAACCGGCGGACGAGCTTGAGCACCGGGTTGTGCTCGGGGTGGATCTCGGCGTCGTCGTGGCGCAGCAGCCGGATGGCGGTGAGGATCAGGAACCCGCCGAACACGAAGAGCATCCACTCGAAGCGGTTCAG
>DATGRC010000247.1:0-10771 GCA_035303865.1 Acidimicrobiales bacterium
CGAACCACAGGCCCCCGAAGGACTGGTTCAGGTGGAGCTCGCGGGCGTCGTGGTCGTCGCGGGCGCGGTCTTCGGCGCCGTCGGGGTCGCGGAAGAACCCCCAGGTGTCGCAGTGCCGCTTGAAGTCCACGAACCCCCGCGCCTTCGCAGAGTCGAGGAGGTCTTCGTGCTCGTCGTCGAACGCCGCCTGGGTGCGGGCGGTGCGGCACCCGAACAACGTGACGAGGTGGGTGCGGTCCAGCGCACCGGTGGCCCACGCCTCATGGACCTTCGGGTACTGGCGGGTCAGTCGGGCGTGGCGGAGCCGGCGGCGCGCCTCGGCGATCGGGAGGCGCTGCCGCCACGCCAACCAGGCGGCTGCGGTCTTCGCGCCGCTGGCCCGCCAGGTGCGGCGCCGGTCCCACTCCGCCAGCACCCGCGCCTCGGCCGCCTCGAGCGCGCCGCGCAGCGCCTGCGCGCCCATCACGAGCTCCGTCAGGTCCCCGTCGCCCAGCCCGTCCAGGTCCATCTGCCCGAGCGCGGCCAGCGCCTCGCGGGCCCGGTCGAGCAGCGCTGCCGCATCGGCCGCGTCGTCGGTGATCGGCTCGTCGACGGTGCGCACGCGCCTCCCTCCGGGACCCGGGCGAACCGCACCACCCACCTGGGTGGGGTTCGCTGCAGCTGGTTCGACGGGGACCGTCACCTCGGTCCCGAGAGGAGAACTCCCCCACCCTACACGAACGCACGTTCGTAGGTCAAGCACCCGTCGCTGCAACAGCCCGTCACCACCGCCCCCACACGCCCGTGTGCCGCCCGCACCCCTGCCCGTGGGCAGGAGGTGGCGACCGTCGGATCGGCGCCAGGGCGGCTCAGCCGACGCGGCGGAGCGCGTCTCGCCGGAGGGAGGCGATGTCGGGGTAGCCGTCGACGGCCATGATGAGGTCGGTCTCGGCGAGCAGGCAGCGCAGCACGTGCTCGATGCCGCGCTGGCCGCCCACCGCGAGCCCGTAGGCGTAGGGCCGACCGATCCCGACGGCGCTGGCCCCGAGGGCGAGCGCCTTCACGACCTCGGCGCCGCTGCGGATCCCGGAGTCGAACACCACCGGCGCGTCGCCTGCCGCCTCCACCACCTCGGGCAGGCAGTCGATGGCTGGCAGGCCGCCGTTGGCCTGCCGGCCGCCGTGGTTGGAGCAGTAGATGCCGTCCACCCCGTGGTCCAGGGCCCGCCGCACGTCCTCGCCCGAGCAGATCCCCTTCAGGAGGAGCGGCAGGTCGGTCAGCGACCGCAGCCACGCCAGGTCGTCCCACGACAGGCCCGGGTTGCCGAAGGTGAGCGCCCAGTGCCCGGTGGCCGCCTCCAGGTCCTCCTCGGGCGGCACCGCCAGGCGGGACCGGAACACGGGGTCGCTGAAGTAGTTGGCCAGGCACAGCCCCTTCAGCTGCGGGAACGAGCCGAGGGCGAGATCACGGGGCCGCCAGCCCAGCGTGAGGGTGTCGAGGGTGACGACGATGGCCTGCCACCCCGACGCTTCGGCCCGGCGCACGAAGCTCTCGCAGACCTCACGGTCGCTCGGCGGGTACAGCTGGAACCAGCCCGGCGTGTCGCCGAGCGCCGCTGCCACGTCCTCCATCGGGTCCTGCATGAGCGTGGACGCCACCATCGGCACGCCCGTGGCGGCAGCCGCCCGGGCCGTGGTGAGGTCGCCGTGGCCAGCCTCCTCGCAGATGCCGATCACCCCCACCGGGGCGAGCATCAGCGGCGTCTCGAACCGCTGCCCGAACAGCTCGACCGACAGGTCCCGCTCGGCGGCGCCGGCCAGCATCCGGGGCACGAGGCCCCACCGCTGGAAGGCGGCGACGTTGGCGTCCTGGGTGTGCTCGTCGCCGGCGCCGCCGGCCACGTAGGACCACAGCTCGGGCGACATCGCCGCCTCCGCCGCCTCGGCCAGCGCGGCGTACGACATGGGCAGGTCCGGTCGCACGCCCTGCAGGCCGTCCAGGTAGATGCCGAGCTGCCAGTCCCCGAAGTTCCCCATGCGCCGCACCCTGCCACAGGGGCCGACCCGTGTCGTGCCGATCGGTCGCCCCTCGAGCGAGACGGCGTCGCCGGGCCGCTCCCGGGCGGTTCGATCTCGGACGTCCAGGCCTCCGGGGACGCCATCGCCGGTCGGACTTCAGGCGGGCCGGCACCGGCCCCTACCGTGGCGGGCATGTCCCAGAAGCGACCGTCGAAGCAGAAGCGCGCGGCGCGGAACCGCCAGCAGCGGGCCGCGCTCGAGGCGCGCAAGGCGGCGGCCCGACGCGAGGCCGCCGCGCAGGCCCAGGCCGGCGACGGCGGGGGCCGCGGCGGCCGCTTCAGCCGGCGTCGGGCCGGAGGCGCCACCCCCGCCTCCACCAGCCGGCGACCCACCCTGGCCGAGGCCCGGGCCCTGCAGCCCCCGGGCTACCGGGCGGCGCTGGCGGCGATCTTCACGGCCGTGGTGGCCATCATCATGCTCACCACCGTCCTGACGGTGCCGAGCGACGGGTCGGGCAACCCGTACACGTCCTACACGCTCGCCGCCGACTGGGTGGCGAGCGCGATCGACACCGCGCAGGACCAGCCCGGGCTCACCGCGGCCGAGCTCGCCGACGCCGTGGACGACTGGACCCCCCATCGCGAGGAGAAGCCCTTCGCCGTCGTCCAGTGGCCGCTCTCGATCACGCTCGTCCTGCCGCTGATCGGCGCCGGCCTCGCCTTCCACGCCGTGCGCCGCCGGGCCAGCAGCCGGGCCCTCACCCGAGCGCTCTACACCACGCTGTTCGGGTCGATCCTCGCCCTCGGCGCCGTCATGCTGTTCATCCCGACGATCCTCGCCGTGGTCGTGGCCATGTTCCAGGTCCGCAAGGTCGAGATGCAGGCCCAGGCGGAGGCCCGCGCCGACGGCGTGATCGACGTCGACAGCGAAGAGGTCGACGACGACGAGGACGACGAGGCGGCGGCCGACGACCTGGACGTCCAGCTCCTCGACGAGGCTGCCCTCGACGACGAGGACGACGAAGACGACGAGCCCGTCGCCGAGCGCGACGGGGCCGACGACGCCCAGCGCTGAGCGCTCGCGCGCCTAGCGCAGCGTCTGGGCCAGCTCGCCGAGGATCCGGGCGATCTCGGCGCGCGCCTCGGCCGACGCGTCGGGGCCGCCGCGATCGGTGACCTGCTCGGCGAGCCGGCGCAGCGTGAGCGCCACCTGATCGGCCTCGGCCTGGGTCACGTCGATGCGGTCGCTGCGCAGCCGGTCGGTGATCTGGTCGCGCTGCATCGACAGGGTCGCGGCGCCGTCGTGCGGGTCCAGCCGCCCGTCGAGCACGGCGCGGGCCGTCTCGGTCACGATGCGCAGCCGCTGCTCCGGGTGCACTAGAGGTCCGCTCCGCCGTGGCCCACGGTGGGGCACGCTACTGCCGCGGCCGCCCGTCAGCGGCCATAGGTGCCGGTGAGGACGGCGACCGCGCTGGCCGCCTGCTCCACCTGGATCACCAGCGCCTCCGGGGCCTCGTCCGGGTCGCCGACCACGAGCGGCTCCGGCAGCGCGTAGAGCGCCAGCTCGTAGGTGTGCACCTCGCCCTCGGGCGGGCACGGGCCCCGCCAGCCGACCGTGCCGAAGCCGTTGGCGTGCTCCACCGCCCCCTCGGGCACGCCGCCGGCGCCGAAGCCCTGCACGAGCGGGTCGATGCCGGTGACGACCCAGTGCACGAACCCGTCGGCGTCGGGGTCGCGCACCACGATCGCCAGCTCGGCGGCCGGCGGGGCCGACGCCCAGGCCAGCGGCGGGGGCACGTCGGCGCCGTCGCAGGTGTGCTCGACGGGGATCTCGGTGCCCCCGGCGAAGGCCTCGCTGAACAGCGAG
Organism: Acidimicrobiales bacterium; assembly: GCA_035303865.1. Taxonomy (GTDB): domain Bacteria; phylum Actinomycetota; class Acidimicrobiia; order Acidimicrobiales; family VFJN01; genus VFJN01. The sequence continues at coordinate 3,864 of DATGRC010000247.1, forward strand.
AACACCTCGACCGCCCCCTGGCCCACCGACCCGTCGCCCGGGTCGCCGGCGACGGTGGTGGAGGTGGTGGTGGTCGTCTGGTCGGGCCGGGGCGGGGGCAGCACCCGGCCGTCCTCGGACGAGCAGGCGCCGCCGACGAGCGCGACGGCGGCGAGGAGGAGGAGGGGTCGGCGCACGGCGCCCAGTGTGGACCACCCGGGCCCGAGCCGGCGCGCACCGAGACGGCCCGCCGAGGGGTCGGCCAGGGCCTATCGTGGGGCGGACCGTCTATGGACGCCAGACCTCGAAACCTCCGGGCCATGCTCGCGGAGGCGAAAGACCTCTCCGAGCTCATGGTCGATCTCGCGTACGCCGCCCTCTACTTCGGCGACCCGGACATGGCCGAGGAGGTGGACGAGCTGGAGGCCCGCATGTCGGACCTGGTCCACGACATGCGGGCCGTGTCGGTTCTGGCCGCCCGGCACCCGAAGGAGGCCGAGGCCATGGCCTCGGTGCTGCAGGTGATCAGCTGCATCGAGCGGATCGGCAACTCGGCGGTGGACATCGCCCGGATCGTCACCCACCGCCTCGGCATCCCCCGGGAGCTGGTCGCCGACCTGTCGAACGCCGAGGAGGTGTCCCACCGGGTCCGGGTGCGGGAGGGCAGCCACCTGTCCCGCCGCCCGCTGGCCGGCCTCGAGCTGCCGGTGCAGACCGGCATGCGGGTGGTGGCCATCCGGCGGGACCGGGAGTGGATCACCGACGTGCACGGCGACGTCATCTGCCTGCCGGGCGACGTGCTGTTCCTGCGGGGCTCGCCGGCCGGCATCCCCCGGCTGCGGGAGCTGGCCGCCGCCCCCTACTGGGAGCCGCCGGTGCCGCCCGAGGACGGCAGCCTGTCGGACCTCGATCGGGCCATCGACGTGCTCGTCGAGATGAAGAACATCTCCGAGGCGGCGGTGGGCCTGGCCTACTCCGCGCTCGTGCTGCGCGACCAGGGCCTCGCCGCCGAGGTCCGCCAGCTCGAGGACCGCCTCGACGAGATGAAGGACCGCCTCGAGCTGTGGGTGCTGCGGGCCAGCACCGACCGCATCGACCCGGCGCCGCTGCGGGGGCTGCTGCACCTGTCGCAGGCCGCCGAGGACCTGGGCGACTCGGCCCAGCAGATGGTGTGGCTCATCGAGGAGAAGGAGGAGCTGCACCCGATCCTGTCGATCGCCCTCGGCGACTCCGACGAGGTCGTCGTGCGGGTCCCGGTGGCGGCCGGCTCGGAGGCCGACGGCGAGACGCTGGCCGAGCTGCAGCTCGACATCGAGCCCGGCTTCCACATCCTGGCCGTGCGCCGCGGCGGCCGGTACCTGTACCGGCCCCGGGGCCACGTCCGCCTCCAGCCCGAGGACGAGCTGATCGCCTCGGGCCCGGCTGAGGGCCACGCGCTCCTCGCCGAGCGCTGCGGCTGGCACCTCACCGAGGACGAGGACACCGGCTCCCACGACCTCAGCCCGCTGCGCGGCGCCCCCGCCTGACGCCGCGAGCCGCCGGACGGTCAGCCGCCCGTCGCGTCGGTCGGTGGGACGGCCACGAGCAGGGCCCGGGGCCGCTTGGCGATGTGGAGGTCCTCGCCGGCGTCGAAGGTCTCGCCGTCGGCGGCCAGGCGCAGCGGCCCCTCGAGCGAGCGCACCCGCAGCGCCGTCACCGTGCGCTCCTCATACACCGGGCAGGTGGCGAGGCGCCCGGTGAGCGCGTGGAGCAGGAACCGGGTGCGGGAGCGACGCCGCCGGCCGTGCACGAAGCGCACGTCGAGCAGCCCGTCCTCGAGCGACTCCCGCCACGCCGGGGCCAACCCGGGCGGGTCGTACCGGCAGTTGCCGATCCAGGCCAGCCACACCCGCATCTCCTCGCCGTCCACCTCCACCCGCAGCGGCCGCATCCGCGGCAGCTCCAGCAGCAGCGCCACGGCCAGGGCCGGCCACTTCCCGATGCGGGACTCGAGCGCCTCGCGCCGGTCCACGAGGTCCGTGTAGCCGCCGAAGGTGAGCGTGTTCACGAAGCACCGGTCGCCGACCGCGCCCAGGTCCATGTGGGCGAAGGTGCCGGCCCGCACGGCGGCGGCGACGTCGTCCACGGATTCGAGCCCGAGGTCCCGGGCGAGGTGGTTCAGCGTGCCCGCCGGGACGGCCACGAACGGCAGGTCCCGCTCGGCGGCCAGCACGGCCACCGCGCCGAGCGTGCCGTCGCCGCCGGCGGCGCCGAGCGCGATCAGCTCACCGTCGTCCACCACCGTCTCGAGGTCCTCGTCGGGGGCCAGCTCGTGCACGTCCGCGCCGGGCAGCGCGGCTCGCAGCGCCTCGGTGGGGGAGGTGCGCCAGGCCGGCCCCGAGGTCGGGTTGACGACGATCCGCACGCCCGTGCCGTCGGGCGACGGCCGGGCGCCCGGGTCGGGGATGCGGCGCGGGACGGGGTAGGCGGCGTGGTCGGGACGGCGCGGCAGGACCACCGTGCGCACCCACCCGGCCGCCAGTCCGAGCGCCCCGGCGGTGGCGATCCACCGACGGAGCCGCACCTCAGCTGGTCTCGCCGCTGTCGGAGGTGATCTTCACGGCCTCGGTGATGCCGGCGATCGTGCCGGCCAGGCCCGACAGCTCGGCCGGGAGGATGATCTTCGTGGCCTGCCCGTCGGCGATCGCGGCCAGCGCCTCGAGGTACTTGATGGCGATCAGGCCGCTGTCGGGGTTGCCCTCGTGGATCGCCGCGTACACGGTGCGGATGGCCTCCGCCTCGCCCTCGGCGATCGTGATCTGGCGGAACCGCTCGGCCTCGGCCACCTGGCGGATGGCCTCCGCCTCGCCCTCGGCCTGGAGGATGGCCTGCTGCTTCTGGCCCTCGGCGGCGAGGATGGCGGCCTGGCGCTCGCCGTCGGCGGTGGTGACCGCCGCGGTGCGGCGACCCTCGGCCTCGGTGACCACGGCCCGGCGGGTCCGCTCCGCCTTCATCTGCTCGTGCATGGACGTCATGACGTCCGGCGGCGGATCGATCCGCTGGATCTCCACCCGCACGACCCGCACGCCCCACTTGTCGGTGGCGTCGTCGAGGATCTGGCGGAGGTTGGTGTTGATCGAGTCGCGGCTGGTCAGCGCCTCGTCGAGCTGCATGTCGCCGATCAGGTTCCGGAGGTTGGTCTGGGCCAGCTTGGTGACGGCGAGGATGAAGTTGCCGACGTTGTAGATGAGTCGCTGCGGGTCGGTGGGCTCGTAGTAGACGACCGCGTCGACGGACACGACGACGTTGTCCTTGGTGATCACCTCTTGCGGCGGGACGTCGATCACCTGCTCGCGCATGTCCACGAGGCGCACCGTCTGGATGAACGGGATGATCAGCTGGAGGCCCGGGTCGACGGTCTCCTTGTACTTGCCGAGCTGCTCGATCACGCCCCGCTGGTACGGCCGCACGATGCGGACGCCGCTGGCGACGTAGACGAAGAGGAAGAAGGCGATGACCGCCAGCAGGATGACGAGGGGGCTCACGAGGTGTGCTCCTTAGTGGGGATGACGATGACGCGGGTGCCCTCGACCTCGGTTACCCGCACCGAGGTGCCCGCGGCGATGGTGCCCCGGTCAGCGGCCTCGGCGCGCCACTCCTCGTGGTCGACCCGCACGAGGCCGGTGGTGGTGGGCGTGATCTCCTCGAGGACGACCGCCACCCGGCCGATCAGCCGGCGGGCGCCGACGCCGGTGGGCTCCTGCTCGGCGTTGAGCCGGCGGGCCAGCGGCCGCAGGGCCATGAAGGCGCCGAGCGAGACCACCACGAACGCGATCCACTCCCAGGCGATGTCGACGCCGAGGAAGGCGAGGACCGCCGCGAGCGCGGCGCCGATGGCGAAGGGCGCGAGGAAGAACGAGCCCGGCGTGGCCATCTCCCCGATGCCGAAGAGGACGGCGACGCCCAGCCAGATCCACCGCCACTGCTCTGGTTCGTCCATGGGCGGGCAGGCTACCCGGCGGACCGGGCGCGATCCGGGAGGATCCGGTCAGAGCTCGAAGGTGCCGGCGGGGACCGTGTCGCTGTAGGCGTCGGCCACGCGGCGCTCCCCGCCCACCTCGACGAGCAGCTGGGCGCCGTCGGGTCCCACGCAGATCGTGTCCGCCGTCGCGTCGCCGGCGCGGTGCGTGGCGATCAGGCAGGTGGTCGCCACCCCGGCGATCGTGCGCTCCTCCACCTCGAGGTCGACAGCGTCGAGGCTCGCCGCCAGCTCGTCGGCGAAGGCCTCGAGCGCCTCGGGGGTGAAGGCGCCGGTGCCGGGGAGGGCGGCGCTCGTGCGCTGGCACCGCAGCGCGTCGCCGGGCCGCCCGCCGTCGGGCAGCTCGCAGCGGTAGGCGACGCCGTCGACGAGCACCTGGCTCTCGACGACGAGGCCGGCCTCGAGGGCGTCGATCCGGCGGTTCGGCGGCTCCTGGGCCACGACCAGGGAGGTGCCGTCGGGGCCCGGGTAGCTGATCTGGAACGTGGCGCTCACCCCCCGGGCGGCGACGGCCAGCACCTCGGCGGCGTCGGCCGGCAGCCCGGCGTCGATCGCCACCTGGCGGACCTGCTCGGCCCGCTCGTCCGCGGCGTCGGGCTCGTCGGGCCCGCAGGCGGCGGCCGTCGCCACCAGCGCCGCGGCCACGCCGGCGGCCGCCGTGCGAAGCCAGCCGGGCGAGGGACGGAGGGAGGGCACGGGGGCGGAGCGTACCCAGCGGGTGGCGCCGCTCCGGTCGCGGGGGAGCGGTACGATCCGGACATGGGCGCCCCCCGTCGGAGCGAGCCGCTGCGGGCCGAGACGCACGGGTCGTCCGATCCGGCGCCGGAGACGCCGTCGCCGACCCGGTCGGTGGCGCTCGGCGTGGCCGTGGGCCTGACCATCGCCGTGGCCGGCATCGCCATCGCCTTCTCGATCGTGGCGATCCCGCTGTTCGTCGTGGCGTCCACCGAGCCCAGCTCCGGGCTCGACCGCTCGCTCGTGCGCACCGGGCTCTTCCGGGTCGCCCTGCCCTTCGGGGTCGTGAGCGGCCTGCTGGCCGGGGTGGCCGTGGGCGTCTGGTACGGCCGTGGCGGCCGGCTGCCCCGGGATCGCACCCCGCTCGAGCTCTGACCGCCCGGCCGGCGGCGTCGGTATCGTGACCCGGATGGACACCGCCCCCCTGTGCCTGCTGACGGTGCACGCCCACCCCGATGACGAGTCGTCGAAGGGGCCGGGCACGGTCGCCAAGTACAAGGCCGAGGGGGTGCGCACCGTCCTCGTGTGCTGCACCGGCGGCGAGGCCGGCGACATCCTCAACCCGGCGATGGACCGCGACGAGGTGCGCGAGGACATCGCCGCCGTGCGGCGGGCCGAGCTGGCCAAGGCGGCCGAGATCATCGGCTACGACGTCGTCGAGATGCTCGGCTACCGCGACTCGGGCATGCCCGACAGCGAGGCCAACGCCCACCCGGACGCCTTCGTCAACGCCCCCTTCGAGGAGCCGGTGGAGCGGCTGGCCCGGATCCTGCGGCGGGAGCGCCCGCAGGTCGTCATCACGTACCCCGACGACCAGCGCGGGTACCCGCACCCCGACCACCTGCGGGTCCACGACATCACGATGCCGGCGGTGGAGCGGGCCGCCGACCCCGCCTGGGGCGAAGGGGAGCCCTGGCAGGTGGCGAAGGTCTACTACTCGGTCTGGTCGAAGCGCCGGATCCAGCTCCTCCACGAGAAGTACCTGGAGCTGCAGCTCGAGTCGCCCTACAGCCAGGAGTGGCTCGACCGGCCCTGGCAGGACCACCGGATCACCACGATGATCGACATCGAGGGCTACGCCGACGTGCGCTTCGACGCCCTGCTGGCCCACGCCACCCAGATCGACCCCGAGTCGCCGTTCTGGTTCGGCCTGCCCCGCGACGTGCAGGCCGCCATCCACCCCTACGACGACTACATCCTCGCCTACTCGACGGTCGGCCCGATCCCCGAGCCCGATCCCGAGGCGCTCGAGACCGACCTGTACGAGGGGCTCCGGTGACGGTGCGCCACCTCACCCAGGAGTGGCTCGACCGCTACCTCGAGCTCGCTGCCGACCTGCCCGAGGAGGAGGGCGCGTCGGCCGTGCTCGAGCACGTGGTGGCGAAGACTCCCGACGGCGACGTCACCTACGTCGTGCGCTGGGAGGACGGGCGCCCGGTCGAGGCCCGCCTCGGCCCGGCCGACGGCGCCGACCCCGACGAGGTGCTGCGCCTGTCGATCGCCTACCCCGAGGCCCAGGCCATGGCCCGCGGCGAGCTCGACCTGCCCACCGGGTTCATGCAGGGCCGGGTGAAGCTGGTCGGCTCCACCGGCCGGTTCCTGGCGCTGCAGGGTGCGCTGCAGAGCGACGCCCACCGCGCGGCGCTGGCCGCCCTCGCCGCCGACACCGAGGTCTGACCACCGCGCCACCGGCTCCGGCCGCTGCGGCTCAGTCGTCGGCGGGGAGGATCACGAGGAGCCCGACGGCGTCGGACTCGAGGTCGCGATAGGGGATCTCGCCCGGCTCCGACAGCGCCAGCGTGACCTCCTCTCCGGGGAGGAGGCGCCCGGTGTCGAAGCGCTCCTCGGCCGTGAAGGAGTGCTCCCCCTCCCCGTCGTTCACGAGCAGCACGATCTCGCCGGAGCGGATCTCGAGCTCGGCCGGGTGGAAGCCGTCCTCGTCCACGGTGATCGTGTGGTCCGGGGACAGGTCGATGGCGGCCAGGTCCTCGGGCGTGGGGGAGCTGGGCTTGGGGTCCACGCAGCCGGCCAGCGCCCCGGTCAGCACCAGGGCGGCGGCGAGGACCGAGCGACCGCGGGCCGCCACGTCAGCCGCCGGCCCGCTGCAGCTCGCGCAGCGGTCGGTAGCCGATGCGGACCACCCCGGCGCGGTCGAGCATGGCCCGCAGCGCCGAGT
>DATGRC010000248.1:0-5494 GCA_035303865.1 Acidimicrobiales bacterium
CGAGGTGAGGAGCGCGAGCGTGACGCCGATGGAGCTGAACGCGTCGTGGACGAGCAGCCGGCCACCCGGCCGCACCCGCCGACCCCAGCGGACGATGTCGTCCCGGGCGGGGCCGAAGCGGTGGGCGCCGTCGACGTAGAGCACGTCGATCTCGCCGTCGACCTCGGTGAGCGCCTCGGACGAGAACCGGCGGACGTGCCGGACCCGCTCATCGACCCCGGCCGCGGCCAGGTTGCGGTGGAACACCTCGAAGTCCTCGTCGGCCGCGTCCTCGAAGCCGTGGATCTCCTGGGGACCCCGGTCGTTGCCGGCGTGGGGGTCGATCGCCACCACCTCCGCCTGCGGCGCAGCGAGGGCGAGCACGATCGTGGACCGACCTCGGAAGCTGCCGATCTCCACGATCCGCCCGCCCGACGGGACGGCCGTCGCGGCCTGCCAGAGCCGGGTCGCCTGGGCCTCGGTGAGCCACCCCTCCACGTCGGCGATCGCGTCGAGGACCTCGGGCAGCGCCCGAGGCGCGGCGCCCGACCGCTCGGGGACGTCGGTGGCGGGGTGCGGATCGGAGGTGTGGTCGCTCATGGGTCCTCGCTGTGGGCGGTCGGCCGGTTCTAGCATCTCCTCGGTCTCGATCCCCACCACCTGTGACCCTCCGCCGTTGCCGAACCCACCCCACTCCAGCACCGCCAAGCTCGGCGACATCGCGGCTGCGGCCGGGATCGAGCGGGTCCACGTCCTCGCCTGGCGCGACCTCGAAGACCCCGAGGCCGGCGGCTCCGAGCTGCACATCCACGAGGTGGCCCGGCGCTGGGCCGCGGCCGGGCTGCGGGTCACGATGCGCACCTCGCACGCGCCCGGCCGAGCCGAGGACACCGTGCGCGACGGCTACCGGGTGATCCGCCGGGCCGGCCGCTACCTGATCTTCCCGCGGGCCGCGCTCAGCGAGCTCGCCGGGCGCCACGGCCCCGCTGACGCCCTCGTCGAGATCTGGAACGGCGTGCCGTTCCTGTCGCCGCTGTGGCACCGCGGGCCCCGCCTGGTGCTGCTCCACCACATGCACGCGGACATGTTCCGCATGGTGCTGCCACCGAACCTGGCCCGCCTCGGCGAACTCATCGAGCGCCGCCTCGCGCCCCCCTTCTACCGCCGGAGCCGCATCGCCACGCTGTCCGAGTCCTCCAAGGCGGAGATCGTGGCGGGGATGGGGCTCCCCGCCGACCGCGTGGCCGTCGTGCCCCCGGGGATCGACCCCCGGTACCAGCCCGACCCGTCCGTGCCCCGCAGCCGGGATCCGCTGCTCGTCGCCGTCGGCCGGCTGGTGCCAGTGAAGCGCCACGACCTGCTGATCCGGGCCGCCGCCGAGGCTCGCCGCCAGGTGCCCGGGCTGCGACTGCGGATCATCGGCGAGGGCTACGAGCGGGAGCGGCTGGAGTCCCTCGTGGCCGAGCTCGACGCCGAGGACTGGGTGGAGCTGCCCGGCCGGGTCGACGACGACGAGCTGGTCCGCGCCTATCGGGAGGCCTGGGCCGTCGTCAGCTCCTCGAGCCGGGAGGGTTGGGGCATGACGATCACCGAGGCGGCGGCGTGCGGCACCCCGGCGGTGGCCACCGACATCGCCGGGCACGCCGACGCCGTGGAGGACGGGCGCTCCGGGCTGCTGTGCCCCGACGAGGGCCTCGCCGCGGCGATCGTGCGCATCGCCACCGACGACGCGCTGCGGACCCGCCTCGCGGAGGGGGCGCTGCGCCGGGCCCAGGCGCTCACGTGGGACGCCACCGCCGTCGAGCTGCTCCGGCTGCTCGCCGCTCAGCACACCCAGCGGTAGTGACCGACCCCTCGCCGGGAGACCGGATCCCCGAGCGCGACCGCCGAGCCTGGTGGCCGCTCGCCGCGCTCGCCGCCGTCACCTACCTGCCCCTCGCCCTCACCCAGCCGGGCTGGGTCAGCGCCGACACGAAGACCTACCTGTACCTCGACCCCGGGCGCCTGCTCGGCCGGGCCTGGTCGATGTGGGACCCCCAGGTGGGTCTGGGCACCGTCACCCACCAGTCGATCGGCTACCTCTGGCCGATGGGCCCGTGGTACTGGCTGGCCGAGCAGCTCGGCCTGCCCGACTGGCTGGCCCAGCGGCTGTGGTGGGGGACCCTGCTCACCGCGGCGGGCGCCGGCGTGGCCTACCTCCTCCGGCGCTTCTCGTGGCCGCCGCCCGCCGTCTGGGCTGCCGCGTTCGCCTACGCGCTCTCCCCGTACGTGCTCACCCACATCGGGCGGCTGTCGGCCATCCTCCTCCCCTTCGTCGGGCTGCCCTGGCTGCTCGGCCTCACCGTGCAGGCGCTCCGGCACCGGGGCTGGCGCCACCCCGCGCTGTTCGCGCTGGTGGTGGCCACCGTGGGCAGCACGAACCTGACCGCGCTCGTGCTCGTGGGCCTGGGACCGCTGGCGTGGGTCGTCGCCGCCGTCGTCACCGGGACGGTGGCCCCAGGCGTGGCCGCCCGCACCGTGGCGAAGCTGGCGGCGCTCACGGTCCCGCTCTCCGCGTGGTGGCTGGCCGGGCTGAGCGTGCAGGCCAGCCACGGCATCGACATCGTCCGCTACACCGAGACGGCCGAGACCGTCGCCTCCGCCTCCACCGCGTCGGAGGTGCTGCGAGGGCTCGGCTACTGGTTCTTCTACGGCGGCGACCAGCTGGACCTGTGGGTGGCCGCCGGGTGGGACTACACGCAGCGGTCCTGGCTGATCGCCCTCACGTTCCTGCTGCCCGCCGCCGCCCTCCTCGCGGCCGTGAGCGCCCGCTGGCGCCACCGCGGCACCTTCGTCGCCATCGTGGTGCTGGGCGCCTTCGTCGCGGTGGGCGGCCACCCCTGGGACAGCGCCCCGCCGCTGGGCCGGCTGATCCAGGCCTTCCTCGCCACCGAGCGGGGCCTGGCGTTCCGCAGCCTGCCCCGGGCCGTGCCGCTCGTGGCCCTCGGCCTGGCCGTGCTCCTCGGCGCCGCAGTGGCCGCCCTGCACGCCCGGCGGGCCCGTCACGGGCTCGTGGCCGCGGCCGCCGTGGCCCTCGCCGCGCTGCTCGCCCTCCCCCCGCTGTGGGAGGGGACGATGGTGTCCGAGCAGCTGCGGCGCCGCGAGGAGCTCCCGGCCTACTGGCACGACGTGGCCCGGGCGCTCGACGAGCGAGACGACGGCACCCGCGCCCTCGAGCTGCCGGGCATCGACTTCGCCGACTACCGCTGGGGCGCCACCGTCGACCCGATCACCCCAGGGCTCACCGACCGCCCGTACGTCGCCCGGGAGCACGTCCCCTACGGCACGCCGCCGTCCGCCAACCTCCTCAACGCCCTCGACCTGCCGCTGCAGGAGCGGACCCTCGACGTCACCGCCCTCGCCCCGCTGGCCCGGCTCATGCGGGTGGGGGACGTCGTCGTGCGCAGCGACCTCCAGTACGAGCGGTACAACACCGCCCGCCCCCGGCTGGTGTGGCAGGCGGTCACCACCGCGCCCGGGCTCGGCCAGCCGATCGCCTTCGGGACGCCCACGCCTAACGAGCCCGACCCCCGCCGCCAGCTCTACGACGCCACCTGGCTCGAGCACGAGGACGACCTCCCCCACCCGCCGCCGGTGGCGATCGTCCCGGTGGAGGGGCCGGTCCCGATCCTGGCCACTAAGCCCGCCGAGGGAGCGGTGGTCCTGGCCGGCGACGGGTACGGCGTCGTCGACGCTGCCGCCGCCGGGCTGCTGGAGGGCACCGAGCTGATCCGCTACTCGGCCGCCCTCGACGACGACGAGCTCCTCGCCGAGCTCGACCGCGGCGCCGTCCTCGTCCTCACCGACACCAACCGCCGGCGCGGCGAGCGCTGGAGCGCGGTGCGCCAGACCCGCGGCTACACCGAGACCGCCGACCACGTCGACGTCGAGCGCGACCCCACCGACAACCGCCTGCCGGTCTTCGACCCGGGCGACTGGTCGGCGTGGACGGTGGCCGAGCACCGCGGCGGCATCACCGCCCGCGCCTCGTCCTACGGCAACCCGATCGGGCTCATCAGCGAGCACCGTCCGGCCGGCGCCGTGGACGGCGACCCCACCACCGCCTGGAAGACCGGCGAGTTCAGCGACGCCCGAGGCGAGCGGCTCGTCCTCACCCTCGACGAGCCCCGCGAGATCGACCAGCTCGTCCTGCTCCAGCCCATCGATGGCCGGTCGAACCGGCACCTCACCGAGGTCGACGTCCGGATCGACGGCGGCCCCGCGCACCGCGTCGTGCTCGACGAGACCTCCCTGCGGGCCCCGGGTCAGGTGGTCCCGCTGCCGCCGCAGGTCGGGCAGGAGGTCGAGATCGAGCTGGTGGCCGACACCGCCGGCAACCGTCCCCGCTGGGCCAGCATCGGCGCGGTCGGCTTCGCTGAGGTGGCCGTCGGGTCCGAGGACCCGCCCCGGCTCGACGAGGTCATCCGGCTGCCCGTCGACCTGCTCGACCGGGCCGGCTCGCGCGGGGCCGACCGCCCCCTCGCCGTCGTCCTCACCCGCCTGCGCCAGGACGTCACCGACCTCACCCGGGAGGACGAGGAGCGGTCGATGGCCCGCACCTTCGACCTGCCCGCCCCCCGCCGGTTCGAGGTCCGCGGCACCGCCCGCCTGTCCGGTCGGGCGCCGCTCGACCTGCTCGACGCGCTCGTCGGCCAGGCCCGCGACGGGCTCGCCGTCACGGCCACCTCCACCCTCACGGGCACGCTGACCGCCCGCCCCATCGTCGCCGTCGACGGCGACCCGACCACCGTGTGGCGAAGCGAGCACGGCCTCCAGGAGGGGCAGCGCCTGCGGATCGAGCGCGACGAGCCCATGGAGGTTCGTGACCTCGAGCTGGTGGTCGTGGCCGACGGGCGCCACTCGGTCCCCACCGAGGTGGCGGTCCACGTCGACGGCCGCGAGGTGGCCCGGGCCTCGCTCGGCGACCTCGCCGACGGTGACGACGCGGACCACACCGAGACCGTCACCGTCCCCGTCCCGCCCACCCGGGGCCGGGTGGTCGAGCTCGAGGTCGTCTCGGTGCGCGAGGTCCTGTCCAACAGCTGGGAGAGCGGCCGACCGCTCGCCCACCCGATCGGCATCGCGGAGGTGGGCCTCGGCGCGCTCACCGAGGCGCCCATACCCACCGTCGACACCGGTTGCCGGGACGACCTCCTGCAGGTCGACGGCCGTCCGGTCCCGGTGCGGGTCACGGGCCCCATCGACGCTGCGCTCGCCGGCGACCCGCTCGAGGTCTCGGCGTGCGGGCCGCTCGAGCTCTCCGCCGGCCAGCCCGTCCTGCGCACCGCGGCCGGGCACCTCACCGGCGTCGACCTCGACCAGCTCGTGCTCACCGACGGCTGGGACGGGGCCCCTGCCACCCGCGCCCCCGAGCCCGTCACCGTCCTCGACGAGGCCCCCGACGAGGTGCGCGTCGAGGTGACGCTCCCCGCCGAGGACGAGCCCACCTGGCTCGTCCTGGGCCAGAGCCTCAACG
>DATGRC010000249.1:0-5447 GCA_035303865.1 Acidimicrobiales bacterium
GAAGCACATCGACCCCGGCGTGTGGCCCGGGGTGTGGATCGTGCGGAGCCGCAGCCGGCCCACCTCGATCACGTCGTCGTCCTCGAGCACCTCGTCGTAGGAGGGCAGCATCGCCGCGTCCTCGGCGGTCACGCCCACCGAGTAGCCGGCGTCGCGCAGCTCGGGCACGGCCTGGATGTGGTCCCAGTGGCCGTGGGTCTCGATCACCCGGCGGACGCCGAGCCGGCGGCACAGCTCGAGGAGCCGGTCGTGCTCGTTGGCCGCGTCGATCAGGACGGCCTCGCCGGTCTCGGTGCAGCGCAGCACGATGACGTTGTTGTCGACGGGCCCCACCACGATCTGGTGGATTTCGACCCCGGTGGCGTCCCAGATGAGCGTGTCGGCCATGCTGACGAGCGTATGCGGACGGTCGCCGAACGGCAGTCGAGCAGGTGGCGGTGGTGGCGCCTCGACGCGCTCGACCGCCGGATCCTCGCCATCGCCGTCCCCGCCCTCGGGTCGCTGCTGATCCAGCCGATCTACTCGCTGACCGACACCGCGGTGGTCGGGCGCATCGGCACCGAGGCGCTCGGCGGCCTGGCGCTCGCCACCACCGTGCTCAACACGCTCGTGTGGGTCTTCAACTTCCTGTCCTACAGCACCACGGTGCGGGTGGCCGTCCGCCGCGGCCGGGGCGACCTCGAGGGTGCGGCCAGCGACGCGCTGCAGGCGATCTGGCTGGCCCTCGGGATCGGGGTGGCGGTGTCCCTGGTCATCGGCGTCGGCGCGCCGTGGCTCCTCGAGCTGCTCGGCAACGACCCCCTCGTCGTCGCCGAGGGCACCACCTACCTGCGGATCAGCCTGCTCGGCGTGCCGTTCCACCTCGTGGGCATCGCCTGCGTGGGCTACCTCTACGGCCTGCCCGACACCCGCAGGCCGTTCCTCGTGCTCGCCCTGGCCGCCGCCGTGAACCTCGGCGTCGAGCTCGTGCTCGTGTTCGGCCTGGACTGGGGCATCGCCGGCGCCGCGTGGGGCACCGTGACCGCCCAGGTGCTGGGCGCCGGTCTGTTCCTGTGGATCGTGGTCCCGGCACTGCGGGCCGACGGGCTGCACCACCTGCGAGTGGTCCCCCGGGTGATGTGGGAGGTCGTGAAGGTGGGCGCCTACGTGGTGCACCGCACCGGCTTCCTCCTGCTCGCCCTGGCGGTGGCCACGGCATCGGCCAGCCGGGTCGGCACTGCCGAGCTGGCCGCCCACCAGATCGCCGTGCAGGTGTTCCTGTTCCTGTCGATCGGCGTCGACATGTTCAAGGTGGCCGGCCAGGCGCTCATCGGCAACGCCCTCGGGGCCGGCCGTCGGGAGGAGGTGCGCGACGTCGTGGCCCACCTCTACGGCTGGGCCGGTCGGGCCGGGGTCGCGCTCGCGGCGGGCACGCTGCTCGCCGCCCCCGTGCTGCCCGGGCTGTTCAGCAGCGAGCCGGATGTCCGCTCCGGGGCCACGCTGGCGCTCGTCGTCCTCGCCGTGATGCAGCTCCCGGGCGCGGTCACCTTCGTGCTCGACGGCGTGCTGATGGGGGCCAACGACTTCGCCGACCTGCGCTGGCAGACCACGCTCGCCTTCCTGGCCGCCCTGCCGTTCTACGTGGCGGTGATGGTGCGGCCCTCGCTCGGCCTCGGCGTGGTCTGGGCCGGCATGCTCGTGTGGGTGGCGGTGCGGGCGCTGAAGAACCACACCCGCGTCCAGGGGGAGGCCTGGATGACGAGCGCCGACGCGGTGGCCTGACGCCGGGCGCGGATGGCTGACGCCGCGTTGTTCGAGTAGAACTAGAACAATGCTCATCCGGGTCGATCCCTCGGCGGCGACGCCGCTCTTCGCGCAGATCGCGGCGCAGGTCCGAGGGGCCATCGCCGGAGGACGGGTGCAGGCCGGAGACCGGCTCCCGCCCGCCCGCGAGCTGGCCGAGTCGCTCGGGGTCAACATGCACACCGTCCTGCGGGCCTACGCCGACCTGCGCGACGAGGGCCTCGTCGAGCTGCGCCGCGGGCGGGGCGCGATCGTGCGGTCCGGTGGCGACGGCCGAGCCCGGCTCGCCCAGCTGGCCCGGGAGCTGGTGGCCGAGGCCACCCGGCAGGGGCTGACGAGGGCGCAGCTGCGACGACTGATCGAGGAGGTCTCCCCGTGAACGATCGACCACCCGTGCCGCACCGGCTGCGGTGGCTGCTGGCGCCGCTGCTCGCGCTCGTCGCCGCGGCGCCCTGGCTGCTCGCCGCCGGCGACCTGCCGGACCCGCTCGCCACCCACTTCGGCGCCGGTGGGCGAGCCGACGGGCACCTGAGTCGCAGCGCCGCCGCGCTCGTCATCGGCGGCGGGGTCGGGGCAGCCCTGGCCTGGCTGCTCTGGGCACAGCGGCGCGGCCCCCGCCTCGCCGTCGTGGTGGCCGCCTACACCGCCGGGCTGCTGGTCGCCGCCTCCGCCTCGACCGCGCTGGTCAACCAGGGTCTGGACCGCTGGGAGGACGCCACGCTCGGACTCGGCTGGCTGGTTCCGGTGGTGCTCGCCGGGGCGCCAGTCGCCGCGCTGGCGGGCTGGCTCCAGCCGCCCGATCCGGCAACGGCCCCACCGGCCCCGGCCGAGCCCCTGCCCCTGGGGCCGACCGAGCGGGTGGCCTGGACCGGCACGACCGAGGCCAGCGGCGTGCTCCTGCTGCCCGCCCTGGCGCTCGCGGGGTTCGCGCTCGTCGGCCTCGCCGGCGGGCTCGGGCTCCTCTGGTGGCAGGCCTCCATCCTGCTGCTCAGCGCCCTCGTCGTGCTGTGGTTCACCTCCGTGCGGGTGCGGGTGGACGAGCGCGGGGTCGAGGTCCGCGCCGGCGTCGTCCCGTGGCCCCGGGTCCGGATCCCGCTGGCCGACATCGAGGCCGCCCGCGCCCAGGAGATCGAGCCGATGGCGTGGGGCGGCTGGGGCTACCGGGGCTCGCTGCGACTGGCCAAGCAGGCGGCGTGGGTGCTGCGCCGCGGCGAGGGCCTCGTCCTCGACCTCACCGGCGACCGGCGCTTCGCCGTCACGGTGGACGGCGCGGCCGAGGCGGCCTCGGTCGTGAGCGGCCTCCTCGCCCGACGGGCTACGGCGCCTGCGGGCTGACCACCTCGAAGCCGAGGGCGTCGGCGGCCGGGATCTGCCGGCGCTCGAAGGTGAGGTAGCGGACTGGCCGGGGGAGCCGGTCCGCGGCGGCGAGGTGGATGGCGTCCACCGTGCGCAGGCCGAAGGTGGCGCCGAGCTCCACGGCCCGGGCCGTGCACCGGTCGTCGATCGGCACCACCCACATCGCCTCCCACTCGTCCCGCAGCGCGCTCCACAGGGCGCGCTGCTGGCGGGCGGACACCGAGGTCCGGTGGAGCACGAGCTGCGCCTCGGTGCGGGTGAGCGCCGAGGTGCACCACGGGTCCTCGCCGGCCATGGCGTCGAGCACGAGCGGCCGGTGCCGGTCGTGGAGGTAGCGGCGCACGAGCGCCGAGGTGTCGACGTAGAGGCTCACCCGCCCCGGACCTCGTCGAGGACCCGGTCGAGCCGCACGTCGACGGGCGCGTCCATCGCCTCCGGCGGCGCGGGCCGGTCCGGCCGACGGGGCGGCTCCACGAGGCCCGACGCCGCGAGGTCCACGAGGGTCGGGCCGCCAGCCGGCTCCAGCGGGCCGAGCTGGGCCACCGGGCGGCCGTCGACGGTGACGACCAGCCGCTCGCCGGCTCCGGCCTGGCGGAGGGCGGCGGCCAGGTTGGCCCGGAGCTCCCGGGCGCCGATCTGCTCCACGACGCTGAGCGTACACGCGCGTACACACAGCGGCTGGCGCGCCGGGCGGCGATCCCCTAGAACACCGCACGGCCGCACGAGGCCGACCGACCGACACCTGAGGGGATCCATGAACTTCGCCTTCTCCGAAGAGCAGGAAGAGCTGCGCCGCATCACCCGGCAGTTCCTCGAGAGCAAGTCGCCCGAGTCCGAGGTGCGCCGCCTCATGGACACCGAGGAGGGCTACGACCCGGCCGTCTGGAGCCAGATGGCCAACGAGCTCGGCCTCCAGAGCCTGATCATCCCCGAGGAGTACGGCGGCCAGGGCTTCAGCTTCGTGGAGCTCACCGTCGTCCTCGAGGAGATGGGCCGGGCCCTGCTGTGCGCCCCCTACTTCTCGTCCTGCGTGCTGGCCGCCAACGCCCTCATCCACTCCGGCGACGAGGCCGCCAAGCAGGCCCACCTCCCCGGCATCGCCTCCGGCGAGACGATCGCCACCCTCGCCTTCACCGAGCCGAACGGCAAGTGGGACGAGAGCGGCATCGAGGCCACCGCCACCCCGGACGGCGACACCTGGAAGATCAGCGGCACGAAGATGTTCGTGCTCGACGGCGCCCAGGCCAACCTCCTGATCGTCGCGGCCAAGACGGCTGCCGGCACGTCGCTGTTCGCCGTCGACCCCGCCGGCGAGGGCGTCACCCGCACGAACCTGGCCACGATGGACCAGACCCGCAAGCAGGCCAAGATCGAGCTCGACGGCGCCGCCGGCACGCTCATCGGCACCGACGGGGGCGGCTGGGCCGTCCTCGAGCGGGTCCTCGACCTCGCCGCCGTCGCCCTCGCCGCCGAGCAGGTCGGCGGGGCCCAGAAGGTGCTCGAGGAAGCCGTCCAGTACGCCAAGGACCGCGTCCAGTTCGGCCGGCCCATCGGCTCCTTCCAGGCCATCAAGCACAAGTGCGCCGACATGCTGCTCGAGGTCGAGTCGGCCAAGTCGGCCGCCTACTACGCCGCCTGGTGCGCCTCCGAGCTGAACGACGAGCTGCCCTCGGTCGCCAGCCTCGCCAAGGCCTACTGCTCCGAGGCGTACTTCCACGCCGCCGCCGAGAACATCCAGATCCACGGCGGCATCGGCTTCACCTGGGAGCACCCGGCCCACCTGTACTTCAAGCGGGCCAAGAGCTCCGAGCTGCTCTTCGGCGACCCCACCTACCACCGGGAGCTGCTCGCCCAGCGCATCGGCATCTAGTCGATCCCGACGCAGCGCTTCGGGATCGAGGTCGCTGGCGCGACGGCCGCCCTTCGGGGCGGCCGTTCGCCGTTCCGGCGGACCCGCGCCGGCGTCGGCCGGTCTGTGTGACTAGCGTGGCGGGCTTGGTGGGCCGGAACCAACCTTCGCCATGACACGACTCATCGACCGACTCGCCTCCAGCCTCCAGCGGCGCAGCGGCGACGAGGGGCGCCGCAGCCTGCTGAAGCGGGCGGCGGTGGCGGGCACCGCCCTCGTCGTGGCCCCCAAGGAGTACGCGCTCAAGCCGCTCAGCGCCTACGCCGCGGTCTGCAACTGCTCAGGCAGCTCCTGCGCCTGCGGCAGCCTCTGCTGCGACGGGTACACCGAGTTCTGCTGCACGATCACCGGCGTGAACTGGTGCCCACCCGGCGCCGTCACCGGCGGCTGGTGGAAGGTG
>DATGRC010000250.1:0-12887 GCA_035303865.1 Acidimicrobiales bacterium
CGCCGAGCAGACCTCCGACGGGGGCGGCACCACCGACGGCGGCGACGGCGGGGGCACGATCAGCCCCGAGGGGGCGGTCAGCTGGTCGATGGCCGAGGCCGAGGGCAAGGTCGACGAGTACGAGTGGCTCGACTCCTGCGACCGCGAGACCGGTCTCGTCGCCATGCCGAACCAGTTCGCGGCCGAGTGCTACGCCAGCGTGGAGGACAACGGCGGGGCCACCGCACCCGGCGTGACCGCCGACGAGATCAAGGTCGTCGTCTACCTCACGCCCGAGAACGACCCCGTGTACAGCTTCATCACCGGGCCCATCAACAACGACGACACCAACGAGCAGGTCCGTGAGACGTTCCAGACGTACACGGACATGTTCAACGAGATCTACCAGACCTACGGGCGCAAGGTCGTCCTCGAGTTCCTCACCGGCAGCGGCAACGTGACCGACGAGGTGGCGGCCCGGGCCGACGCCGTGAAGGCCATGGAGGAGCTGGGCGCGTTCGCCGTGTGGGGCGGCCCCGCCGTGTCGAACGCCTGGACCGAGGAGATCAAGGCCCGGGGCGGCATCTGCATCGGGTGCCCGGGTCTGCGCGACGCCGAGCCGTCGGTGTTCAGCGTCGTCCCGACCGCCCAGCAGACCCGCATGGCGTGGATCGACTACGTCGGCAAGAAGCTGGCCGGCAAGCCCGCCATCTACGCCGGCGACGAGTCGATGCACGACAAGGAGCGGGTGTTCGGCCAGCTCTACATCGACACCGGCTCGGCCGACGTGGCCGAGGGCCTGGCCGAGCAGGAGCGGCTCGTGGCCGAGGCCGGCTTCGAGATCACCGAGCGGGTCGGCTACCAGCTCGACCCGGGCACCCTGGCCGAGCAGGCGTCCACCGCCATCGCCCGGCTGCAGGCAGCCGGCGTCACCACGGTGATCATCGGCGGCGACCCGATCGCCCCGAAGACCTTCACCGAGGTGGCCACCCAGCAGGGCTACTTCCCGGAGTGGTTCCTGAACGGCGCCGCCCTGCAGGACACGAGCGCGTTCGGTCGCACCTACGACCAGGAGCAGTGGGCGCACGCGTTCGGCATCTCGGCGCTGGCCGCCCGCACCGTCAACGGCCTCGGCGACGCCGAGCGGGTGTACCAGTGGTGGGCGGGCGAGTACCCGCCGGCCGACGACACCGTCGCCGTGCTGTGGCCGCTGCCGGCGGTGTTCTTCAGCGGCCTGCAGGCCGCCGGGCCGAACCTCACCGCCGAGTCGTTCCGGGACGGGCTGTTCTCGATCCCGCCGTTCCAGTCGAACCCCACCCAGCAGGGCTACAGCTACGGGAACCACGGCCTGTGGCCCGACGTCGACTACGGCGGCATCGACGACTTCGCCGAGATCTGGTGGGATCCGACCGTCGAGGGCGACGACGAGATCCGCAAGCCCGGCAGGGGCATGTACCAGTCCGTCAACGGCGGCGAGCGGCACTACCTCGGCGAGTGGCCGGAGGAGCTGAAGTTCTTCGATCCCGACGGCGCCGTCGCCATCTACGAGGAGCTGCCGCCGGAGTGGGCGCCGGCCGACGTGCCGCCGCCTCCCGGCTCGCCGGCGGCGAGAGGCGGCTGACCGCCCGGTCGCAGGTCCGGGTGGGGCGGGGACACGGTCGCCCCACCCGGCGCTGCAGCAGGCGATCGGGGCACCGCGGGACGGATCCGGGCTCGCGGTGCCCCGATCGTCGCGTCCGGGGTCAGCGGGGCAGACTCAGCCGGGCAGGGTCAGCGGGGCAGGTGGGGGGTGACGAGGTCGACGCTGTCGGGGCACACGGCGCGCCCCTCGAGCCAGGCGTCGAGCTCGCCGAGGGGGATCGTCGCGACCTCCACGACCTCACCGTCGGGGCAGCTGAAGGGCCCGTCGCTGCGGGCCAGGTAGACGCGGGCGTTGAGGTTCGTGTCGGGCGCCGACCAGGACGAGACGGCGACGAGCTGGGGCTCGGCGTCCACGCCGGCCTCCTCGGCCAGCTCCCGGCGGGCGGCGTCGTCCCAGGGCTCGCCGGCGGCCAGCACCCCGCCGAAGGCGATGTCCCAGTAGCCCGGGTACACCTCCTTCCAGTCGGCCCGGCGGTGCACCACGAGCTCGTCGCGCGTGGTGAGCACGGCGACGTAGCAGGCCCGGTGCCGGGCCGCCGCGCCGCGGGCGCGCATCTCAGCCCGGGTGACGACCTGCACCACGCGGTCGTCCTCGTCCACCAGGTCGACCAGCTCGTCCGCGATCGTCACCCGAGCAGTGTGCCCGAACACAAGATCTGTGCGCGTTCTCGTGCACCATGCGCACCGAAGCGCGCACAGATCTCGTCACACGTACGTGGGGTCGACGCCGATGGACTCGTAGGTGGCGCGGATGAGGCCGGCGGTGCGGGGGTCGCCTATGAGGCCCTGCATCATCCGGTTCATCACGTAGCCGAAGGCGAGGCCGTTGGCCGGGTCGGCGAAGCCCATCGACCCGCCGGCACCGGTGTGGCCGAACGACGTGGGAGCGCCGTAGCGGGCCACCGGCGAGGCCACGAAGAACCCGAGGCCGAAGGTGGTCTCGAGCATGAGGACCTGGTCGGCGCCGCTCGTCTGCAGCTCGGTGGCCCGCTTGATCGTCTCCTCGGCCAGGAGGGGCTCGCTCGGCCCGCCCTCGACGGTGCCGACGAGGCCCGCGTACATGCGAGCCAGCGAGCGGGCGTTGGTGACGCCGTTGGCGGCGGGGATCTCGGCCGCCCGCACCTCGGGGCGGTTCCACACGCCGTCCTCGGACAGGAAGATGCCGTTCACCCCGCCGAGGGCCTTGCCCAGCATCGTGTCGGGCCCCATGAACTGGGCCATGAGCGCGGCCATGTCCGGGTCCTTGGGCTGGCTCCAGGTGACGAGCGGCGCCACCCGGTCCTGCTGGTCGTCGGGCAGGCCGATCCAGAACTCGAGGCCGAGCGGGCCGGCGACCTCCTCGGCGAAGAACGTGCCGAGGCTCTTGCCGGTGATGCGCCGCACCACCTCGCCCACCAGCCACCCGTAGGTGACGGCGTGGTACCCGTGGGCCGAACCCGGCTCCCACACCGGCGCCTGGGCGGCCAGGGCGTCGACCACCGGGTCCCAGGCCAGCACCTCGCGCAGGCTGAGCGGGTGGTCCACGTAGGGCAGGCCGGCCTTGTGGCAGAGCAGCCACCGCACCGGGATCGCGCCCTTCCCCTCGGCGGCGAACTCGGGCCAGTACTCGGCCACCGGGGCGTCGAGGTCGAGCTGGCCCCGCTGGGCGAGCAGGTTGGCGCACGCCGCGGTGGCGCCCTTGGTGGAGGAGAAGACGAGCTGCAGCGCGTCCTCCCCGTAGGGGGTGGTGCCGCCCTTCTCCTTCACGCCGCCCCAGAGGTCCACCACCTTGCGGCCGTCCTTGTAGACGGCCACGGCGGCGCCCACCTCGCCGTGCTCGGCGAAGTTGGTGGCGAACGCCTCGCGCACGGCCTCGAAGCCGGGCTCGACGGTCCCGCCGATCTCCACGCTGGCACTCCCGGTCATTGCACTCCCCCTGCGATCAGCGAACGTCCGTCAGCCTGTCACGCGGCGGCCTCGCCGCGCGGCGTCGAGGAGCTCCTGGGCGAGGAGGACGACGAAGAACAGCGCCACCGACGCGCCGGCCATCGTGGCGCCCGCCGCGGTGCCGTGGTGGTAGCTGAGGACGAGGCCGACGACGACGGCCAGCCAGCCGAGCGCGATGGCGACGAGCATCGTCAGCCACACCCGGCGCACGAGGAGCGCGGCCGTGGCGGGCGGCCCGACGAGCAGGCCGAACACGAGCAGCGTGCCGACGGCCCGGAACGACGACACGATCGCCACCGCGATGAGGGCCAGCAGGGCGAGGTGGGTGAGCCCGGGGCGCAGGCCGAGGCTGCCCGCCTTCACCTCGTTGAACGACAGGGCCAGGAAGGCCCGGTACCCGAGCACGGTGACGGCCACGACGACCGCGGCGGCGACGGCCTGGAGGCGCAGGTCGCCGGTGGTCACGCCGAGCACGTCGCCGAAGAGCAGGCTCTGCACGTCGGTGGTGAACGAGCGGCTCTTCGAGATGATCACCACGCCGAGGGCGAGCATCCCCACGAACAGGAGCCCCACCGCGGTGTCCTCGGAGAGCCGGGCCCGGCGGTTCACGAACGTGATGCCGGCCACCATCACCGCGGCGGTGGCCAGCGCGCCGATCGTGAGGTCGAACCCCCAGAGCACGGCGAGAGCCATGCCGGGGATCACGCCGTGGGCGAGGGCGTCGCCGAGGAACGTGAGGCCCCGCATCACCACCCAGGTGCCCACCACCGACGACGCCACCACGGCCAGGAGCCCGGCCAGGAGGGCGCGCTGCATGAACTGGGCTGCGAAGGGGTCGGTCAGCCAGTCCACGGGGTCAGCCTGCCAGGGTCGGGGCGGGTCAGGGGGTGAGCGCGGCGGCGATGCGCTCGGCGTTGGTGCGGACCATGCCGAGGTAGGTGTCGGCCCCGCTGCCGGGCTCGCCGAGGGACTCGGTGAACAGCTCCACCACCGCCACGCCGCGGCGCTCGTCGGCGAGGGCCTCGGCCAGGCGGGCGGGGGCGGTGGCGTCGGCGAAGACGGCCGGCACCCCGGCCTCGCGCACGGCCTCGGCGAGGGCGGCGAGCTCGGCGGCGCTCGGCTCGGCCAGCGTGCTGCCGCCGGGGACGATCACGCCGAGCACCTCGAAGCCGAACCGCTCGGCGAAGGCGCCGAGCACGTCGTGGTTGGTGACGAGCACCCGTCGCTCGGCCGGCACCGGCTCGAGCAGCTCGGTCACCTCGGCGACCAGGGCGTGGAGCTCGGCCAGGTAGGCGTCGACCCGCTCGGCGAAGGCGTCGGTGTCGAGGGCCGGGACGTGGGCCCGTAGCTCGGTGGCCAGGTGCGCCACGGCAGCGGCCATGCGGACCGGGTCGCTGAAGAAGTGGGCGTCGCCGTCGTGGACGTGGCCGTGCCGGTGGTCGTCGTCGTGGCCGTGATCGCCGTCGTCGTGGCCGTGGTCGTCGTCGTGATCGTCGTCGTGGTCCGCAGCCACCCCGTCGGCGGCGGCGATCACCACGGCGCCGTCGGCCTCGGCCGCCTCGATCGTGTCGAGGAGGCCCTCCTCGAAGCCGTGCCCGTTGACCACGATCACCCGCGCGGCGCGCATCGTGGCCACCTCCTTGGGCGACGGGGCGAAGTCGTGGGGGTTGGCGGCCGGCGGCATGACGACCTGGACGGTGGCGTCGTCGCCCACGATCGTGCGCACCACGTCGCCGAGCACGTTCGTGGTCACGACGATGTCGGCCTCGGCCCCCTCGTCGTCGCTGCAGGCGGCGCCCGCCACAACGAGCGCGGCCAGGCCGAGCACCCCCAGGGCTCTTCCGAGAACGGTTCTCACAACCGCGACGGTACGGATTCTGGTTATCATTCGCAAATCAGCTCCGTCACCCGTCCTCGCCTCGGGGCCCCGGCAGCGGTGGCCACCGACCTCGTCCTCGGCTACGGCGCCCGCGTGGTGGTGCGGGCGGCGACCTTCGAGATCCCCGCCGGCGCCGTCACCGCGCTCATCGGGCCCAACGGGTCGGGCAAGTCGACGCTGCTGCACGCGCTGGCCGGTCAGCTCGAGCCCCGCGCCGGGCGGCTGGAGGTGGCGGCCTGGGAGCGACCGGGCGGGGTGGCCTACGTGCTGCAGAGCACCAAGGTGAACGACCAGCTGCCGCTCACCGTGCGGGAGACCGTCACGATGGGCCGCTACGCCCTCACCGGCCCGTTCCGCCGCCTGTCGGCCGCCGACCGCGCCGCCGTGGACGAGGCGCTCGAGGCGATGGCGATCGCCGACCTGGCCAACCGCCAGCTGCGGGAGCTGTCGGGCGGGCAGCGCCAGCGGGCGTTCGTGGCCCAGGGGCTCGCGCAGCAGGCCGACGTGCTGCTCCTCGACGAGCCGATCACCGGCCTCGACCTCGTGTCCCGCCAGCACATCGTGCGGGCCATCGCCGATCAGGTGGCCTCCGGTCGCACGGTCGTGGTGTCCACCCACGACCTCGGCGACGCCGCCGAGTCCGACCACCTGCTCCTGCTCGCCGGCCGGGTGGTGGCCTCCGGGCCGCCGGCCGACGTCCTCACCGACCAGAACCTGGCCGCCGCCTACGGCGGTCACCTCCTGCGGCTCGGGGAGTCCACCCTGGTGGTGGACGACCACCCGCACCACTGACGCCTGTGACCCGATGACCAGCCACGACCACCTCGCCGAGCTCCACGAGCAGGCCGCCGACCGGCTCCACGGCGACGGCCAGCGGTACACGCCGCAGCGCCGGCTGCTCGTGGGGCTGCTGGCCGAGCTCGATCAGCCGGTGACGATCCCCCAGCTGCTGGAGCACCAGCCGGACCTCGCCCAGAGCAGCGCCTACCGCAACCTGGCCGTGCTGGAGCGGGCGGGGGTGGTGCACCGCATCGTCACCACCGACGAGTTCGCCCGGTACGAGCTCACCGAGGACCTCACCGAGCACCATCACCACCACCTGATCTGCGAGTCGTGCGGCGACGTCAGCGACTTCACCGTCCCCCACCAGGTGGAGGCCGACCTGGAGGCCGCGGTGGCGAAGGTGGCTCGCCGCACGGGCTTCACCGTGACCGACCACCGCTTCGACCTCGTGGGCACCTGCGCCCGCTGCTCGGCCTGACGGCCCGGAGCGTGGGTCTCGTATCGTCACCGCCCGTGCCCCCCGCCCCCGCTGCCGTCACCCGCCCCGCCGGGCGGGCCCGCCGGGCGGCCCTGGCCGCCGCGGCCGCGGCGGTGCTCGTGCTCGGCGGGTGCGCGGAGCGCGAGGTGGTGGCCGCCCCGGCCGAGCCGCCGGGCACGGGCACGTGGGTGGCGGTCTGGGTGGCCGGGCTGCTCGCCGCTGCGCTGTGGGCCCTCCACCTCACCCGGCCGTGCTGGCCCCGCCCGGCCGGCTCCCGGCTGGCCACCGCCGTGCTGGCCCTGCAGGCCGGGGCGGCCACCGTGGTCGGGGCGGGGCTGGTGGGCTACGCGCTGCGGTGCTGGCAGCTAGTCGACCGCCCGCTCGACGAGCCCCCGGCCACCGCGCTCGTGCGGATCAGCCGCATCGACGGCGACGGCGACCTCTTCGCGCTCTTCGTCCTCGCCATCGTGCTGCTCGGCGGGCTGCTCGTCGCCGTGCTGGCGCTGGCCGCCCGGATGGCCGCCGGCACCGACCGGCTGGAGCGCTGCCTCGTGGTCGGGCTCCTCGGCGTGGAGATCGCCGGGGCGACCACGCTGGCCGTGCTCCACGTCGCCGGCTTCGGGGGCTGGCCGTTCCGCAGCGGGCTCCTGGCCCTGCCGGTGCTCGTCGCCGCCTTCGCCGCCGCCTGGCCCCGCAACCTCGACCCGCGCGACGAGCGCGCCGAGCCCGACGAACCGACGCCGCCCGCCTGACCGGGCGAGCGGGCCGGCTCAGCCGCGCCGGGCGCTGAGCGCGTCGATGGCGCTGCCGACCACCAGGCCGAGCGCGGCGCCGAAGACGGCGCCGAGGGCCACCGCGCCGGGACCGCCGGTGAGGACGCCCGCCACCATGCCGAGCCCGCTGCCGAGGGTCATCCCCATGGCGGGGAGGTGTCCGTGGTGGTCAGCCCCTGCTGCGCCGGTGGGCATCGGTGCCTCCTCGGGTTCGGCCCTCCACCCCAGGATCGCCGCGCCGGCCGCCGGCCACCAGGGGCGAAGGTCACCGGCGCACGGGACCAGCGCCGAGCGGGGTGGCTCCCGTGGCGGACCGGGGCCAGACTCGGCCGGGTGAGCACGCCCCCGCCCGTCGACCAGGCCACCCTCGACCTCGCCGTCCGGCTCGTCCAGGAGGCCGGCGACCGCACCCTGCGCTGGTTCCGGCGCGACGACCTCGAGGTGATCCGCAAGGAGGACGGCACGCCGGTCACCGCCGCCGACCGCGACGCCGAGCGGTTCCTGCGCGAGCAGCTGGCCGAGCACTTCCCCGGCGACGGGGTGCTCGGCGAGGAGGAGGCGCCCACCCACTCCACCACCGGGCGGCGCTGGATCCTCGACCCGATCGACGGCACCAAGGCGTTCACCTGCGGGGTGCCGCTCTACTCGAACCTGCTGGCCCTCGAGGACGAGCACGGCCTGGCCCTCGGCATCATCAACCTGCCCGCCCTGGGCGAGACGGTGTGGGCCGGCCGGGGCCTGGGCTGCTGGAGCGAGCGGGGCCCGGCCCGGGTCAGCGACCACGCCGGCCTCGACGGCGCCTACGTGATGGCCAGCTCGCTCACCCACTGGCCCGGAGACAGCGTGGCCCGCCTCGACCGGGCCGGCGCCGTGCTGCGCACGTGGGGCGACGGGTACGGGTACGCGCTCGTGGCCACCGGTCGGGCGGCGGCGATGGTCGACCCGGTCGTGGAGCCCTACGACGTCGGCCCGATGCCGGTGATCCTGGCCGAGGCCGGCGGGCGCTTCACCGACCTGGCCGGTGAGGCCCGCATCGACGGCGGCAGCGGGGTGGCGTCGAACGGCCACGTCCACGACGAGCTCCTCGCCGTCATCCGAGCCGCCACCGGCTGACGGCCGCCGGCCCGGCTGGCTGCCCCGCGCCGGTCGCTCAGCCGGTGGCGTCGCTGGGGTCGGCCTCGGGTGAGGTGCCGATGGCGGCGAGCAGGTCGCTGCGGGCCCGGGCGACGCGGGAGCGGATCGTGCCGATCGGCACCTGGCACACCTCGGCCGCCTCGGCGTAGGAGAGGCCCACCACCTGGGTGAGCACGAAGGCGGCCCGGCGGTCCTCGTCGAGGGTGGCGACGGCGGCGTCGAGGTCCACGGCGCCGCTGGCGTCGGGCTCCACGAGGTCGGTGCCGCGGGTGATGAGCCGGTCGACGAGGGCCCGCCGCCGGGTGCGGCGGCGCACGTGGTCGGCGCACGTGTGGCGGGCCACCTGCAGGAGCCAGGTGCGGGCCGACGCGTCGCCCCGGAACCGGGCCAGCGCGGGCAGCGCCCGCAGGTACACCTCCTGGGTCAGGTCGTCCGCCGCGTCCCGGTCCCCGAGGCGGGCGCACAGCCGCCACACCTCGGGCTGGGTCCGCCGCACGAAGGCCGCCATGGCCACCTGATCCCCCCGGCCGGCGTCGATCGCCAACCGGGTCAGCTCGTCCACAGGCACAGTCTGTCGGCCCGGGAACCCGAACGCACCGCGGGGCGACCACCGTAGGCATGGACTGCGACGCCCTCCGCGAAGCGCTCTCCGCCCGCCTCGACGGCGAGGACCCCGGTGTGGACGACGCCGCGCTCGACGCCCACGTGGCCGGGTGCCGGGCCTGCCGGGCCTGGGCCGAGGACGCCGCCGCCCTGCACCGGCTGGTGCGGGTCCGGGCCGCCGACCCGGTCCCCGACCTGACCGACGCCATCCTGGCGGAGGCGGCGCCGGACCCTCGGGTGGCCGCGGCGCGGCCGCGGCCGGTCAGCACCGCTCGCTGGGCGCTGCTCGCCGTCGCCCTCACCCAGCTCGTCCTCGCCGTGCCGGACCTCCTCCTCGGCGGTGACGGCACCGCCGTGCACGTGGCCCGGGAGCTCGGCGCGTTCGACGTGGCCCTCGCCGTGGGCCTCGTCGTGGCGGCCTGGCAGCCGGCTCGGGCCTGGGGCCTGCTGCCGCTCGCCGCGGCGCTCGTGGTCGTCCTCGCGGTCACCGCCGTCGCCGACGTGATCGACGGCTCCGCCACCGCGCTCGGCGAGGCATACCACCTCCTCGAGGCGGCCGGGCTCGGGCTGCTTTGGCTGGTGGCCCGGGAGGCCCGCCACGCCGGGCCGGCGCCGCTGGGCGCGCCCCGCTGGCGCACGGCATAGTCGCCCGGTGGCCCACCGCCCCCGCTGCTCGGCTGTTCCTCCCACCCCGCGCCTCGCCCCCGTCGCCCGAGCCGCCCTGGCCGGGCTGACCGCCGCGCTGGCCGCCACCCTCGCCGCGCTGGTGGTGCTCGTGGCCGGGGCGGGGCCGGCGGCCGCCCACGCGTCGCTGCTGTCGGTGGACCCGCCCCACGGCAGCGTCCTCGACGAGAGCCCGGCCCAGGTGACGCTGCGGTTCAGCGAGCCGGTGTCGGTGGAGCTGGGCGGCGTGCGGATCCTCGACGGCGACGGTCGGCGGGTGGAGGCCGGCGCGGCGCAGGTGGACGGGGCGGTCGTGACCGTCGGCGTCCAGCCCGACCTCCCCGACGGCACCTACGTGATCTCCTACCGGATCGTGTCGGCCGACGGGCACCCGGTGCGGGGCGCGTCGCTGTTCGGGGTGGGTGACGTGGCGCTCGACACCGGCGCCGCCGACCGGGTGGCCGGCGGCGGGGGCGACCAGGTGTGGGAGGTGGTGGGCGGGGTGGCCCGCGCCCTGTCCTACGCCGGGGTCCTGGTGGCCGCCGGCGGCGCCGCCTTCCTGGCCCACGCCCACCGGGGCGGGCCGGAGCGCCCGGCCCTCGTGCGGGCGGTGCGCGCCGCCGCCGCCGTGGGGTGGGTGACGGCCCTCGTGGCGCTGCCGGTGCAGGCCGCGCTCGGCACCGGGCAGGGCCCGCTGTCGCTCGTCGACGACGGGGTCCTCGGCAAGGTCGCCGCGGAGGGCCTCGGGCTCAGCCTGCTGCTCCTCACGGTCGGGCTCGTGCTCGTGGTGGTCGGCGTCGACCGGTCCGCCCCGGCCGCGGTGGTGGGCGGCGCGCTGGCGGCCGGGTCCTTCGCGGCGTGGGGCCACAACCGAGCCGGCGACCACGTGCTCGTCGCCACCCTGGCCGACGTCGCCCACCTGGCTGCCGCCGCGCTGTGGGTGGGCGGGCTCGTCCTGCTCGGGCTGACCCTGCGGCACCGCCGGAGGTCCGGTGCCGACCCGGTGGACCCGGTCGACACCGGTCAGGTGGTGGCCCGCTTCTCGGTGCTGGCCACCGGGGGGATCGTCGCCGTGGGCGGGGCCGGGGTGGCCCTCGCCTGGACCCAGCTCGAGTCGCTGTCGGACCTGACGGACGGCCGCTACGGCCTGTTCCTGCTGGCCAAGGTGGCGCTCGTGGCCGCGGTGGCCGCCCTCGCCGCCTACAACCACTTCCGGCTGGTGCCGGCGATGGGCCGGGGTCGGGCCCGGGCCGCGCTCGACCGGCTGTGGACCACCCTGCGGGTGGAGGTGGTGGTGCTCGCCGGGGTGGCGGCGCTCACCTCGGTGCTCGTGGTCACCACCCCGCCCACCGGGCAGATGCAGCTCGTCGAGCGCATCGTCGAGGTGAGCGACGGCCACGGCAGCATCCAGATCGTCGTGGACCCGGCTCGGGCCGGGTTCAACCAGCTGCACCTCTACACCTACGGGCCCGACGGGGTGCCGGCCGAGCTCGGCGAGGCGCTCACGGTGGAGCTGACGCTCCCGTCGGCCGGGATCGGGCCCGTGGAGGTGGTGCCGCCGCGGGCCGGGCCCGCCCACTTCCAGCTCGACAGCAGCGACTTCGCCCTGGCCGGCGAGTGGCAGCTCGTGATCCGCGTCCGCGTCGACCGCTTCACCGAGGCGGTCGCCGAGACCACCGTCCCCATCGCCTCATAGCCAGAGGTCCTCGATGCCGCACCTGCGCCCCCTTCACCTCCGTCCCCATCACCCGGCCGCCCGGCTCGGCGCTCGGGTGGCCGCGCTCGCCCTCGGCGCGCTGGCCGTGCTCGTGGTGGCGGCCGGTCCCGCCGCCGCCGACCCGGCCGGCCCGTCCGACTTCCGCTCCGAGGTGACCGGCGTCGAGCCGGCCGTCGACGGGGTGGCGGCCCGCATCCGGGGCGGCGACTCGTTCCTCGAGCTCGAGGTGGCCGCCGGCGTGGAGGTGGTGGTGCACGGCTACCAGGACGAGCCGTACCTGCGCTTCCTGCCCGACGGGACCGTGGAGCGCAACCGCCTGTCAGCCGCCACCTACCTGAACGAGGACCGCGCCGGGGCCGTCACCGTGCCGGCCGACGTGACCGCGGCGATGGAGGACCCCGACACCGAGCCCGAGTGGGAGGCGGTGGCGAACGGCGGCACCTACGCCTGGCACGACCACCGGGTGCACTGGATGTCGAAGGCGTCGCCGCCGGTGGCCCGGGGCGAGCAGGTGGGCGGGGCGTACGACCCGTGGCGGGTGCCGATCACCGTGGACGGCCAGCCCGCCGCCGTGGAGGGCGTGCTCTTCTACGAGGAGGCGGTCTCACCGATCCCGTGGCTGGTCCTGGCCGTCGTGGTCGCAGCGGGCCTAGCCGTCGGGGCCCGGCGGGTGGGTGGCGTGCGGGCCGCGTCCGGGGTGCTCGCCGCCGTCGCCGTGCTCGGCGCCGTCACCGGGCGGGACGAGTGGGCGGCCAGCCCCGACGGGAGCGGCAACCCCCTCCTGTGGGCGCTGCCGGTGGTGGCGGTCGTGGCGGCGTCGGTGGCGGTGGCGCTGGGCGAGCGCGCCGCCGGGGTGATCGGTGCGCTCGCCGCGGTGGCGGCGCTGTCGGGGTGGGCGATCTTCCGGTTCCAGTCGCTCCTCAAGCCGGTGCTGCCCGGCGACCTGCCGCCGGGGCTGGACCGGGCCAGCCTGGGCCTCGCGCTCGGCGCCAGCGTGGCCGTCGCCGTGGTGGCGCTGACGAGCGGGGCGCTGGCGCTGCCGGCCCTGGCCGACGACGACGGCGACGGCGACGAGGATGCCGCCGGGCGGCCCTGAGGCCCCGGTCAGAGCCAGCCGATGCGCTTGAAGCGGCGGTAGAGGCCCCAGCAGAGGAGCGCCGTCACCACGAGCACCACCGCGTAGGAGTACCGCCACCGCAGCTCCGGCATGTGGTCGAAGTTCATGCCGTAGATCGCGCCGATGACCGTGGGGACGCCGCCGATGGCGACGAACGCGGAGATCGCCCGCATGTCGTCGTTCTGGCGGGTGGT
>DATGRC010000251.1:0-11456 GCA_035303865.1 Acidimicrobiales bacterium
GGTCCCGAGCGGCGCGGCGCCCGGGAACGACGAAGCCCCGGGCACTGCCCGGGGCTCGGTGGCACCCCCAACGGGATTTGAACCCGTGTTGCCGGCGTGAGAGGCCGGTGTCCTAGGCCGCTAGACGATGGGGGCTCGCACTGCGGTGCGGAGCGTGCACGTTAGCCGGTCCGCGCGCCGGCTCGCACATCCAGATCTGTCAGTGCGGGGGCAGGCGCACCACCGTGAAGAAGAACTCGTCCACCTGGCGGACGACGTTCACGAACTGGGCGAAGTCCACCGGCTTCGTGACGTACGCGTTGGCGTGCAGGTCGTAGCTGCGCAGCACGTCCTCCTCGGCTTGGGAGGTGGTCAGCACCACCACCGGGATGCGCCGCAGGACCGGGTCCTCCTTCACCTGGGCGAGGACCTCGCGGCCGTCGAGGCGAGGCAGGTTGAGGTCCAGGAGGATGAGGTCGGGCGTCTCGGCGTCGGCGTGCTCGCCCTCCTTGCGCAGGAAGGCGAGGGCCTCCTCGCCGTTGGCCACCGTGTGGAGCGTGTTCGCCACCTTGGAGTGCTCGAGGGCCTCCTTGGTGATGAGCACGTCGCCGGGGTCGTCCTCCACGAGGAGGATCTGGATGGGCTGGGCCTGGTCGGCGCCGAGGTTCACGAGCGCCCCTTTCAGCTCGGGTGGAGGGGGAAGACTACGACCCCGAGGCCGCGTCGGGGCGATCGGCGGCCGGGCGGGCCTTGGGGAGCGTGAAGCGGATCGTGGTCCCCTCCTCCACGTGGGGGTCCACCCAGATCTGCCCGTCGTGGTGCTCGACGATCCGTCGGCACAGGGCGAGGCCGATCCCGGTGCCGGTGAAGGCCTCCCGGGCGTGGAGCCGCTGGAAGATCACGAACACCCGGTCGACGTGCTCCGGCTCGATCCCGATGCCGTTGTCGGCCACCCAGATCTCCCAGTGGTCGCCCCGGTCGGCCGACCCGACGGAGACCGCGGGCGCGACGCCGGGGCGGCGGAACTTGAGCGCGTTGCCGATCAGGTTCAGGAAGACGGCGGTGAGCAGGTTGGCCTCGCCCTCGACGGCGGGCAGCTCGCCCACGTCGACGGTGGCGCCGGTCTCCTCGATCCGCTCGGAGAGGTCCTCGACGGCCCGTCGAGCGCAGCGCGCCAGCTCGACCGGCTCGAAGTCCCCGCTCAGCCGCCCGACCCGCGAGAACGCCAGGAGGTCGTTGATGAGCGCCTGCATCCGGCGGGCGCCGTCCACGGCGAAGGCGATGTACTGGTCGGCCCGCTCGTCGAGTTGGTCGCCGTAGCGCTGCTGGAGGAGCTGCGAGAAGGAGATGACCTTGCGCAGCGGCTCCTGGAGGTCGTGGCTGGCCACGTAGGCGAACTGCTCGAGGTCTCGGTTGGAGCGGGCCAGCTCGTCGGCCGTCTCGGCCAGCTCCTCGCGGGCGGCGAGGACCTCGGCCAGGTCGTCTTGGATGCGGGCCCGCATCGCCTCGACGGCACCGGCCACGGCGACCACCTCGGGCGGCCCGGCGACCTCGATCGGCCGGTCGAGCGCCCCGGCCCGCACCGCTTCGGCCTCGTCGGCCAGCTCGTCGAGGGGCCCGGTGACCCAGCGGCCCAGGGCCAGGCGGATCGTGGTGGCGACCACGAGGAGGGCGAGCACGGCGGCGCCGAGGGCCACGACGAGGTCCCGGGTGGCGTCGTCGAGGTCCCGGCGAGCCTCGGACCGCAGCGCCTGCAGGTCCTCCGTCAGCTCGTCGACCTCGGCGGCGATCCCGTCGAAGACGCTCCGGCTGGCCTGCACCACCGACGCGGGCACCTCGGTGCCGTCGTCGACGGCCTGCAGCTCGCGGGCCGCGAAGTCCCGCTGCCAGGCCGCCGCCGCCGACGCGATCGCCTCGATGCGCCGGGCCACGCCCTCGCGGTCGCCGACCTGGCGGCGCAGCTCGTCGAGGGCCCGGTCGAGCCGCTCGCCGCCCGCCTCGTAGGCAGCCAGGAACTCCGGGGCCTCGGTGAGCAGCACACCCCGGATCGCGTTCTGCTGGCTGAGGAGCCCGTGGGAGTAGTCGTCGAGGGCCACGAGGGCCGGGTCGAGCTCGTCGACGAGCCGCTCGCGGGCGTCGAGGAGGCGCTGGAACGCCACCACCCCGATCCCGAAGGTCACGGCGGCGACCACGGCGGCGGCCGTGAACAGGACCCGGACGCGCCGGCGCAGCGGCCAGCCGCCGCGCGCCGTCATGGGTGGCTGCGGCCCTGCAGGAGCAGGAGGGCCACGTCGTCGGGGAGATCGGCGCCGTGGAGGGCTTCGGCCCGGGACAGCAGCGAGTCGACGAACTTCTCCGGGTCCTCGCGCGGGACCTCCGCCGCCGCGGCGGCCAGCCCCTCGATCCCCCACCGCTCGCTCCCGCCGTCGATGCGGCCCTCGACGAGGCCGTCGGTGTAGACGAGGAGCGACCACGCCTCCCCGAGCTCGACCGTCTGCGCCTCCCAGCGGGCGGTGGCCGTGATGCCGAGCGGCAGGCCGCGGGTGGTGATCTCGAGCTCGCCCACCTCGGGCTCGACCAGCAGCGGTGCCGGGTGGCCGGCCAGGATGACCTCGGCCCGGTCCCGGCTCGGCGCCACGCTCACCTGGCAGGCGGTGGCGAACATCTGGTGGTCCCACTCGCGCCGCAGCAGGCCGTCGACGTGGCGGAGGGTCTCAGCCGGCTCGTGGCCGGCCAGGGCCAGCGCCCGCCACGACAGCCGGAGGCTCACCCCGATGGCCGCCTCGTCGGGCCCGTGCCCGGCGACGTCGCCGATGATGAGGTGGAGCCAGCCGTCCTCGGTCTCCACCATGTCCATGAAGTCCCCGCCGAGGAGGGCGCCGCGGCCACCCGGCTGGTACCGACCGGTCCAGGTGACGCGGGGATCGGACACGAGCGGGCGGGCGAAGAGCCCCTCCGCCATGCGGGCGGTGTGGGCGGCCCGCAGCTCGACGTCGTCGGCCCGGCGCCGCTCGATGGCGAAGCGGATCGAGCGCAGCAGCGTCTGGCTGTCCACGTGAGCCTTGAGCAGGTACTCCTCGGCGCCGGCGGACACCGCCTCGATGGCCATCGACTCGTCGGAGCGGCCGGTCAGGACGACGACGGCCGAGTGGACCGTGGCCCGGACCTTCTGGAGCGCGTCGAGCCCCGACGCGTCGGGCAGCCCGAGGTCGAGGAGGACGCAGTCGACGGGCTGGTCGAGCTGGGACAGCTCGGCGATCGAGGTCACCCAGGTGAGCTCGTAGTCGCCGGCGTCCTCGAGGAAGGTCTCGACGAGGTAGGCGTCACCCGGGTCGTCCTCGACCAGGATGACGCGGCACGGGTCGCCGCCGAAGGGGTTGGTGGGCACTGCTGAACCGTCCTCGCGGAGACCGGTCCGACCGGAGGCCGGGTGAGGTGAACGAGCCAGCCTACCCGTGGTCAGGCCGCGGCAGGCGGGACGGCGGGCGCGACGGCGCCCCAGGCCGAGGCCTGGGGCGCTGCGTCAGTGGCTCGGGGGGGAGGACTCGAACCCCCAATAACTGGACCAGAACCAGTTGTGTTGCCGATTACACCACCCCCGAACGGGTGAGCCGCCAACTCTAGCGAAGGCCCCTCGGCGACCGCACAACCGGCCCCGGGGAGGGTCAGCTGTTGACCCGGGCGTCGATGCGGAAGAGCCGGTTCCAGCCGATCAGCCGGCCGACGGACACCGCTGCGGTCTCCCGCAGGAGCTGGCGCAGCTCGCTCGGGCGCGACAAGCGGCCCCGGGCCGGGGACACGGCGGCGTCGAGGCCGAGCTCCTCGGCCACGGCCCGCACCCGGTAGGCGTGGTACCCGTCGGTCACGAGCACCACCGAGGTGAGCCCCTCCCCCACGAGGAACTCGGCCGCCTCCTGCAGGGACTCGTAGGTGTTCGTCCCGGCGACCTCCCGCAGGAGCGCCCCGTCGGGCACCCCCTGGTCGCGCAGGTACTGGTAGCCGGCCGCGGCCTCGGTGAAGCGGTCTCCCTCCTGGCGGCCGCCGGTCACGACGATCCGCGACGCGTAGCCGGCCTCGTAGAGCGATCGGGCGTGGTCGAGGCGGTCGCGGAAGACCAGCGAGGGCCGGCCGTCGTACTGGGCGGCGCCGAGCACGACGATGGCGTCGGCCGGGCGGGCCCCGTCGTGGCGGCTGGCCCGGTACACCTGCCCGAAGGTGACGCCCACGTAGAGGACGACGAGCCCGAGCAGCGCCCCGAGGGCGCGCAGGACGAGCCGCCGGCTGGGTCGGAACGCCGTGCGGGCGCCGCCAGCGCCGACGGCCGGCACGTCAGAGCCGGGCCCGGGCCGCCCGGAGGCGCTCGAGGGTCCGCTCCCGTCCGAGAGCCTCCAGGGACTCGAAGAGCGGGGGGCCGACGCTGCGGCCGGTGGTTGCCACCCGCACCGGCGCCTGGGCCTTGGACAGCTGCGGCCGACCCTCGGCGTTGGTGAGCCCGACGGCGGTGGCGGCGTCCTCGACGGCGACCCGGATGGCGTCGGCCGTCCAGGCGTCGAGGGCCTCGAACCGCTCGATGGTGGCGTCGAGCATCTCGGGCGCGGCCTTGCCCTTCACCATCGCCTTCTCCCACGAGGCGTCGTCGATCTCGAGGGGTCGGTCGAGCAGGAACGCGATCATCGGCTCCACCTCGGTGAGGAGGCGGACCCGCTCCTGCACGAGCTCGGCCAGCGGCTCGAGCGCCTCGGCCACCTCGGGTGAGGACAGGAACGGCCGCACCTCCTCCCGGAACCGCTCGGGCGACAGGGCCCGGATGTGGTCGGCGTTGAACGACTGGAGCTTCTTCACGTCGAAGAAGGCCGGCGACGGCGTCACGTCCTCGAGGCGGAACAGCTCGATGATCTCCTCGAGCGGTCGCACCTCGATCCCGTCCTTGGGCCCCCAGCCGAGGGTGGCGAGGTAGTTGACCATCGCCGAGGCGAGGTACCCGCGCTCGCGGAACTCGGCCACCGAGACGGCGTCCTTGCGCTTCGACAGCTTCTTGCGCTGCTCGTTGACGAGGAGCGGCAGGTGGGCGAACACCTCGGGGCGACCCAGCCCGAGCGCCTCCCGCAGGAGCAGGTACTTGGGGGTGCCGGGGACGTGGTCCTCGCCCCGCACGACGTGGGTGATCTCCATCGTCGCGTCGTCGTAGGCGTTCGAGAGGAGGAACACGGGGAGCCCGTTGGAGCGCAGCAGGACGAAGTCCTCGATCGTGGCGTTGTCGAAGGAGACCTCGCCCCGCACGACGTCGGTGAACGAGGTGGTGCCCTCGTCCGGGGTGCGGAAGCGCAGCGCCGTGTCCTCGCGCTGGGCGAGGCCGCGGTCGCGGCAGTGGCCGTCGTAGCCGGGCGGACCGCCCCGCTGGCGGGCCCGCTCCTGGACCTGCTCGGTCGTGCAGTCGCACCAGTAGGCCCGGCCCTCCTCGAGGAGCCGGTGGGCGGCGGCCCGGTGGGCGTCAAGGTTGTCGGCCTGGAGCACGATGTCGCCGTCCCAGTCGATGCCGAGCCAGCGCAGCGAGTCGAGGACGTTGTCGATGAGCTCGGAGCTGGACCGCTCGCGGTCGGTGTCCTCGACCCGCAGGAGCATCTCGCCGCCGAGGCGGCGGGCCTCCAGCCAGTTGAACAGCGCGGCCCGGGCGTTCCCGACGTGCAGGAAGCCGGTGGGGGACGGCGCGAAGCGGAACCGGGGCGTGGACGGGCTCACTGGGGCGAGGGTACCGGCCGCCTCTCCGTCTCCGGGACCTCGACGGCGGTCGTCGTCGCGTCGACTGTGGACGGCGCCGGGGCGCTGCGGAGGAGGAGGAAGCCGCCGACGCCGGCGAGGAGGCTGGCGCCGAGGATGCCGACCTTGGCGGCGTCGGCCTCCGCGGCGTCGAGCGAGATGCTCGTGACGAAGAGCGCGACGGTGAAGCCGATGCCGGCGCACACGGCGAGCCCGAGGATGTGGCGGAACGTCGTGCCCTCGGGCAGCCGGCCGAGGCCGAGCTTCACGGCGATCGTGGTGAAGCCGAAGACCCCCACGGTCTTGCCGACGACGAGGCCGACGGCCACGCCGAGGGTCACGTCGTGGGTGAGCAGGTCGCCGAGGCTGTCGCCGGAGATCCGGACGCCGGCGTTGGCCAGGGCGAAGATCGGCACGATGGCGTAGGCCACCCACGGGGCCAGCGCCCGCTCGATGCGCTCCAGGGGGCTGATCGTCTGGCGGGTGAGGCGGGCCACCTCGGCGATGAGGTGCTCGTCCTCCTGCAGCTCGTCGGTGGTGATCGGCGCCTGGAGCGTCTCCTCCACTCGGTCGGCGACCTCGCGCACGGCCCCGGGGAAGGTGCTCGGCGGTCGCAGCGGCCACGCCGGGGTCATGAGCCCGAGGGCCACGCCGGTGAGCGTGGCGTGGACGCCCGACTGGAGGAGCCCGAGCCAGGCGAGCCCGCCGACGGCGAGGTACGGGGCGAGGGAGTGGACGTCCATCCGCCGCATGATGTGAGCGGCGACGAGGGCGACGACGGCCAGCCCGAACCAGCTGAGCGACAGGTCCTCGGTGTAGAAGACGGCGATCACGACGATCGCGCCGATGTCGTCGGCCACCGCCAGGGTGAGCAGGAAGATCTTGGCGGCGAGCGGCACCCGCGAGCCGAGGAGGCCGACCACGCCGACGGCGAAGGCGATGTCCGTGGCCATCGGGATCCCCCACCCGTCGGCCCCGGGGCCCCCGGCGTTGAAGGCGGTGTAGATCAGGGCCGGCACCGCCATGCCGCCGAGCGCCGCCACCACCGGGAGCGCCACCGAGCGCAGGTCCTGCAGGGAGCCGTGGACGACCTCGCGCTTGATCTCGAGCCCGACGAGCAGGAAGAAGAGCGTCATCAGCGCGTCGTTCACCCACGCCCGGAGGTCCAGGTGGTCGAGGTGGACGAAGTCGCCCAGCTCCACGACGAGGAGGGTCTGCCAGAACTCGGTGTAGGTGTCGCCCCACGGCGAGTTGGCCCACACCAGCGCGGCGACGGCGGCCAGCACCATGACGATGCCACCGGC
Source organism: Acidimicrobiales bacterium (assembly GCA_035303865.1). Lineage (GTDB taxonomy): Bacteria > Actinomycetota > Acidimicrobiia > Acidimicrobiales > VFJN01 > VFJN01. The sequence goes on from DATGRC010000251.1 coordinate 7,041, forward strand.
CGCCTCGTGCGCCATGAACCGCTGGAGGGGGCGCACGAGGGTCCGGGGGACGAAGCGATCGGACTCGCTCCACGTGTAGCGGATGGGCTGGTCGCCGGTCACCGGACCGCCTGGTCGAGGTCGTCCCGGAGGGCTCCGGGGAGGCGCTCAGTGCTCACGGCCGAACGGTAGCCAGGAGGGAGCCCGCAGCAACAACCGGCGCGGCGGAGGGGCCGCCCCGCAGGGCGACCCCTCCGGCCGGGTGCGCTTCGGGCAGGGCCACCGGCCCCCTAGAGGGCGTCGACGCCCATCTCCCCGGTGCGGATCCGGATGACCCGCTCCACCGAGGCGATCCAGATCTTCCCGTCGCCGATCTTGCCGGTGCCGGCGGCCTGGGCGATGACGTTGGCCACCGCGTCGGCGTCCTCCAGCGGGACGAGGATCTCGAGCTTCACCTTGGGGACGAAGTCCACGGTGTACTCCGCACCCCGGTAGGTCTCGGTGTGGCCGCCCTGGCGGCCGAACCCCTTGACCTCGCTGAGGGTGAGGCCGGTGACGCCGGCCCCCTTGAGGGCCTCCTTCACCGAGTCGACGGCGTGCGGCTTGATGACCGCCGTGACGAGGCTGAGCATGTTCGTTCTCCTCTCTCAGACCGTCATCGACGGGGTGGCGGTGACGGAGGCGCCGGCGAGGCCGCCGGGGACGCCCGTGACGGTGTCGGCGTTGTAGCCGGCCACGCCGTGCTCCTCGACGTCGAGGCCGGCGAGCTCCTCCTCCGGGGTGACCCGGAGGCCGATCGTCTTCTTGATGGCCAGGAACAGGAGGCCAGCGGCCACGCAGACGAAGACGAAGTGGACGATCACCATCGTGGCCTGGGTGATCAGCTGGTCCGCTCCGCCGCCGTAGAACAGGCCGGCGTCCTCACGGCCGAGGAAGGCGTCGTCCCACTTGGCGAACAGGCCGATCGACAGCGAGCCCCAGGCGCCCACGACGCCGTGGACGGAGACGGCGCCCACCGGGTCGTCGATGCCGATCCGGTCGAAGAGCTTGACCGAGGCGACCACGAGGGCGCCGCCGACGGCACCGATCAGGATCGACATCGGCGTGGTGACCGTGCCGACGGGAGCGGTGATGGCCACGAGGCCGGCGAGGAGGCCGTTGCAGGCCATCGACACGTCGGGCTTCCCGTCCCAGGTCCAGTTGACGATCATCGCCACGACGGCGCCGGCCGCCCCGGCGAGGAGCGTCTTCACGCCCACCTGCATGACGAACTCGTCGACGGCGAGCTCCGAGCCCGGGTTGAAGCCGAACCAGCCGATGAAGAGGATCATGGCGCCGATCACGACGAAGGCGATGTTGTGGCCCGGGATGGCCCGCGGCTTGCCGTCGGGGCCGTACTTGCCGATGCGAGGCCCGAGCACCCAGGCGCCCATGAGGGCCGCCCAGCCGCCGGTGCCGTGCACGATCGTGGAGCCGGCGAAGTCCGAGAACGGGTACTCCCGCTGGGCCAGCCAGCCGCCGCCCCAGGTCCAGCGCAGCACGATCGGGTAGATGAGCGCCGTGATCACGAGCGAGTACACGAAGTAGCTCTTGAACCTCGTGCGCTCGGCCATGGCCCCGGACACGATCGTGGCGGCGGTGGCGGCGAAGGCGGCCTGGAAGAAGAAGCTCGTGGCGGTGAAGAGGCCGTCGCCACCAGCGGCGTCGATGCCGTCCACGCCGAAGCCGCCCCAGCCGAACCAGCCGCCGAGGAGCTCGTCGGACCCGTAGGCGATGCCGTAGCCGACGAGGAAGAAGGCCAGGACGCCGGCGGCGCAGTCCATGAGGTTCTTCATCATGATGTTGCCGACGTTCTTGGCCCTCGTCAGCCCGGCCTCGACGAGCGCGAAGCCGGCCTGCATGAAGAAGACGAGGATCCCGGCGATGAAGATCCAGATGTTGTCGAGGAGCTGCTGTGGTGCGAGCACCACGTCCTCGGTTCCTTGTGCGAGCGCTGGTGCGGCCAAGGCCAGCACGGCAGCGCCGCTGATCGCCGGTGCGGCGAGCAGCTTGAGCTTCACGGGGGTGCCCTCCTGGTGGTTGGGGGTGCGGTCGACGCTTCTCGTCTGACCTGTGCCTGACCGTAAGGAGGCTCCGTTTCTCGTCCGTGGTCGAAGGGTTACGGGACGCGTCCAACAGGCTGACGGGAACCTGACGCCGAGATGTCTGGCCCGATCGGGGCGCGGGAAGGAGGCCCGACGGCGGACGCGACGACGCAACCGGAGGGATCCCGATGCCGCACGTGATGCTCCCAGCCAGCCCCTTCCGGCGAGCCTCGCTCCCCGACCCGCACCCGCCCCAGCCGCCGGTGCCCGACCCCGCGCCCGAGCCCGGGCCGGCACCGATCCCGGACCCCACGCCGAACCGGGGCGTGGAGGGGCCAGACCTGGCGGAGCGATCGGCGAGGCCGACGCTCGCCGCCACCCCTGACGACGGCGAGGGCGGGGACGATGACGAGGCCGAGCAGTCGGACCCGGGCGGCGACAGCGACCCGCACCCGCCGCTGCCCGAGCCGGGCGCGGCCTGAGCCGACCGCGCGCCCCGCGCCAGCGCGGGGGTCAGCCCGGCGCGCTCAGGCTGCGTCGGCGGCGGTGAGGTCGAGCAGGCTCCGCCAGTCCCGGCGGTGCCGCTCGGCCACCTCCTCCGGCGACAGGCGGAGCACCTCGTCGGGCACGAGGTCCACGATCCGACGCTGCTCGACGTAGTGGTGCGGGTGGGCGACCTCCTCGAAGAGCGGCTTGCGCAGCTCCACGAGCTCGGCCGGAGCGTCGCCGAGGAACCCCCAGATGGTCAGCGCGATCCGCACGTCGTGGATCACCGGGGCCCGGCCGAAGATCGACGCCCGCTTGAGCGCCACGAGCGACGCACCGAAGAGGGCGTCGCGCTCGTGCTCGCCGTCGGTGAGGGTGAGCTGGCCCTCGAAGCGCTTCACGAGGGTGAGGACGTAGCCCTGGTCGGGGCCCGGGCTGCCGAGGCGGGGCCCGTCGGGCTGGCCGATGGGCAGCTCGGCCGGTCGGTCCGGCACCCACTGGTCGGGCAGCCACGGCGGCGACTCGTAGCTGCGGACCGGTTCGACGCTGTCGACGGGGACGTACTCGGGTGCGGCCACGGCTCCGAACCTAGCCCTCGAGGTGCAGGAGGCCCCACATGAGGGCGTCGACGAGGGCCTGCCAGGACGCCTCGATGACGTTGGTGGACACGCCGATCGTCGTCCAGCTCAGCTCGCCGGCGCTCGACTCGATCAGGACCCGCACCACGGCGTCGGTGTCCGCGTCGGCGTCGAGGATGCGCACCCGGTAGTCGGTGAGGTGGACCTGGGCCAGCTGCGGGAACGGCGCGACGAGGACGCGGCGCAGCGCCTGGTCGAGCGCGTTGACGGGACCGTTGCCCTCCCCCACCGCGATGAGCCGCTCGTCGCCGACCCACAGCTTCACCGTGGCCTCGGTGTCGATGGCCACGCCGTTGCCGGTGAGCACCGGCGCCCGGTGGTAGGTGGTGACCCGGTACCCCTCGACGGTGAAGGGGTCGTCGGTCCAGCCGGCGGCGCGGCGCATGAGCAGCTCGAGGCTGGCCTCGGCCGCCTCGAACACGTAGCCCTGCGCCTCGAGCTCCTTGAGGTCCTCGGTGAGGCGGGCCGCGGCAGCGTCGTCGAGGTCGACGCCGAGCTCCTTGGCCTTCATCACCATCCCGGCCCGGCCGCCGAGGTCGGAGACGAGCACCCGGGTGCCGTTGCCGACCAGCTCCGGGTCGATGTGCTCGTAGGTGGCGCCGCCCGCCTTGCCGAGCGCCGACGTGTGGAGCCCGCCCTTGTGAGCGAAGGCCGACTGGCCGACGTAGGGGTCGGCGGCGTGCGGCGGCAGGTTCACGAGCTCGGCGACGTGCCGGCTGACGGCCGTGAGCCGCTCGATGCGGCCCTCGGGCAGGCAGCGGATCCCGAGCTTCAGCTCGAGGTTCGGGATGCAGCTCATGAGGTTGGCGTTGCCGGTCCGCTCGCCGTACCCGTTGACGGTGCCCTGGAGGTGCGTGGCGCCCCTGAGGACGGCGGCCACGGAGTTGGCGACGGCGCAGCCGGTGTCGTTCTGGGTGTGGATGCCGAGCTGCTGGTCCGGCCCGAAGTACGAGCTGACCTCGCCGACGATGCGCTGGACCTCGTGGGGCAGCGAGCCGCCGTTCGTGTCGCACAGGACGAGGCAGTCAGCGCCGTTCGTGGCCGCGGCCTCGAGGACGCGCAGGGCGTACTCGGGGTTGGCCTTGTACCCGTCGAAGAAGTGCTCGGCGTCGAAGAACACCCGCAGCCCCGCCGCCTTCAGGAACTGCACGCTCTCCCCGACCATCGCCACGCCCTCGTCGAGGCTGGTCTGGAGGGCTTCGGTGACGTGGTAGTCCCAGCTCTTGCCC
>DATGRC010000252.1:0-2981 GCA_035303865.1 Acidimicrobiales bacterium
CCATGTTCACCGGCGAGGTCGGCCTCGGCGACAGCGTGGCCGTGTTCGGCTGTGGCGGAGTGGGCGACGCCGCCATCGCCGGTGCCCGCCTGGTGGGGGCGTCGAAGGTCATCGCCGTCGACCTCGACGCCGGGAAGCTCGAGCTGGCCAGGGAGTTCGGGGCCACGCACACCGTGCTCGCGTCGGACGTCGATCCCGTGGAGGCGATCAGGGAGTTGACCGACGGCAACGGTGCCGACGTCTGCATCGAGGCGGTCGGCAATCCCAAGGTGTTCGAGCAGGCGTTCTACGCCCGGGACCTGGCCGGCACCGTCGTCCAGGTCGGCGTCCCCAACCCGGAGATGCGCATCGAGCTGCCGATGATCGACTTCTTCGGGCGGGGTGGGCGCCTGAAGCCGTCTTGGTACGGTGACTGCCTCCCGTCCCGGGACTTCCCGATGCTCGTCGACCTGCACCTGCAGGGCCGGCTCCCGCTCGAGCGGTTCGTGAGCGAGACGATCGGCCTCGACGAGGTCGAGGAGGCCTTCCACAAGATGGAGCGAGGCGAGGTGCTGCGATCCGTGGTGGTGCTCTGAGCATGGCGATCGAACGCGTGGTCACGTCGGGGACCTTCTCCATCGACGGGGAGGACTTCGAGGTCGACAACAACGTGTGGCTGGTCGGCGACGACGACGAGGTGCTCGTGATCGACGCCGCCCACGACCACCGCCCGATCCTGGAGGCCGTCCGGGGTCGCGGGGTGGTGGGCATCGTGGCCACCCACGGCCACAACGACCACATCAACGCCGGCGCCGCCCTCGCCGACGCCACCGGCGCCCCGATCCTCATGCACCCCGACGACGCCGAGCTGTGGGGCCACGTCTACCCGGACCGGCGCTGGGACCGCGACCTCGCCGAGGGCGACGTGCTGCGAGCCGGCGGGCACGAGCTGCGGGTGCTGCACACCCCCGGCCACACGCCGGGCGGCGTGTGCCTCCACGACGAGGCCAACGCCGTGGTGTTCAGCGCCGACACGCTCTTCAACGGCGGCCCTGGCGCCACCGGCCGCAGCTTCAGCGACTTCCCGACGATCATCGAGAGCATCCGCACCAAGCTCCTGACGCTCCCGCCGGAGACCGTCGTGCACACCGGCCACGGCGACGACACCACGATCGGCGCCGAGGCCCCGCACCTCGACGAGTGGATCGCCCGCGGCCACTGACCCGCCACGACGTCGCGGCGTCCGCTCCAGCCGCTGCGGTCTGAGCGCGCACCGCGGCGTCGTCGCGCTCACAGCCGAGGGCGGGGCCGTGTGCGCGGGCGTTGGTCGGAGCGAAACGCAGGGGCAACCCGGCCGATCCACGCCGTCCGTACGGTCCGGGCATGGCCCTCCCCGACATCCCCGCCGCCAAGCGCGCCGGCCTGCGCGTCGACCTCGAGCGCCTCGCCGCCGAGGGCGACGGGTGGCTCACCCCCGAGGACCGCTACGCGCTCAAGACCCACGGCGTCTGCACGCAGCTCCAGGACGGCGTGTTCATGGCCCGGGTGCGCGTCCCCGGCGGCGTCGCCCCCACCGAGCAGCTCCGGGGCCTCGGCCGCCTCGCCGCCCGCCACGCCGCCGACTGGCTGCACCTCACCACCCGCCAGAACGTGGAGCTCCACTGGGTCGAGGCCCGACACGTCCCGCTCCTGCTGGCCGACCTCGCCCGCATCGGCCTGTCGACCCGGTCGGCGTGCGGGCACACGCTCCGCAACGTCATGTGCTCCGAGGACGCCGGCGTCGGCCTCGACGAGCCCTTCGACTGCCTGCCCGACGCCCGGCTGGTCTCCGACGCCGTCGTGGCTCGCTCGGCCGAGCTGAACTGCCAGCTCCCGAGCCGGCTCAACATCGCCCTCGGCGGCTCGCCCCGCTGCCGAGAGGACGCCCTGGTCAACGACCTCGGACTCGTGTCGAAGGTCGTCGACGGCGTGCCCGGCTATGAGCTGTGGGTCGGAGGCAGCCTCGGCAAGGCGCCCTCCCTCGCCGTGCTCCTCCACCCCTTCGTCCCCCGCATCGACGCCCTCCCAGCGGTCGAGGCGCTCATCGACGTGTTCGTGGCCCACGGCCGCTTCGAGGAGCCGGCGAAGGCCCGCCTCAAGGTCCTCGTCCAGGACCTCGGCGCCGACCGCTTCCGCAGCCTCTGGCAGGCCGCCTTCGACGAGGCCCGCCGCCGCCCGCACCCCGCCCCGCCCGAGGTGGAGGTGCTCGACGAGGCGGATCGGGCCGCGGTGCTCACCGAGGTGCCACCGGGCGGCTGGACCGCCGGGGTGCGCCCGCAGCGCGCGCCGGGGCTGGCGTCGGTGACGATCGACCTGCCCCTCGGGGACACCTGCCCCTCGGGGACACCTGCGCCGCCGAGCTCGACCTCGTCTGCGACCTCGCCGACCGCCACGCCGACGGCCACGTCACGCTCACCCGGGACCAGAACCTCACCTTCCGCAACGTCCCGCTGGCCGCCGTGGCCACGATCCGCGCCGCGCTGGCGGAGCGGGGCGTGCACCTGCTCGGCGAGGGCCGCACCGCCCAGATCCGCGCCTGCACCGGCGCCAGCGTCTGCGCGCTCGGCATCACCGACTCGCCCGGTGCCGGCCGAGCCCTCGCCGGCAACGCCGCCCTGCCTCCGGCTTCGAGCACTCGGTCGCCAACGTCACCGTCTTCGGGCTCGCTGCCCTCGACGGCTCGATCGGCTGGGACGCCCTCGCCCGCAACCTCGCGTGGACGGTCCCCGGCAACGTGCTCGGCGGCGGTCTCGTCGTCGGCCTCGGCTACGCCTGGGTGGCCGGTCGCCGTCCCGCCGCTGTGGCCCCGCTCGCCACGGCTCCCGACGGCGAGGCCGACGCCCCCGCCCCCGCCCTCGCCGGGTGAGCGGCGTGAGGACCTCCGGCCCGGAGCCGCCCGGAGACGGGCTGCCGTCACCGCCGGGAAACGGTCCCGCAACAGTCGCCTGGTGACATGGCGGCCG
>DATGRC010000253.1:0-7430 GCA_035303865.1 Acidimicrobiales bacterium
GAGGCGCTCGGCGTCGGGGGCGAAGTCGGCGCCCGACTCCTCCGGAGCGAGCCCCGAGGCGAGGACGTCGCGCACCGACGCCCGGGCCAGCTCCCAGCCCTCGGTGGAGCCGACGAGGAACTCGCGCAGCACGAGCAGGTCCGCGCCGTCTCGGTGCAGCTCGGCCAGCGGGGGCAGCACGTGCTCGAAGCCCCGCTCGGCCAGCGTGCGGGGCACCTCCACGTCGGGGTTGGGGCCGGGGGCCACCTTCCGGAAGACCTTGAGGATCGAGGTCTCGTCGAACACCACCGACGAGTTCGAGTGCTGGAGGACGATCGGGCGCCGCACCACGGCGTCGATGTCCGGCGCGGCCAGGTGCAGGACGTCGATGGCGAGGTCCGGGTCGACGAGCGCGTCGTAGACCACCACCGGCTGCGGCTCCGGCAGGAACGCCACCGTCTCGCGCTCCTTGCCGCTCAGGAAGTCCGGCAGCTGCTCGGCGGAGCGGGCCCCGAGGAACAGCTGGTAGTCCTGCTCGGCCCCGTCGCCGAAGCGGGCGGTGACGACCATCCAGAGGAGCAGCGGATCACCCTCGCGCACCACCTCCTGCCAGCGCGCCGTCACCCCCGTGATGTGCCGCTCACCCGCCCCCGACCAGCGCTGGCGGGCGATGTGCTCGGGCAGGTGCTCGGGGAGCGCGTCGAGGATGCGGGTGGGGTCGATCATGGCTGCTGTCCCTCGTCGTCGGTCGCCTCTTGGAGCATGAACCAGAAGAAGCCGTGGGGGGCGAGCGTGACGAAGTACGGCAGCTCACCGATCGGCGGGAACGGCACCCGCCCGGACATCTCCACGGGGACCATCCCCGCGAGCTGCTCCAGCATGAGCTCGCAGGGCTGGGGGAACCGGCTCAGGTTGTTGACGCACAGGATCTTCGTGTCCTCGTCGGAGCGGAGGTACGCCAGCACGGCCGGGTTGTCGGCGTGGAGGATCTCGAAGTCGCCGGTGCCGAACACCGGGTACTCCTTGCGCACCTGGATGAGCCGTCGGAGCCAGTGCAGGAACGACGACGGGTCGCGCTCCTGCTGCTCCACGTTGATCGCCTGGTACCCGTAGACCGGGTCCATGAGCGGCGGCAGGTAGAGCTGCGCGAAGTCGGCCTTCGAGAACCCGCCGTTGCGGTCAGGGGTCCACTGCATCGGGGTGCGGACCGCGTCGCGGTCGCCGAGGAAGATGTTGTCGCCCATCCCGATCTCGTCGCCGTAGTAGAGGATCGGGCTGCCCGGCATCGAGAACAGGAGGGCGTGGAAGAGCCGGGCCACGTCCTCGTTGTTGTCGAGGAGCGGGAACAGGCGCCGGGAGATGCCGATGTTGCGCCGCATGCGCGGGTCCTTGGCGTACTCGGCGTACATGTAGTCCCGCTCCTCGTCGGTGACCATCTCGAGGGTGACCTCGTCGTGGTTCCGGAGGAAGATCCCCCACTGGGAGCCGTCGGGGATCTCGGGGGTCTTGGCCAGGATCTCGGTGATGGGGTGGCGCTGCTCCCGCCGCACCGCCATGAACATGCGGGGCATGAGCGGGAAGTGGAAGCACATGTGGCACTCGTCCCCGTTGGGGCCGAAGTAGTCGACGACGTCCTCGGGCCACTGGTTGGCCTCGGCGAGGAGCACCTTGCCGGGGTACTCGGCGTCGACGACCTTGCGGACCTCCCGCAGGTACTCGTGGGTCTCGGGGAGGTTCTCCCCGTTCGTGCCGTCCCGCTCGAACAGGTACGGCACGGCGTCGAGCCGGAACCCGTCGAGGCCGATGTCGAGCCAGAACCGGATGACGTCGAGCATCGCCGCCCGGACCTCGGGGTTGTCGTAGTTGAGGTCGGGCTGGTGGTGGAAGAAGCGGTGCCAGTAGTACTGCTCGCGCTGGGGGTCCCAGGTCCAGTTGGACGGCTCGGTGTCGACGAAGATGATCCGGGCTTCGCTCCAGCGCTGGTCGTCGTCGTTCCAGACGTACCAGTCGGCCTTGGGGTTGGTGCGGTCCTGGCGGCTCTCCTGGAACCAGGGGTGCTGGTCGGAGGGGTGGTTCATCACCATATCGGCGATGACCCGGATGCCCCGCTTGTGGGCCTCCTCGATCAGGACGACCGCGTCGCCGATCGTGCCGTACTCCGGCAGGACCGAGAAGAAGTCGCTGATGTCGTAGCCGCCGTCGCGCAGGGGCGACTGGTAGAAGGGCAGCAGCCAGATGCAGTCGATGCCGAGCCACTGCAGGTAGTCGAGCTTCTCGGTGACGCCCCGCAGGTCGCCGGTGCCGTCGTCGTTCGAGTCGTAGAAGCCGCGGACGAGCAGCTCGTAGAACACGGCCCGCTGGTACCAGCGGGCGTCGCTGGGGTCGATCTGGGACACGCCGCCAGGCTTCCACAGCCCGGCGTCGGCCGGGTCCGCTCCCGGGGTGACAGCGGTCATGGCTGAGGTGCGCCTCCGAGGGTGACGTGGAACAGGTGGGCGACCTGGCCCTGGGCCGGGTCGAGGCGGACGTAGGCGTCGGGGCCGCGCCACTCCCAGGTGCCGCCGCCGAGCTCGTCGTGGACCGTGTACGGCTGGTCCGGCGGCAGGCCGAGGGCGCCGAGGTCGAGCCGCACCGTCGTCTCCTGCGCGTGGTGGGGGTCGAGGTTCACCACGACGAGGAGCAGGTCGCGCGCCACGTGGCCGCGGCTGTAGACGAGCAGCTGCTCGTTGTCGCTGTGGTGGAAGCGGACGTCGCGCAGCGCCCACACGTCGGGGTGCCGACGGCGGACCTCGTTGACGGTGCGGATGAGCGGGGCGAGCGGCGGGTCCGACCAGTCCCGCTCCTTGATCTGGTACTTCTCCGAGTCGAGGTACTCGGTGTTGTGCTCGCTGGCGGGCACGTTCTCGACGAGCTCGTAGCCCGAGTAGATGCCGTAGATCGGCACCAGGGTGGCGGCCAGCACGAACCGCAGCGCGAAGTGCGACGGCGGCGCGTACCGGAGGCGCTCGTCGAGGATGTCCGGCGTGTTCGGCCAGAACGACGGCCGCATGTAGTCCACGAGCGGCTCGGTGGTGAGCTCGGTGACGTACTCGCGCAGCTCCCAGGGCTCGTGGCGCCACGTGAAGTACGTGTAGCTCTGGGTGAAGCCGACCTCGGCCAGCTTGGCCATCATCTGCGGGGTGGTGAACGCCTCGGCGAGGAACACCACGTCGGGGTCGGTGCGGTGGATGTCCTCGATCAGCCAGGCCCAGAACGCCACCGGCTTGGTGTGCGGGTTGTCGACCCGGAACGTGCGGATGCCGTGCGCCATCCAGTGCCGGACGATGTCCCGGCACGCCTCCCACAGCGCCACCCGGTCGGCCTCCTCCTTGGGCCAGAAGCTGATCGGGTGGATGTCCTGGTACTTCTTCGGCGGGTTCTCGGCGTAGCGGATCGAGCCGTCGGGCCGGATCTCGAACCACTCGGGGTGCTCGTTCACCCAGGGGTGGTCGGGGGAGCACTGCAGCGCGTAGTCGAGCGCCACCTCGAGGCCGAGCTCGGCGGCTCGGGCCACGAACGCCTCGAAGTCCTCCATCGTCCCGAGGTCGGGGTGGATGGCGTCGTGGCCGCCCTCCTCGGCCCCGATCGCCCAGGGGCTGCCGGGGTCGTCGGGCCCGGCGACGAGCGTGTTGTTGGGGCCCTTGCGGTGGGTGCGGCCGATCGGGTGGATCGGCGGCAGGTACACCACGTCGAAGCCGAGGTCGGCGATGTAGTCGAGGTGGGCCATCGCCCCCCGGAACCCGCCGAAGGAGCGCGGGAACATCTCGTACCAGGCGGCGTGGGCGGCGAGCGGGCGGTCCACCCAGAGCGCCTTGGTGGGCGACGACGACCGCCGGGTGTCGGGGATGCCGGCCACCAGGTCGGCCACCTGCGGGCTGAGCGCGGCGGCGAGGCGCACCTCGAGGCTGTCGTCGCGGCGCCGGAGGGCGGCGGCCGCCTCGCGCACGACCCGCCCGCCGTCCCGGCCGGCGCCGGGGGCGAGGTCCTCGAGGATGCGGGCGCCCTCCTCGAGCTCGAGCTCGACGTCCACCCCGGCCTCCACCTTCACCTCGATCTCGTGGACCCAGGTGCGGTAGCGGTCGGTCCAGGCGTCGACGACGAGCTGGTGGGGACCGATCTCGGTGGGGGTGATCGTGCCCACCCAGCGCTGGCGGGCGGGGTCGTCGACGAGCGGGGCCACGTTCCAGGTGCGGCTCCCCTGGCGACGCCACCGGACCCGGGCGCCGAGGAGGTCGTGGCCGTCGGCGACGAGCACGGCGCTCACCGGCACCGGCTGGCCGGCCACGGCCTTGGCCGGGAAGCCGGCCGGGGTGGACGGCCGGACGTCGTCGATGATGATCGGCGGCAGGAGCGCCATCAGCGGTCCACCCGCTCGGCGAAGGCGGCCCGCACCCGGGTGGCGAGGTCCGACGCGAGGACCTCGTCGACCGGGGCGGGGAGGCTCCAGCACCAGCTGGGCCACCCGTCGGTGGTGCCGGGCATGTTCGGGCGCTCGGACATGAGGGCGAGGTCCTCCAGGGTGGCGGCCACGAGGTGGGCGGGCGACGAGGCGAGGAGGGCGTGGAGCCGCACCACGACCTCCTCGTCGGCGAGGGTGCCGTCGTGGTCCCCGGCCCAGGCGCGGAGCCGGGCGACGGCGGCGTGGGTCCCCTCTACGTTGGGCTGCAGGTCGAGGCGCTGCTGGGCCTCGAGGTCGTCGCCGGACAGCAGCCCGCGGATCGTCGGGAGGTCGTGGGTGGTGACGGCGGCCATCGACCGCGGCGGGTAGGTGCTCGGCTCGTCGGCGCTGAGGGCCATCACCCGGTAGGAGAGGAACCCCCGCTCGGCCATCGCCTCCCGGATGGTGGGCGACACGGTGCCGAGGTCCTCCCCCACCACGAAGGCGTCGGCCCGGTGCGCCTCGATGGCGATGACGTCGAGCATCTCGTCGAGGTCGTAGCGGACGTACACGCCCTCGTCAGGCGCGGCGCCGGCGGGGATCCACCAGAGCCGCTCCATGCCCATGATGTGGTCGATGCGGATGCCCGCGGCGCCCCACAGCGAGGAGCGCACGGCCCGGATCCACGGCTCGTAGCCGGCCGCCCGCAGCCCCTCGGGGTGGTACGGCGGCAGCCCCCAGTCCTGGCCGCGGGTGTTGAACGCGTCGGGCGGGGCGCCGATGCGGGTGCCGTCGAGCACGAACGCCTCGGGCCACAGCCACGTGTCCGCGCCCTGCTGGACGCCGACGGCCACGTCGTGGATCAGCACGTCGCCGACCCGGTGGAGCTGGTCCTCGAGCTCGAGCTGGAGCCACGCCCAGAACCGCTGCTGGTCGTCGGGTTCGGCGTGCGGGTCGACCGCCGCAGCGAGGGGCGGCTCGGTGCCCGCCGCCACCGCGGCGCTCCACACCGCGTACCGGCGGTTCACCGGGTCGGCCAGCCACCGGTCGACGCGGGCCACCACGGCGGGGTCGTCGCGCTGGGCGGCCCACACGGCGGCGAGTGCGCGGTGCTTGGCCGCCCACACCCGACCCCGGTCCAGGAGCCGCTCGTCGTTGAGGGCCAGGGCGGCTCGGCGCGGCTCGTCGAGGTCGGCCGCGTCCGCGCCGGGGAGCTCGTCGACGGCCAGGTAGAGCGGGTTGCGGAAGATGCGGCTGGCTGCGAAGTAGGGGCTCGGCTCGGGGTTCGCCACCGGGGCCGGGGCGTGGAGCGGGTTGATCATGAGGTGGCCGCCGGGGCCGCCCTCGGTGACCCAGCCCGCGATGCGCCGGGCGTCGCGCAGGTCGCCGTGGCCCCAGCTGTCGCGGGACCGGCTGGCGTAGAGCTGGGCGACCACGACCCAGCCGGGGCGGGCGCCGGGCGACGGCACCTGCCAGGGCGCGTGGAGGACGAGCACCTCGCCGTCGTCGCCGTCCATGCGGTGGTACCCGAACGGCAGGTCGTCGGGGATCCGGTCCTGGATCAGCACCTCGCCGCCGTCTTCGAGGCGCAGGGTCCGGCCGTGGAAGGAGCCGGCCTCGGTGCCGGCTCGGATCCGCCACACGTCGGCGAAGGGGCCGCCGCGGTGGGCCTCGGCGAGGATCTGGCGGACGCGCGCCACCGACGCCTCGGTCGACGGGCGCTCGTCGCCGAAGGCGCTGCGGTAGTGGGTGATCACCCGGTCGTCAGCCATGTCCTCCGCCGTCGGGTCGGTGACGGGGGCCGGTGCGGTGCCGGCGCGCCCTGCGTGCGATGTCCACGACCTCCCATGGTGCCTCAGGTGCGGCCCCGCCGGCCCCGACCGCAGCCGAGGCGACCGGGGCCTACCCCGCGCCCACGGATGTCATCCGCGGCCCGGGGGCGGGCACCCGGAGGGCGTAGCCGCGGCGGGGCACGGCGACGACGAGGCGGCCGGCCGGGCCGAGCCTTCGCCGCAGGCGGCCCACCGTGACCTCGACGACGTGGGGGTCGAGGTCGCCGTCGCCCCAGACGGCGCGGAGCAGGTCCGCCTTCGGGACCACGGCACCATCCCGCTCGGCGAGCACCGCGAGGAGCTGGGCCTCGGTGGGCGACAGCTCGACGGGCTCGTCGTCGACGCGAGCGACGGTGCCGGTGAGCAGGAGCGGCCCTCGGCGGACGGCGGTGGCGAGCAGGCGCTCGCCGACGGCGCGCACGAGCGGCCCGAGGCGGAAGGTGCGGGGCTGCACGACGTCGTCGCCCAGTCCGGCGGCGCGGGCCGCGGCGGCGCACACGGGTCCCACGCAGCCGACCACCACCGCCGGGGAGGCGAGGTGGCGGCGGAGGTCCTCGCCGACCCCGGCGGCGTCGGCGAGGGCGAGCCAGCTGGTGACGGCGGGCGCAGCGGTGAAGGTGACGGCGTGGACCCGTCCGGCCAGCACCGCATCGGCGAGGCGGAGCGCGGGCCGTGGGTCCTCGACGGGCCGCCACCGGTACACGGGCACCTCGAGCACCTCCGCACCGGCGGCGCGGAGCCGGTCGGCGGCCGGGGGCGGGTCGCCGCCGTCGCGCTGCACGACCACCCGCTGGCCGGGCCGGAGCGCCTCGAGGACGAGGGCGACGCAGTCGTCCAGCTGCTCGGAGCCGGCCCGGCCGGCGACGTCGAGGCCGAGGGCGGCGCAGGCCCCCGCCGCCTTCGGGCCCCGGGCGTAGATCCGGGCTCGCCCGAGCACCTGGGCCAGCCGCTCGCCGAGCCCCCACGCCTCAGCGGCCTCGAACCAGGACCGCATGCCGATCCCGGTGTTGGCGACGACGAGGTCCGGAGGCTGGGCGAGCACGGCCTCGGTGGCGGCGCGGAGCCCGGCGTCGTCGCCCAGCGGGAGGGTCCGGATCGCCGGTCCGTGGAGCACGGTCGCGCCGCGGCGCTCGAAGAGCGAGATCTGCTCCTCGGCGCGGCGGTCGGCGGTGACGCCGACGGTGTACCCGTGCAGCACGGCC
>DATGRC010000254.1:0-29051 GCA_035303865.1 Acidimicrobiales bacterium
CAGTGGCTGGTGGCGCCGTCCTCGAGCCCCAGCGCCTCGAGGTGAGCGAGCCATCCGGGCCCGACCTTGCCCCGCCCTCGGGCGCGCCGCAAGCGCCGGGGCGCCGCAAGCGGCGGGTCAGCCCCGGCCGGGGACGACCCGGTAGGCCTCGTAGACGCTGTCGATGCCCCGCAGGGTGCTGAGGAGGGCGTCGAGGTGGTTCGGGTCGGCCAGCTCGAACTCGAAGCGCATCTTCGAGACCCGATCGGGGCCGGTGTTGGTGGTGGAGCTGAGGATGTTGACGTGGTGGTCGCTGAGCGCGGAGGCGACGTCGCGCAGCAGGCGGCCGCGGTCGAGGGCCTTCACCTCGACAGTGGCCACGAAGGTGCCGTCGTGGCTCTCGTCCCACTCGACGTCGATGACCCGGTCGTGCTGGCCGCTGGCCAGGGAGACCGCGTTGGCGCAGTCGGTGCGGTGGACCGACACCCCGCGACCGCGGGTCACGAAGCCGAGGATCTCGTCGCCCGGCACCGGCGTGCAGCACCGGGACAGGCGGACCATGACGTCGTCGAGGCCCTCCACGTGCACCCCCGCGCCGGGACGGCGCCGGGAGGTGGGGCGCCGGGGCTGGCGGGCGGTGCGGGGCAGCACCTCGTCCTCGGTGCCCGGCTCGACCTCCCGGACCCGCCGGGCCACCCGGGCGGCCACGGCCTTGGCCGACACGTGGCTCTCGCCGACGGCGGCGTGGAGGGCGTCGAGGTCCGTGTAGTTGAGCTCCTTGGCCACCTCGTCGAGGACGTGGCCCTGGGCGATCTTCTGGACCGGCAGGCCCTCGCGGCGCATCGCCTTGACGAGCTCCTCCCGGCCGTTGTCGACGGCGTCCTCGCGCCGCTCCCGGGAGAACCACTGGCGGATCTTCGACGCCGCCCGGGGCGTGGCGACGATCTGCAGCCAGTCCCGGGACGGTCCGGCGCCCTCCACCTTGGAGGTGAACACCTCGACCGAGTCGCCGCTCTGCAGCTTCGTGTCGAGCGACACGAGCCGCCCGTTCACGCGGGCGCCGATGCAGGCGTGGCCGACCTCGGTGTGGATGGCGTAGGCGAAGTCGATCGGGGTGGCCCCGGCGGCCAGGGTGACCACCTCGCCGGCGGGGGTGAAGACGAAGACCTCGTCCTGCTCGAGGTCGATCTTCAGGTTCTGCATGAACTGGTCGGGGTCCGAGGTCTCGGACTGCCAGTCGATGATGCGGTTCAGCCAGGCGACGTCGGTCTCGTGGTGGCCGTCCTGGTCCTTGTACTGCCAGTGCGCGGCCACGCCCTGCTCGGCCCGGCTGTGCATCTCCCAGGTGCGGATCTGCACCTCGAGCGGCTTGCCCTGGGGTCCCACCACCGTCGTGTGCAGCGACTGGTAGAGGTTGAACTTGGGCATCGCGATGTAGTCCTTGAACCGCCCCTGCACCGGCTTCCAGGTGGCGTGGATGGAGCCCAGCGCGGCGTAGCAGTCCTTGACGGAGTCGACGATGACCCGGATGCCCACCAGGTCGAAGATGTCGTCGAAGGCCTTCCCCTTGGTGACCATCTTCTCGTAGATCGAGTAGATGTGCTTCGGGCGGCCGGTGACCTCGGCGTTGATCCGCAGCTCGGCGAGGCGCTCCCGCACCTGCTCGAGGACCTGGGTGAGGTAGAGCGAGCGCTCCGGGGCCCGGGTGGCGACCATGTGGTCGATCTCGGCGTAGCGCTTGGGGTGCAGCGCGGCGAAGGAGAGGTCCTCCAGCTCCTGGCGGATCTCCTGCATGCCGAGGCGGTGGGCCAGCGGGGCGTAGATGTCGAGGGTCTCGCGGGCCGTGCGCTCCTGCTTCCAGTCGGGCATGGCGGCGAGGGTGCGCATGTTGTGGAGCCGGTCCGACAGCTTGATGATCAGGACCCGCAGGTCCTGGGCCATCGCCACCAGCATCTTGCGCATCGACGCGGCCTGCTGCGCCTCCTTGGTCTCGAAGTTGACCCGGTCGAGCTTGGTGACGCCGTCGACGATGGCGGCCACGTCGGGACCGAAGTCCGCCTCCAGGTCCTCGAGGGTGACGCCGGTGTCCTCCACCGCGTCGTGCAGCAGGGCCGCGGCGACGGTGACGTCGTCCAGCCCGAGCCCGGCCACGATGCCCGCCACGGCCAGCGGGTGCTGGATGTAGGGCTCGCCCGACTGGCGCGTCTGGCCCCGGTGGGCGTCGGCCGCGGTGAGGTAGGCCCGGGTGATCAGCCCGGTCGGGGCCTTGGGGTGGCGGGCCCGGTAGGCCTGGATCAGAGGCGCGACCTCATCGGCCGGCGGGCGCTCGTTGCGGCGCCAAGGGAGGACCCGATCGACGGTGGCCACAGCCCCAGGCTACCGACGGGGCCGTGCCGCTAGCGCCGCTTGCCCTTCTTGCGGGGGCGGGGCGGGATGGGCCGCCCGGACGGGGCGGGGCCGGGGGCGACGGTGCGCTTCGGAGTGGCCGGCCGGTCGGCGTCGACCTCCGCGGCGGCCGAGGGCACCGGCCCCGCCGTGGCGGCGGCCGGGATCACCTCGCCGCGCGCGCTGACGCGGGCGCGGACCTGCGCCCAGCGGGGCTCGCGCTCCTTCAGCCAGACGGTGACCGGGGGCGCGATCAGGATCGAGGAGAAGGCGCCGACGGCGATGCCGACGGTGAGTGCCAGCGCGAACTCCTGGAGCGCGACCGCGCCCATGATCGCCGAGCCGACGACGAGCATCGCCACCACCGGGAGCAGCGAGCTGATGGTGGCGTTGAGCGAGCGCATGAGCACCTGGTTGAGCGACAGGCTGGCGATGCTCGAGTAGGTGACCTTGCCGGTGGCGCCGACGGTGGCGGCGTTGTCCTGCATCCGGTCGAACACGACGATCGTGTCGTAGAGCGAGTACCCCAGGATCGTGAGGAAGGCGATCACCGTGGCCGGGGTGACCTCGATCCCGAACAGGGCGTAGAAGCCGACGCAGATGACGAGGTCGTGCACCACCGAGGCGAGCGCCCCCACGGCCATCTTCCACTCGAGCCGCCAGGCGATGTACAGGCTCACGGCGATGAAGAACCAGATGAGGGCACGCACCGCCTTGTCGGTGAGGTGCTCGCCCCAGGAGGGCCCCACGGTGGAGACGCTGATGTCGACGACGTCGATGCCGGCCGCCTCGGCCAGCGCCTCGGACACGGCGTTCTGGGTCTCGACGTCCTCGGCGTCGGACTGGACCCGCACGGTGCGGTTGTCGCCCCGGCCGATCACCTGGATCTTGGCCCCCTGCTGGCCCTCCGGGCGCAGGACGTCGCGCACCTCCTCCACGCTCAGGTCGGCGGTGGGCACGTCCCAGGCGGTGCCGCCCTCGAAGTCGAGGCCGAGGTTGAGGCCGCGCACGAGCAGGCCGGCACCGGAGATCAGGAACACGATCACCGAGATCGTGGTCCCGACCCGCCAGACGCGGCGGAAGTCGAAGTCGTCGTCGAAGGACGTGAGTCGACGCAGGAAGGTCCTCACGGCGTGGCTCCTCCCTGGGGGGCCGCAGCGGCGGTCGTCACCCCGAGGAGACGGGGGCGCTCGAGGAACCGGGGTCGGCGCACGAGCCACAGCACGAGCGGGCGCATGAAGTAGTAGGAGGCGAACATGTCGAGCACGGTGCCGATCCCGAGGAAGAGCGCGAACCCCCGCACCGAGCCGACGGTGAGCAGGTACAGCAGGACCGCGCCGATGAGCGTCGCCACGTTGGCCTTCACGATCGTGCCGAAGGCGGAGCCGAAGCTGGACTGGGCGGCCGCCCGCGGGGTGCGCCCGCGCCACACCTCCTCCTTCAGGTTCTCGTAGTAGACGACGTTGGAGTCCACGGCGACGCCGATCGAGACGATGATCCCGGTGACGCCGGCCAGGGTGAGGGCCAGGTTCCGGGTCTCGCCCATCCAGGCGATCACGACCCACATGAGGCCGCCGGAGACGGCGAGGCTGGCGATGGCCACGAGGCCGAGCACCCGGTAGTAGGCGATCATGTAGATCGACAGCAGCAGCAGGCCGACGAGCCCGGACACGATCCCGGCTCGCAGCGAGTCGCTGCCGAGGGTGGCCGACACCTCTCGGGTCTGCTGGATCTCGAGGGCCACGGGCAGCGAGCCGTACCGCAGGACGAGGGCCAGGTCCTTGGCCTCGCGCTCGCTCAGGCTGCCGGAGATCGAGATCTGGTCCCGCTGGTACGACGGCTGCTGGATGTTCGGGGCCATCACCACCCGGGAGTCGAGCACGATGGCCAGCTGCCCGGTGGGGCAGGTGGGCTCGCGGGCGAAGCACGGCGCCGCGGCCCGGGCGTTGAACTCGCCGATGTCGCTGCCCTTGATCTCGAGGTTGACGACCCACTCGCCGGTGAGCAGCAGCTCGGCCCGGGCGTCGGCCACGATCCGGCCCGTCGCCACCGCGGGGCCGAGCTGGTACGTGTAGACCACGTTGCCGTCGTCGTCGTACTCGGCGAGCGTGACCTCGGCGTCGGGGTCGTCCTCCTCCCGCGGCGTCAGCCGGAAGGCGTCGGCGGGGTCCTGCTCCCCCTCGCCGTCGGGGGCCGGGTCCTCGGCACCGTCGTCGTCGGCGGCCTCGGTGGTCGTGGTGGTGTCGCCGTCGGCGGTGGTGGTGGTCTCGTCCTGGAAGGGGGTGGCCGGCCCGGCCCCGGCCTGGCCCTCCACCGCCTCGTCCTCGGCGGCGTCGCCGCCGTCGGTGACCTCCGTCGTGTCGGTCGTGTCCGTGACCTCGGCGCCGTCGTCGGTCTCCTCCTCGGCGTCGTCGCCGGCGTCGGTGCCCGCCCCGTCGTCGCCCTCGGGGAGGTCGCCGAGGAGGTCCTCGAGGCTGCCGGGGAACGACGAGAGCACGGGGCGGAACCGCAGCTCAGCCGTCTGGCCCACGAGCTCACGGGCCCGGTCGCGGTCGGTCACGCCGGGGAGGCTCACCTCGATCGTCGACCCCTGCCGGGTGATCTCGGGCTCGGCCACGCCGAGCGCGTCGACCCGGGAGCGGATCACCTCGATCGACTGGTCGAGGACGTCGCTCGACGCCTCCTCGATCGGCTGGAGGGTGACGGCGAAGCCGCCCTCGAGGTCGAGGCCCAGCTTCGGGCTCCAGCCGGCCGCCAGGACCCCCGCGAGGAGGCCGACGGTCAGCACGACCATCACCCACATCGGGCGGAGGCCCGAGCGCTTCATGCGCCCCCGCATCATCGGGGGCGACCGGCGCTGGCCGGTGAGGGGGCGATCTGCGTCAGGAGGGGCACGCGGTCTCCGTCGGGTCGGTGGGCACGGGCCGGCTGGCGAGGTTACTCGTACGCCGCTCGGACCCGGGACCGCACGGCGTCGAGGGTGCCGCGCTGGATGGCGGCGCGGGCCTCCTCGACCAGGCGGAGGGTCCACCACACGTTGTGGATCGTGATGAGCCGCGGGGCGGTGGGCTCGTCGACGACGAGCAGGTGCCGCAGGTAGGCCCGGGACCAGCGGGCGCACACCGGGCAGCCGCAGGCGTCGTCGAGCGGCGCGCTGTCGTCGGCGTTCTCCGCTCGCTTCAGGTTGTAGCGGCCGGCGGTGGAGAGGATCGTGCCGTGACGGGCGAAGCGGGTGGGCAGCACGCAGTCGAACAGGTCGATCCCGAGGGCGATCGACTCCACCATCCCGACCGGGTCCCCGAGGCCCATGAGGTAGCGGGGCTGGTCGTCGGGCAGGAGCGGCACGGTGGCGGCCAGCACCTCGAGCATCTCGTCACGGGACTCCCCCACCGACAGGCCGCCGACGGCGTACCCGTCGAAGCCGATGGCCACGGTGCGCTCGGCGCTCTCGGCCCGCAGGGCCAGGTCGGTGCCGCCCTGGACGATGCCGAACTGGTTGAGCTCGGGGCGGTCCTGGCGCAGGAAGGCGTCGCGGGCGGTGGCCGCCCAGGCCGCGGTGCGGTCGACGGCGAGGCGGAGCACCTCCGGGGGCGACGGGAGCGGCGCGCAGACGTCGAGGACCATCTGGATGTCGCTGCCGAAGTGGGTCTGGATGTCGACGGCCGACGCCGGGGTGAGGCGGTGGGTGCCGCCGTCGTAGGTGGAGCGGAACGTGACGCCCTCGTCGTCGAGGCGGACGTTGCCGCCGGGGTCGAGGGAGAACACCTGGTAGCCGCCGGAGTCGGTGAGGAGGTGGCCGGGCCAGTCCTCGAAGGCGTGGAGCCCGCCGAGGCGGGCGATGCGCTCGGCCCCCGGCTTCAGCATCAGGTGGTACGTGTTGCCGAGGATGATCTGGGCGCCGAGGTCCTCCAGGTCGGCCGAGGACAGGGTCCGCACCGCGCCCTTGGTGCCGACGGGCATGAAGCACGGCGTCTGGATCTCGCCCCGGGCGGTGCGGATCGTGCCGGCCCGGGCCGGGCCGAGGCGGTCGGTGATCTCGATCGACAGGGTCATCCCCGCACTCCTCGGAGGAACATGGCGTCGCCGAAGCTGAGGAAGCGGTAGCCCTCGGCCAGGGCGGTGGCGTACAGGTGCCGCCAGCGGGGCCCGACGAAGGCGTCGACGAGGACGAGCAGCGACGAGCGGGGCTGGTGGAAGTTGGTGACGAGCGCGTCGACGACGGCGAAGGGCCGCTCGCCGTGGATGAACAGCTCGGTGCGGCCGGCCAGCTCGCCGGTGGCGGCGGCGGACTCGAGCGCCCGGACCGTGGTGGTGCCCACCGCCACCACCCGCTCGGCGGCGTCGCAGGCGGCCATCGTCGCCTCGGGCACCCGGTACCGCTCGGCGTGCATCCGGTGGGCTTCGACCTCCTCCGTGGCGATCGGCCGGAAGGTGCCGAGGCCGACGACGAGCTCGACGGGGTGGACGGCGGCGCCCGCCGCCCGGACGCCCTCGAGCACCTGGGGGGTGAGGTGGAGCCCGGCTGTGGGGGCGGCCACGGACCCGGGCCGCTCGGCGTAGGTGGTCTGGTAGCGCTCCGGGTCGGCGAGGGGGGTGGTGATGTACGGCGGCAGGGGCACGCGGCCGTGGCGCTCGAGGGCGGCAAGCAGGTCGGTGCCGGGGCCAAGGTCGAGGGTGACGGCGCGGCGGCCCTCGCCCCGGTCCTCGCCCACCACGACGGTCAGGTCGTCGCCGGCGCGAAGCGCCGTCCCCGGCGCCACCTTCCGGCTCGGGCGCACGAGCGCCTCCCAGGTGCGCTCGGTGGCGTCCCGGGGCTCCAGGAGGAGGACCTCCACCGCCCCGCCCGTCGGCTTGGTGAGCCGCAGCCGGGCCGGCAGCACCCGAGTGGTGTTGACCACGACGACGTCCCCGGGCCCGAGGAGCGACGGCAGGTCGGTGATGCGCCCGTGCCGGGGCGCGGCGCCAGGTCCCTCGTCGATGAGCAGCCGGGCGTGGTCCCGCGGCTCGACGGGGGTCTGCGCGATGGCCGCCGCGGGCAGCTCGTAGTCGAACAGGGAGGTCTCCATGAGCGGGACCAGTGTCCCCGCGGCGCGCCGACCCGGCCGAATCCGCACCGACCGGGGCTCGACGCCGGGGTCAGCCGAACAGGTTCGGCGTCGTGGGGTCGGCGCCGCCGCGGCGCTCGGTGAGGCCGAGGTGCTGCCACGCGGCGGGGGTGGCGACGCGGCCGCGGGGCGTGCGCATGAGGAGGCCCTCTTGGATGAGGAAGGGCTCGTACACGTCCTCGATCGTCTCGGTCTGCTCGCCGACGCTGATGGCGAGGGTGGACAGCCCGACCGGCCCGCCCCCGAAGCGCTCGCAGAGGGCGGTGAGGATGGCCCGGTCGACCTTGTCGAGGCCGCGCTCGTCGACCCCGAACAGCGCGAGGCCGTCGGCGGCGGTGCGCTGGTCGATGCGGCCGTGGCTGCGGACCTCGGCGTAGTCCCGGACCCGGCGCAGGAGGCGGTTGGCGATGCGGGGCGTGCCTCGGGCCCGGCGGGCCAGCTCGGCGGCGCCGCTCGGGTCGATCTCGACCTCGAGGATCCCCGCCGCCCGGGTGACGATGGCTTCGAGGTCCTCGGGCTCGTAGTAGTCGAGGCGGGCGACGAGCCCGAAGCGGTCCCGCAGGGGCCCGGTGATGGAGCCCGTTCGGGTGGTGGCGCCCACGAGGGTGAAGCGGGGCAGGTCGAGGCGGATGGAGCGGGCCGCCGGTCCCTTGCCGAGGACGATGTCGATCTGGAAGTCCTCCATCGCCGGGTAGAGGACCTCCTCCACCACCTTGGGGAGGCGGTGGATCTCGTCGATAAAGAGGACGTCGCCCTCGCCGAGCTGGGAGAGCATGGCGGCCAGGTCCCCGGCCCGCTCGATGGCGGGGCCGGAGGTGACCTGCATGGCGACGCCCATCTCGGCGGCGATGATCCCGGCCAGCGAGGTCTTCCCGAGCCCGGGCGGACCGGCCAGGAGGACGTGGTCGGGGGACTGGTTCCGGCGGCGGGCCGCTTCGAGGATGATCGCCAGGTGGTCCTTGAGCTCGCGCTGGCCGACGAACTCCTCCAGCGTGCGAGGACGGAGGCTCACCTCGGCGGTGAGCTCGCTCTCGTCGGCGTCGGGCGGCAGATCGGCCCGCAGCAGCTCCTCTCTCACCGCGACCCTCCGCTCACCGTCGGGCCGCGGCCAGGCGCTGGAGCGCGTCGCGCAGCAGCGCCCCGGCGTCGGCGTCGTCGTCGGGCAGGTCGGCCATCACGCTGCGGATCTCGGCGTCCGTGTAGCCGAGGCCGGCCAGCGCGTCGCGCACGTCGGCCCGGGCGCTCGTCACCGCCACCGCCGAGGTGCCGGCCGCCTCGGTGGCCGCCGGCGCGTCCCCGAGGTCCGGCACCGACAGCCGGCTCTTCAGGTCGATGAGGAGGCGCTGGGCGGTCTTCTTGCCGACGCCGGGCACGAGGCAGAGCGCGGCGAGGTCGTCTTCGGCGACGATCCGGGCCAGCGCCACCGGCGAGTGCACCGAGAGGATGGCCAGGGCCAGGGCGGGCCCGACGCCGTGGGCGCCGAGCAGGGTCTCGAAGCAGGCCCGCTCGTCCTTGCTCGTGAAGCCGAAGAGCGTGACGGCGTCCTCCCGCTGGTGGTGGTGCACCCAGCAGAACACCTCGTCGCCGAGCTCGCCGAGGGCCACGACGGCGGTGGGGGTGACGGTGACCCGGTACCCGACGCCGCCGACCTCGATCGTGACCTCGGAGGCGCCGCGGTCGACCAGCGTGCCTCGCAGGGAGCCGATCATCGGCCCACCGCCCGCGCCGCGGCGCTCGAGGCGGCCACCCGGGCCGCCATCGGGGCGTGCGCGGCGTGGCAGAGCGCGACGGCGACGGCGTCGGCGGCGTCGACCGGCCGGATGGGCTCGCTCACGCCGATGAGGGCCTGGACCATGCGCATCACCTGCTCCTTGTCGGCCCCACCGACGCCGGTGACGGCCTGCTTGACCTGGTTGGGCGAGTACTCGACGACCTCGCACCCGGCGGCCACCGCCTCGGCCATGGCCAGGCCGGCGGCCTGGGCGACGGGGATGGCGGTGCGGACGTTGACCTGGAAGAGGACCCGCTCGACGGCGACGACGTCGGGCCGGTGCTCGCGCAGGAGCGCCCGCAGGTCGACCTGGAGCTCGGCCAGCCGCTGGGGGGTGGGGGTGGCCGGGTCGGTGCGCAGCACCCCCATGGCGACGGCCCGGCTGCCCCCGCTTGGCCGCTGCTGCACGAGGCCGTAGCCGCAGCGGGAGAGACCGGGGTCGATGCCGAGGACGTACACGCGTTCGACCCTATCGGACGGGGTCGCCGCCGTGGCGGACGGTGGCGCTCAAGGTGGTCCCGCCCGCGGGCCGATGACGCAGCAGTGACCTCGGTGGACGCCCTCACCCCCGGTACCGTGCCGGCGATGCAGCCCGCTGCGGTGATCCAGCTCGACGGCGTGGCCAAGTGGTTCGGACCGAACCCCGGCCTCACCGACCTGGACCTGCGCGTGCCCGAGGGCCGGATCACGGTGCTGCTCGGCCCGAACGGGGCCGGCAAGACCACCGCGATCCGCATGATCACCGGCGCCTTCCGGCCCGACGCCGGGTCGGTGCGGGTGTTCGGCGTGGACCCGGACGAGGACGGCGACGACGTGCGCCGCCGCTGCGGGGTGGTGTCGGCCAAGCCCTCGCTCTACGACCGCCTGTCGGGGTGGGACAACCTCCGCTACTCGGCCGAGCTGCACGGCCTCGGGAGCGGCGCCCACGTCGACGAGCGGATCCGCGCCGCGGCGGACCGGTTCGGGATCCGCGAGGCGCTGGACCAGCAGGTCGGCGGCTACTCCACCGGGATGAAGACGCGCCTGGCCCTGGCCCGCAGCGTGCTGCACGAGCCCGAGCTGCTGCTCTACGACGAGCCCACGTCGGGGCTCGACCCCGAGTCGAGCCACGCGGTGCTCGAGCTCGTGCGGGAGATGACCGCCGACGGCACCACCGTGGTGATGTGCACGCACCTGCTCCACGAGGCGCAGGGCCTGGCGGATCAGGTGGTCGTGATGCAGGACGGCACCGACGTGGTGTCGGGCGCGCCCGGCGAGCTGGCCCGGCGGTTCTGGCCCCACGACGTCGTCCGGATCGGCGCCGAGGACCCCGCCGGCCTCGACCTCCTCGCGCGGGTGCCCGGCGTGGTCGCCTACGAGCGGCGCGACGGCGTGGCCGAGGTGCGCCTCGACGACCTCGCTCGGGTGCCGGACCTGGTGGCGGCCCTGACCGGGGCCGGGGTGCGGATCACCCGGGTGGAGCCGCACGAGCCGAGCCTCGAGCAGCTGTACTTCGCCATCCGCCAGGGCGCGGGGCGCAGCCGCCTCGGCGCGGTCGAGGGGAGCACGGTCTGATGGTCGCCACCCGGTCCCCCCGGCGGGGCCTGCAGTGGGACCAGCTGCGCACCGTCGCCCGCACCGACCTCAAGCAGCTGGCGCAGGCCCGGGACTACTGGATCCCGATGCTGATCCTGGGCGGCATCTTCTTCGTGCTCGTCCCCACCGTCCTGCTCCTGTCCCTGACCCGGATCGGCAGCGTCGACGCGGTGGCCCAGCTCTCCCAGGCGCTCGAGATCCTGCCCGAGCGCGCCCAGGCCCAGATCCAGGGCGACAGCGAACCGGCGCGAGCGGCCTACGCCCTCGCCGTCTACCTGTTCGCCCCGGTGGCGGTGGTGGTGCCGATCACGATCTCCACCGCCGTCGGCGCGGCCACGATCGTGGGCGAGCGCGAGCGCGGCACCGGCGAGTTCCTCGCCCACTCCCCCGCCGGGATCCGCGAGATCTTCTACGGGAAGCTGGCCGCCAGCCTCCTGCCCGGCTACCTCACGACGATCGTGGGCTTCGGCGTCTACTCCCTGATCGTCAACACGATCGTCGGCCCTGACGTGGGCGGCTGGTTCTTCCCCACGCCCCAGTGGTGGGTGCTGATGCTCTGGGTGGTGCCGCCGTTCCTGGCCCTCACGCTCGCGCTCGTGCTGCGCCTGTCGGCCCGGGTGAAGTCCACGGCGGCGGCGCAGCAGTCCTCCGCGCTCGTGAGCCTGCCCCTCATCATGATCGCCTACAGCCAGGCCACCGGCAGCCTCTACGGCGGCGACGCCCTCGCCTGGTACGTGGGCGCGGCGGCCTGGGTCCTCGCCGCCGTGGCCCTGTGGCGGGGCGTGCGCAGCGTCACCCGGGCCCGCCTGCTCGGCGTGGCCGACGAGCAGTAGCGGGCGCTACAGCGCGGCCTTGACGGCGGCCACCAGGTCGCTCGCCGAGCGGAAGGTCAAGCCGGCCACGGCGCGGTGCGCGTAGCGGACGACGCCCTCGGCGTCGACGACGAACACCGAGCGCCGGTAGAAGCCGAGCGGCCCGAGGATGCCGTACGCCTCCCCCACCGCCTTGTCGGTGTCGGCGAGCAGCGGGAACGCGAACCCGCCCTGCCGGCAGGAGAACTCGTCGTGGCTCTCCACCGACTGCGGGCTGATGGCGAGCACCTGGGCGCCGACCTCTGCAAAGGCGTCGATGTCCTCCGTGTAGGCGTTGAGCTGCCGGGTGCAGACCGGCGTGTTGTCGCCCGGGTAGAAGACGAGCACCACCGGCCGGCCCCGGTGCTCCGACAGCGTGTAGGTGCGACGGACGGCCTCCCCGCTGCTGCGGTCCACGCCCTCGAGCGTGAAGTCCGGCGCGGGGCTGCCCACCTCGGCGGCCATCAGGCCTCGATCGCCTCGAGGACGTCGTCGGGGATGTCGAAGTTCCCGTACACGTCCTGCACGTCGTCGTTGTCGTCGAGGGCGTCGACGAGCTTGAGCACCTTGCGGGCCGCCTCCGCCTCGTCGATGGCGACGGTGGAGGTCGGCACCATGGCCAGGTCCGAGGAGGTGACGGCGATGCCGGCCTCCTCGAGGGCGCTGCGCACGGCGTGGAGGTCCGTGGGGCCGGTGGTGACGCGCCACGCCTCCCCGTCGTCGGCGATGTCCTCCGCCCCAGCGTCGAGGGCCACGAGCATGAGGTCGTCCTCCTCCACGCTGCGGTCGACGAGGACGACGCCCTTGCGCTCGAACTGCCAGGCCACCGCGCCGGGCTCGGCCATCGACCCGCCGTGCTTGGTGAAGATGCTGCGCACCTCGGCGCCGGTGCGGTTGCGGTTGTCGGTGAGCGCGTCGACCATCACGGCCACGCCGCCCGGTCCGTACCCCTCGTAGGTGACCTGCTCGTAGCTGACGCCCTCGAGCTCACCGGTCCCGCGCTTGATCGCCCGCTCGATCGTGTCGAGCGGCACCGACGCGTCGCGGGCCTTCTGGTACATCGTCCGCAGCGTCGGGTTCATGTCGGGGTCGCCCCCGCCCTCGCGGGCGGCCACCTCCACCTGGCGGAGCAGCTTGGCGAAGAGCTTTCCCCGGGCGGCGTCAGCCGCCCCCTTCTTGTGCTTGATGGTTGACCACTTGGAATGACCGGCCATCGTTCTCCTTGTCGTGCGGTCGGACCGGCTCGGCGGCCGGCGATCAGATCTCGGCCAGGAAGCGTTCGTGGATGCGGAGGTCGTCGGTGAGCTCGGGGTGGAAGGCGGTGACGGTCACCGGGCCCTGGCGGCAGACCACGGGGCGACCGTCGACGGTGGCGAGGACCTCGACGCCGGGACCGGTCCGCTCGACCACGGGAGCCCGGATGAACACGGCCCGGACGGGCCCGCCGTCGAGCCCGTCGACGGCGAGGTCGGCCTCGAAGGAGTCGACCTGGCGGCCGAACGCGTTGCGTCGCACCGCGATGTCGATCGCGCCGAAGCAGCGCTGGTCGGGGCGGCCGTCGAGCACCTCGGCGCCGAGGAGGATCATGCCGGCGCAGGTCCCGAGGGCCGGCAGGCCGTCGGCGAGGCGGCGGGCGAGCGGCTCGGTCAGCCCGGCTCGGTCGAGCTGCATCGCGATCGTGGTGGACTCGCCGCCGGGCACGACGAGCGCGTCGACGTCAGCGAGGTCCTCGGGGGTGCGGACCTCGCGGGCTTCAGCGCCGAGGCTGGCCAGCGCCCTGGCGTGCGCCGCGAACGCGCCCTGCAGGGCCAGGACGCCGACCTTCACCTGGGGGCCTCGCTGCGATGCGCATGGGAGCGTCGATCCTATCCGGGCCGCCCGACCGGCCCCTCGGCAGGCGGGAGCGCGCCGCGGCTCACCAGCCGCGGTCGGCGAAGGTCTGCTCGAGGCCGCCGATCTCGAGGCCGGGCATCGCCCCGCCGAGCCCACGGGACACCTTGGCGATGATCGCCGGGTCCTTGTAGTGGGTGGTGGCCTCCACGATCGCCTTGGCCCGGCGGGCCGGATCGTCCGACTTGAAGATCCCCGAGCCGACGAAGACGGCCTGGGCGCCGAGCTGCATCACGAGCGCAGCGTCGGCGGGGGTGGCGATGCCACCGGCGCAGAACAGCGGGACGGGCAGCTCGCCGGTCTCGGCGATCTCCTGCACGAGCGGCAGCGGGGCCTGGAGCCGCTTGGCCCAGTCGAACAGCTCGGCGGAGTCGGCCTGGGTGACCTTGCGGATGTCCCCGAGGATCGTGCGCAGGTGGCGGACGGCCTCGACGATGTTGCCGGTGCCGGCCTCCCCCTTCGAGCGGATCATGCAGGCACCCTCGCTGATGCGCCGAAGGGCCTCACCGAGGTTGGTGGCCCCGCACACGAACGGCACGGTGAACGCCCACTTGTCGATGTGGTGGGTCTCGTCGGCCGGGGTGAGCACCTCGGACTCGTCCACGTAGTCCACGCCGAGCGCCTCGAGGACCTGGGCCTCGACGAAGTGGCCGATGCGGGCCTTGGCCATCACCGGGATCGTGACGGCCGCCTTGATGCCCTCGATCATCTCGGGGTCGCTCATGCGGGCCACGCCGCCGTCGCGCCGGATGTCCGAGGGGACCCGCTCGAGCGCCATGACGGCGACCGCGCCGGCGTCCTCGGCGATCTTCGCCTGCTCGGGGTCGACGACGTCCATGATCACGCCGCCCTTGAGCATCTCGGCGAGCCCGCGCTTGACGCGCACGGTGCCGGTGTCGGAGCTGATCGGGCGGGAGGGAGCGTCGGCCATGGGCGCGATGCTACCGGCGGGCCCGCGGATCCTCGAAGCCGGTACCGGTGTCGCTCAGAGCTTGGTGGCCCCGCCGGGCGGCGGGAGCGCCACCCAGGTGCGTCCGGGCCTGAGCTTCACCGGGTTCCCGTCGGCGTCGGTGTAGGTGGTCACCGCCTCGAGCGAGGGCTTGCTCCAGCGGGCCGGGACGAGGCCCCCGGCGGTGAGGATCCAGGCGTCGCCCTCCCCCACGAGCGCCGCCTCCGGGATGTCGTTGCCGAACTGATCGGCCACCCCGCTGCCGTGGTACGGGGTGAACTGGATGATCACGTTGGCCGGCGCCACCTGCACCCCGTCGGCGTCGACGTGGGGCGTGCCGGCCTGGGTGCGGGCCCAGCCCTCGCCGTTCCAGCGGTACTCCACGGGCGCGCTGCCGGCGCTCGT
This sequence comes from Acidimicrobiales bacterium, assembly GCA_035303865.1. Lineage (GTDB taxonomy): Bacteria > Actinomycetota > Acidimicrobiia > Acidimicrobiales > VFJN01 > VFJN01. The sequence continues at coordinate 14,911 of DATGRC010000254.1, forward strand.
GCCGTACACGATGCGCACGGCGGTGACCGGCTCGAGGTGCGGGACCTCCTCCCCTTCGGCCCGGTAGTGGAACAGGGGCGGCGGCGGGGCGGAGCCCTCGGCGGGGAGGGCCATCAGGTCGACCGTGCTGCGGATCATCAGGTTGCTGGGGGCCGGACGGCCTCGCTCGCGGTAGTAGTGGCCGCTCTGAGCGTCGTAGCCGACGTCGACCGCGGCGGCCGCACGGATGAGCCCGGCGAAGGTGGCGTTGGCGCCGCTCCACGCGAAGAACGGGCGGTTCAGCGGCGTGAAGATGGCGATGTCGGAGCTGCGGGCGGAGCGGACGGGGCCGACGGGCGCCGCGTCCGTGGAGTGGAAGACGGCGAGCAGCCGCGTGACGCTGCCCTCGACGCGCTCCTCGTAGACGACGTCGGCCTGGTTGATCCCGGCCTGGGGACGGGCCTTGGGCTCCACGTTGTCGAGCTTCACGACGAGCGCCGGCCGGGCCGTGTGGCCGGTGCCGGGGTCGGGCAGCCCGGTCAGCGGCGCGACCGCGGCCGGCTCGGCGGTGGAGGTGGTGGTGCTCGTCGTGGTGGTGCTCGTCGTCGTGGTGGTGGGGGCGGCCTCGTCGTCGTCGCCGGCGAGGGCGGCGATCGCCACGGTGACGCCGGCGGCCAGCGCGATCACGGCCACCACGGCGATCACCCGCTTGCGGGGGGTGTCGAGGAGCGAGGCGAGCATGGGGCCTCCTTGGCTAAAGGACGTCGGCGCCGCCCGGCGGGGGCAGCTCGAGGAAGGTCTGACCGGGGGTCAGGGCGATCGGCGAGCCGTCGGCGGCGAGGAGCTGCAGCGGCGCGTCGGCGCTGGGGCGCACCCAGCGGCCCTCCACGAGGTGGCCGGCCGTGAACACGAGGGCCCGCCCCTCCCCGGTGGTGACGCCGTGGGGGCTGGACTCGCGGGTGCCGTCGGAGAAGCGGTACTGGATCTCGAGGACGACGACGTTGGCCGGCGCCACCTGGACGCCGTCCGCGTCGACGTGGGGTGCGCCGCCCATCGTGCGCAGGTAGGCGCCGCGCCCCTTGTCCCAGCTGAAGCGGGCCACCTCCGGGCCGCCGAAGCGCAGCGCCACCCCGCCGGCGGGCACGGCACCGGCCGGCAGCGGGTCCCCCTCGCCCCGGTAGGTGAAGATCGGGGCGGGCGGGGCCGGCTGCTCGGGGGCCTTGGCCCGCAGCTCGAGGGTGCTGGCGAAGAGGTTGTGGGGGGCCGGCCGACCGGACTGGCGCCAGAACCCGGCGCCGCTGCGGTTGTGGCCCACGTCGACGAGCCCGGAGCGGCGCAGGGCGCCGAGCACGTGGTCGTTGCCGCCGGAGGAGGCGTAGATCGGCCGGCCGAAGAGCGCGGCGAGGTCGAGGTCGGTGGTGCGGGTGGAGCGGACCGGTCCCACCACCTCGGCGTCCTGGGAGTGGAACACGGCGGCGAGCCGGCTGAGGGAGGACTCGACCCGCTCCTCGATCACCAGGTCGGCCTGGTTGATGCCGGCGTGGGGCCGGGCCAGCTCGTGGTTGTCGACCTTCACGAACAGGGCCGGGCGGGCGAGGCGGTCGCCGTAGTCGCCGGGGACGCCGGTCAGCGGCGCCACCGCCTGCGGCGCGGTCGTGGTGGTGGCCTCGGTGGTGCTGGTGGTGCTGGTCGGCGCCGTCGTGGTGGGCGGGGAGGCGTCCACGTCGTCGCCGGCGAGGACGACGACGGCGCCGCCGCCGATCAGCAGGGCGAGGACGACGGCCGCGGCGGCCGCCCGCTTGCGGGTGGTGTCGAGGGCTCGGCTGAGCAAGGTGACCTCCGGGGAGACGACCATCCAGGGTGTCGCCCGGTGCGGCCCGGGGCGCGGATGGTCGCGGGTGGTGGTGCGGGTGGTGGTGCGGGCCTCAGAGCTCGCGCAGGAGGGCGATCCGCTCCTCCAGCGGGGGGTGGGTGTCGAACAGCCGGTTGATGCTCGCGATCCGCCCGTCGCGCTCGTCCACGGCCTGGGGCTGCTCGATCCAGAGGTGGGCGGTGGCGTGCGAGGTGGACCCGACGACCGTGTAGTCGTCGCGCAGCTTCTCGAGCGCCGAGATGAGCCCCGGCGGGTACCGGGTGAGCTCGACGGCGGAGATGTCGGCCAGCGTCTCGCGGCGGCGGCTGATCGTGGCCTGGAGGACCTTGCCGATGATCGGCGACAGGAGCAGGAGCGCGAACCCGAGGACCGACAGGATGGCGAGGGGTCCGCTGCTGCGGGCGTCGCCGCGGTTGTTGCGGCTCCGGCCCATCCCGAACCACAGCAGCCGGATCCCGAGGTCGGCGACGAGGGCCACGGTGCCCACGAGCGTGACGGCCAGGGTCGACACGAGGATGTCGTAGTTCTTGATGTGGCTGAGCTCGTGGGCCAGCACGCCCTCGAGCTCGACCCGGTTCATCTTCTCGAGCAGGCCGGTGGTGACGGCGATCGCCGCGTTCTTGGGGTTGCGGCCCGTGGCGAACGCGTTCGGCGACGGGTCGTCGATCACGTAGAGGCGGGGCTTCGGGACCCCGCCGGCGATGCAGAGGCCCTCGACCAGGTTGTGGTAGCGGGGGTACTGCTCCTCGGGGGCCGGTCGGGCCCGGCTGACCCGCAGGGCGATCGCGTCGGACTTCCAGTACGACACGGCGGCCGAGGCACCGGCGATCAGGAGCGCCACGAGCGTGATGACCGGGCCGCCGCCGACGAGCAGGTTGACGGCCGCGCCGACGGCCACGACGAGCAGCACGAAGCCGCCGATGAGAAGGGTGGAGCGGCGCTTGTTCTGGGCGATCTGGTCGTACACGCGGGCGGTGGTGCGTCGGGGGGTTCGGGCCCGGGTCAGTCCGCGGGCGGGGTGGGCGGCGCCTGGCCCTGGCCGAAGTCGACGGCCACGGGGCCGCGGGCGTCGCCGTCGGCTTCGAAGTACTCCCGCTCGGTGAACCGGAACCGGCTGGCCACGAGGTTGGCCGGGAAGCTCTGGATCTTCGTGTTGTAGCGGAAGACGGAGTCGTTGTAGTACTGCCGCGCGTAGGCGATGCGGCCCTCGGTGCCGGACAGCTCCTCCTGCAGGTTGAGGAAGTTCTGGTTGGCCTTCAGGTCCGGGTAGGCCTCGGCGAGGGCGAACACCGACTTGAGCGCCCCGCTGATCAGGTTCTCGGCCTCGGCCTGGTCGTGCGGGCCCTGGGCGTTGAGGGCCACGTTGCGGGCCTGGATGACCGCCTCGAGCGTCTGGCGCTCGTGGGCTGCGTAGCCCTTGACCGTCTCGACCAGGTTCGGGATCAGGTCGTAGCGGCGCTTCAGCTGGACGTCGATCTGGGCCCAGGCGTTCTCGATCTTGTTCCGCAGCGAGACGAGGCCGTTGTAGGTGATGACGAGGTAGATGCCCACCACCACGAGGAGGGCGAGCAGGATCCAGACGATGATCACGGTGACGTGCTCCTGGTCGAGAGGTCGCCCATCCTAGAGGTCGGTCACGCCCGAGCCGGGTGGCCGGCCAGGATCGACGAGTAGATCTCCACGTAGGCCTCGGCGAGGCGGTCCATGGACAGCTCGTCGGCTCGGCGTCGACCCCCGGCGATCAGCCGGGCGCGGAGGTCGTCGTCCTCGAGCACCCGTCGCAGCGCCTGCGCGAGGGCCCGGGGGTCGCCGACGGGCACGAGGAGGGCGTTCTCGCCGTGGGTGGCGACGTTGCGGTGGCCGTCGAGGTCGGAAGCGACGAGGGCGCACCCGGCGGCCATCGCCTCGAGGAGCACCATCCCGAAGCTCTCCCCGCGCACCGACGGCGAGCAGTAGACGGTGCAGCCCCGCATGCGGGCCTCGCGCTCCTCGTCGGAGATCCGGCCCAGCCACTCGATCCGCCCGTCGTGGCCGTGCTCGCGACGCAGCGCCTCGGTCTGGGGGCCGTCGCCGCCGACCCAGAGCCGGACGTCGTCGGGCAGGTCGCGCATGGCGGCGAGCAGGACGTCGAGGCCCTTGCGGGGCTCGTGGCGACCGAGGAAGAAGATCGTGGGGCCGTCGGCCGGGTGGATCGGGCCCTCGGCGAAGCGGGGGACCTCGACGCCGTTGAAGAGCAGCTGGTAGCGCCCGCCGAGGTGCTCCTGGGCGAGGCGCATCGCGTCGGGCGACACGGCGACGCGGTGCTGCAGCCGGTCGGCGAGGCGCCCGAGGACCGGGCCGAGGAAGCGGTAGGCGGCGCTGACGCCCGCGGCGTGGAAGGTGCCGACCATCGGCGCCGACCCGAAGAGGAGGGTGGTCATCGTCGGGCCCGGGGCCAGCGGCTCGTGGAGGTGGACGACGTCGAAGTCCTCGTCGCGCAGCGCCCGGATCGTGCGCAGCTGGGCGGACGGGTCGGGGGCCAGCGGGGCCACGGACCCGTTGGCGGCGGTGGGCACACTGCTGCCGAGCGGGGTGACGCCCGGGTCCGGGGGCGGACCGTCGGAGGGGGCGAGGACCCGCACCTCGTGGCCGAAGCCGCGCAGCGAGCGGGCCAGGCCGAGCACCTGGCCCTGGACGCCGCCGGGGATGGTCAGCGAGTAGGGGCAAACGAGTCCGACGCGCACCGGCCCGACCCTACCGGTGGCCCCCGGCGGGCTCGGCCGCCTCGCGGTCGCTGGGCCAGTTCGGCTGGAGGAGGAGCCACTGCTCCGGCGCCCGGCGGATCAGCTCCTCGAGCGCGCGGGCGAGGTCCTGCGTGACCCGGGCCACGTCGTCGCGCAGGCGTCCCTGGCGGGTGGTGTCGATCGGCGGCAGGACCACGCCGTGGCGCGTGTCGCCGTCGAAGTAGACCGCGGTGGGCAGCAGCGGCGCCCCGCTGCGCAGCGCGAGGGTGGCGGGGCCGCCGGGGAGCGTGGTGCGCTCCCCGAAGAACTCCACCTCGGGGCCGGTGCCGGTGAGGTCGCGGTCGCAGAGGAGGCCGAGGACCCGGTTCTCCTTGAGGGCCTTCGCGGTCGCCGTCCCCGCCTCGGGGCCGAGCGGGACGATGTCGAACCCGAAGGAGCGCCGCAGGTCGACGAACCACTCGAAGAGCGCGGGCGGCTCGAGGCGCTCGACGACGACGGTGACGGGCACGCCCTTGACCCGGGCGAGCCAGAACCCCGACCACTCCCAGGCCCCCAGGTGCGGGATGGCCATGATCGCCCCGGTGCCGGCGTCGAGGGCCGCCTGGAGGTGCTCGTAGCCCTCGTGGGTGAAGCCGGCGTCGACCGCCTCGGGCGGGGTGGTGGGCAGCCGGAACGACTCCTCGTAGTAGCGGGCGTAGGTCTCGAAGGTCTGGCGGGCGAGGCGGGCCACCTCGCGGTCGCTGAGGGTGGGGTCGATCCGCCGGAGGTTGCGCTCCACCTGTGCCCGACGTCCCGACGCCGTCAGGTAGGCGAGCCGGCCGAGGCGCCGCGCCGCGGCGGCCACCACGGGGGCGGGGGCTCGGCGGGCCAGGGCGGCCGCGGTCCGGTAGGCCGGGGTGACCAGGTCCACGTCGCGGCGGTGGGCTACCGGCGGGTGCTGCGGGCCTGCCGTCGCCAGGCCCGCTCGGTGGAGCGGGCCATGCGACGGTGCCGCCACCGGACCAGCTCGAGGTGCGGCTTCGGGGGCACCGAGGCCTGGCGCCAGACCTTCACGAACCGCTGGACCGCGGTGACGAGGGTGAGCACGAGCATCACCCACAGGACCGGCACGAGGATCGAGTCGAACAGGAGCCCGACGCCGAGCGCGATGATCCGCTCGGCCCGCTCCATCAGCCCACCCCGGGCGTCGAACCCGAGCGACTCGGCCTTGGCCCGCTCGTAGGAGATGAGCATCGACGCGCCGAGCACGGCGAGGGGCAGCACGGCGATGCGGCCGGGCTGGGTGCTGGCCAGGTACCAGGCCACGCCGCCGAGCAGGAGGGCGTCGGTGACGCGGTCGCTCACCGAGTCGAAGAAGGCGCCGCGGGGGCTGGCGGAGCCGGACGCCTTGGCCACCGCCCCGTCGAGGAGGTCGGGCAGCGCGCAGAGCACGAGCAGCAGCAGGCCGGCCCGCAGGGCGCCGTTGGCGATGGCGACCGAGGCGGCAGCCGCCACGAGGACCCCGGTGGCGGTCAGGTGGTCGGCGGTGATGCCGGCCTTGCGGATGTTGGTGCCGACCGGCTTGAGCCCGGCTTCGAAGCTGGTGCGCCAGCGGCCATCGAACATCGCAGAAGGGGTCCCTCGGGATCAGGGGGCAGGTGCTTGCTCCAGGCTAACACCGGCTCCGTGGAGAACCCCGCGCGCTCCGTGAGCGGTTCAGGCGGCCGCCCGGGCCGCCAGGTCGGCGAGCAGGGCCCCCCAGTGCGGGAAGAGGAGGTGGTGGGCCCCGTCCACGGCCTCGGCCGTGCACGACGGGAGCCGGGCGGCCAGCCACTCCCCCACCGCCGGCGGCGAGATTCCGTCGTCGTGGCCGTGGACCGTGCGGACCTGGGCGGTCACCGCGTGCAGGGGCAGGCCCGGCTCCAGCGCGAGGGCCACGTCGTGGACCAGGCCGTTTCGGCCCTGGGCGACCGCCTCCACCAGCGCCGCGGCGAGCCGCTCCGCCGCGCCGGGGACGGCGTCGAGCTCGGCCCGGCCGCGCGGGCCGGTGCCCTCCAGCACGTGCTCGAGGGCGAGGGCCGGGTCGAGCGGATCGGGCACCAGGTAGGGGGCCATCTCGGTCGCCAGCTCGTCGGCCGGCACCGCGGCGACCAGCTCGACGAAGTGCTGGCGGGCCGGGCTGAGCGCGGCCACCACGGCGGGGTCGTCGTAGGCCTCGACCGGCGGGACCGTCCCGACGAGCGTGATCGCCGGGACCCGCTCGCCCAGCACCGGGGAGGCGGCGAGGGCGAAGAGCCCGCCCGAGGACCAGGCCAGCACGCCGGCCCGGTCCACCCCGAGGTGGTCGAGCAGGACGGCGAGGTCGTGGCCCAGCGAGGCCAGCGTCGCGCTGGGATGGGGGCTGCTCGCCCCGGCGCCGGGCCGGTCGACGGCGACGAGCCGGACCCGCGCCGCCGCGGCCCGACCGTCGTCGGGGTGGCGGGCGAGCCGGGAGTCGGGGGTGCCGTGCAGGTAGACGACCGGCACCCCGGTCGGGTCGCCGACGTCGTCGTAGGCGAGGGTGCGGCCGTCGGGGAGGCGCAGGCGGGAGGGAGCAGAGACCACGAGCGGAGGCTACGGGCCAGCGGTACCGTGACCGCATCTTCCGACGGCGTCGAGGAGCTGCCCGTGTCGCACCCCTCCGAGAAGATCCGCAACGTCGCCCTCGTCGGCCACGGCGGCGCCGGCAAGACCACCCTCGCCGAGGCGCTGCTCCACCGGTCCGGCACGATCGACCGCCTGGGCCGGGTGGAGGACGGGACCACGGTCACCGACCACGACCCCGAGGAGCAGCGCCGCGGCCTGTCGATGTCGTTGGCCGTCGCCCCCTTCGAGTGGCGGGGCCACAAGGTCAACCTCGTCGACACCCCCGGCTACGCCGACTTCCTCGGCGAGGTCCTCACCGCCCTGCGCGTCGTCGACCTGGCCGTCTTCGTCGTGTCCGCGGTCGACGGCGTGGAGGTCCAGACCGAGGTGATCTGGCGGGAGGCGGCCCGCCTCGGGGTCCCCCGCATGGTGTTCGTCAACAAGCTCGACCGTGAGCGAGCCGACTTCGAGGCCGTGCTCGAGCAGCTGCGGGAGCGCCTCGGCGCCGGGGTGGCGCCCCTCGAGCTGCCGATCGGCCGGGAGGCCGACTTCCGGGGCATCGCCGACCTCCTCACCGACACGGCCCACATCTACGAGGGCGGCGTGCCGCACACCGAGCCGATCCCCGACGAGATGGAGGCGCTCGAGCGCCAGGTGCACGACAACCTCGTCGAGGGCATCGTGGTGGCCGAGGACGACCTGCTGGAGCGGTACCTGGAAGGCGAGGTCCCCACCGTCGAGGAGCTCGAGCGGGCCCTGCGCGTCGGCATCGAGGACGCCACGGTGTTCCCGGTGGTGTGCGGGTCGGCCACCGCCGAGGTGGGGATCGACCGCCTGGCCGACCTGCTCGTGGAGATCGGCCCGCCCCCCGGCGACCGCCCCACCCGGGTGCGGGCCGGCGACACCGAGGTGGAGGTCCCGGCCGACCCCGGGGGCGATCCCCTGGCGTTCGTGTTCAAGACGATCGTGGACCCCTACGTCGGGCAGGTGTCGCTGCTCAAGGTGCTGTCGGGCACGCTGCGCGCCGACGACCACCTCGTGAACACCCGCTCCGGGGTCGAGGAGCGGCTCCACGGGCTCTTCGTGGTGCGGGGCAAGGACCACGAGCCGGTGGACGCCCTGGCCGCGGGGGACATCGGCGGCGTGGCCAAGCTGGTGGACACCGGCACCGGGGACGCGCTCGCGCCCCGCGACAAGCCGGTCACCGTGCCCCCGATCGAGCTGCCGCCGCCGGTGCTGGCCACCGCCATCGTGGCCCGCACCCAGGCGGACGAGGACAAGCTGGGTGCGGCGCTCCACCGCCTCCGCGACGACGACCCGTCGATCGTCGTCGAGCGCGACGACGAGACGGGCCAGACGATCCTGCGGGGCACCGGCGAGATGCACCTGGCCACCGCCATCGAGAAGCTGGAGCGCAGGCTCGGGGTGGCGGTGGACACCGAGCCGGTGCGGGTCCGGTACCGGGAGACGATCACGGCGAAGACGTCGGCCGAGGGCAAGCACAAGAAGCAGTCCGGTGGCCACGGCCAGTTCGCGGTGGTGAGCATCGAGGTCGAGCCGCTCGAGCGCGGCGGCGGCTTCGAGTTCGTGGACCGGATCGTCGGCGGGGCGATCAGCCGCAGCTACATCCCCGCCGTGGCCAAGGGCATCGAGGAGACGATGGCCCGCGGCGGTGTGAACGGCTACCCGGTGGTCGACGTGAGGGTCACGCTCGTCGACGGCAAGGAGCACAGCGTCGACAGCTCCGAGATGGCGTTCCGCACCGCCGGGCGCATCGCGTTCCGCCAGGCGATGGCCGAGGCCGGTCCCGTCGTGCTCGAGCCGATCTCCCGGGTGGAGGTCACCGTCCCCACCGATCTGCTGGGCGACGTGATGGGTGACCTCAACGCCCGGCGGGGCCGGGTGCTCGGCACCGAGGCGGGCGAGCTCGAGGGCGAGCAGGTGGTGTCGGCGCTGGTGCCCGAGCGGGAGCTGCTCCGCTACGCGATCGACCTGCGGTCGATGACGGCGGGGCGGGGCCGGTTCGAGGCCCGTCACGAGCACTACGACGTCCTGCCCGCCCACCTGGTCGACGAGATCCGCCGGGACGTCGAGGACGCGGACTGAGCGTGCGCCGCGGGGCGGTCCGCTCCGAGAGCGGGCAGGATGGGGCCATGAGCCCCCGACCGCCCGCCGACGCCGTCGTCGCCCTGCGCTCCCTCGAGCGCCGCTACCGGTCGCTGTTCCTCGGCCTCGAGGAGGACGAGTCGCCCGACGACCTCGCCCACCGCCCCGGACCCGACGGGACCTCCGCGCTGGACCACGTCGTGGCCGCCACCCGCACGCTGACCTTCCTCGGGCGGGCCCTGGAGCAGGCGCTCGTCGAGTCCGAGCCCGTCCTGCACCCGGCGGTGGCCGACCCGAGCGAGCGGGAGTGGCCGGCGGCCACCGGCACCGTCGAGGACGCCCTCGACGAGCTGGCCCAAGTGTCGAAGGGCCTGGCTGCCCGGGTGGAGCACGTGTCGGCGAAGGAGTGGGGTCGGGCCGTGCGCGTGGCCGGCCACGACGCCACCACCACCCCGCTCGACGTGCTGTGGGACGCCACCGACACCGCGGTGACCCACCTCAAGGCGGCCGACGCCGTCCTCCGCCACGTCCGCGAGGAGGAGCGCCGGCGCCGGGCCGACTGACCCCTACAGGTCCGACCAGTCCTCGGGGTTCGGTTCGGTGAAGTGGGCGACGATCTCGCCGTCGACGCCGTCGACGAGGACGAGGCCGCGGGTCTTCGGGGGCTCCTCGGCGGAGTAGAGCAGGATCCGCCACGTCGGGCGGCTGCGCAGGCCACGCCACCCGAGCTGGGCCGAGGCGTGCCCCACGGCGAAGCCCACCTTGCGGGTGGCGGCCACGAGGGCGTCGCGCTCGTCGACGTTCAGGTCCCACCCGGCCAGCAGCTGGTACGCGCCGACGACGGCGAGGAGGATCCCGGCGAACAGGAACCCGTCGTTCACCAGGACGCCGTCGCCCTGCCCGGTGGCCGCCCACGCGACCACGCAGCCCACGGCGGTGGCGAGGTACAGGTACCCCGGGATCCGCCGCCGGTTGTTGTTCGGGAAGACGTACGGGCCGACGTAGCCGGCGGCGTCGAGGTCCTCGGGGAGGGTGTCGACGACGTCCTCGTCGCGGACGGGCGCCTCGGCGTCGGGATCGCGGGGTTCGTCAGCCATCGCACCCGCGACCGTACCGGCGGGCCGCTCAGGTGGGCCAAGCGGCCCGGATCCGGGCGGCCGCCTCGTCGAGCGGGATCGGCAGCACCCGCGTCTCGGCGGTCACCGACATGAAGTTGGCGTCGCCCTCCCAGCGGGGCACGCAGTGCACGTGCAGGTGGTCCGACTGCGAGCCGCCGGCGGCAGGGCCCAGGTTGAGCCCGACGTTGACGGCGTCGCAGCGGAACGCCGCCTTCAGGGCGACCACGGCGTCGCGCACCGCGGCCCACAGCTCGGAGAACTCGTCGTCGGTGAGGTCCTCGAGGTCGGCGACGGCCCGGTTGGGCAGGACCATGAGGTGGCCCGCGGTGTACGGGTACCGGTTGATGAGCGCGAAGCAGGCCTTGCCCCGCCAGAGCACGCCGGCCGCCTCGTCGCCCTCCTCGTCGGCGGCCGTGAGGATCCGCTCGAACAGGGAGCGTCCCCCGGCCTCGGCCGGGTCCGGCAGCTCACGGGTGTCGACGACCTGGCCGACGTACGCGGATCGCCAGGTGGCCCACAGGTGGTCAAGCGGCACGGGGCCTCACAGCTTCGCTCGGCACCGGGCCACGAGCCGCTCGACGAAGTCGTCCATGTGGACGTCGCGCTCGGGCCGCTCGCTGCCCCGCTCGTTGACGCCGACCGTCCCGTTCTCCACGTCGTCGTCGCCGACGACGAGGACGTAGGGGATCTTCTCGAGCTTGGCCCGCCGGATGCGGGCCCCGAGCGGCTCGTCGGCCTCCACCATCGAGGCCCGGAACCCGTCGGCCACGAGCCGGTCGACCAGCCGGTTGGCGTACGCGTGGTGGTCCGAGCGCACCGGCAGGACCCGCACCTGCTCCGGGGAGAGCCACACCGGGAAGGCGCCGGCGAAGTGCTCGACGAGCACCCCGAAGAAGCGCTCCACGGAGCCGAAGAGGGCCCGGTGGATCATGATCGGCGTGTGGCGCTCGTTGTCCGCGCCGATGTACTCGAGCCCGAGGCGGACCGCCATGTTGAAGTCGTACTGGATCGTCGACAGCTGCCAGCTGCGGCCGATGGCGTCGCGGACCTTGATGTCGATCTTCGGGCCGTAGAACGCGCCGCCGCCCTCGTCCACGTCGTAGGGCAGCCCGGCGGCCACGAGCGCCGCCTCGAGGGCCCGCTCGGCCGCCTCCCAGCCCTCGTCGGTGCCGACCGACTTCTCCGGGGGCCGGGTGCTGAGGCTGGCCGTGAACTCGTCGAACCCGAACGCTCGCAGCACCGACAGCACGAAGTCGAGGAGGCTCTGGATCTCCTCGGGCGCCTGCTCGGGCGTGCAGAAGATGTGGGCGTCGTCCTGGGTGAAGCCGCGGATGCGCAGCAGCCCGTGGAGGGTGCCGGCCCGCTCGTACCGGTACACGGTGCCCAACTCGAAGAGCCGCAGCGGCAGCTCGCGGTAGGAGCGCTGCCGGCTCTTGTAGATGAGCAGGTGCATCGGGCAGTTCATCGGCTTCGGGTAGTAGACGCCGTTGTCCATCTCCATGGGCGGGTACATGGAGTCGGCGTAGAACCCGAGGTGGCCGGACCGCTCGAACAGGGCCGCCTTGCTGAGGTGCGGCGTGTACACGAACTGGTAGCCGCCGTGGAGGTGCCGCTGGCGGCTGTAGTCCTCCATCGCCTTGCGGACGATCGCGCCCTTCGGGTGCCAGACGGCGAGGCCGCCCCCGAGCTCCTCCGGGAACGAGAAGAGGTCGAGCTCCGCCCCGAGCCGGCGGTGGTCCCGCTTGGCCGCCTCCTCCAGCCGGTGGAGGTGCTCCTCGAGCGCCTGCTTGCTGTGCCAGGCCGTGCCGTAGATCCGCTGGAGCTGCGGGTTGTGCTCGCTCCCCCGCCAGTACGCACCGGCCACCCGCATGAGCTTGAAGTGCCCGAGGTGGCGCTTCGTGTCGGGCACGTGGGGGCCGCGGCACAGGTCGATGAAGCCGGGGTACCCGTTGAACGGCGGGTCCGCCTTCGGCTCGGCCGGCGGGTTCTCGTACGTGCGGACCGACTCGGTGGACGACGTGGCCGACATCGGGTCGGTGGAGGCGTCGTCGATGATCTCGAGCTTGTAGGGGTGACGGGCGAAGACCTCCCGGGCCCGCTCCGCCGGCAGCTCGTCGCGCACGAACGGCTGGGCCTCGGCGATGATCTCGCGCATCCGGGCCTCGATCTTCTTGAGGTCCTCCTCCACGAACGCGGCGCCGCCGGGCAGCTCGAAGTCGTAGTAGAAGCCGTCCTCGACTGGCGGGCCGATCCCGAAGGTGGCGCCCGGGAACAGGTCGAGCACGGCCTGGGCGAGGACGTGGGCGGTCGAGTGGCGGATCGTGTAGAGCCCGCGCTCGCTGTCGGCGGTGACGATCTCCACCTCGTCGCCGTCGGCCAGCGGCGTGGACAGGTCCCGCTCCTCGCCGTTCACCACGGCGATGACCGCCGCCTTCGCCAGCCGGGAGCCGATCGAGGCCGCCAGCTCGGCGGCGGTGGTGCCCGCGGGGACCGAGCGCTCGGAACCGTCGGGCAACCTGATCGTGATCTCATCGGCCATGGGCCGGAGGGTACCGGAGGGCCGGCGGGCAGCCGGAACCCGATCGGCTCAGGCGGGCGGGGCCAGCACCTCGGCGCTGCTGCGCCGGTGGGCGCGCTCGCCGTTCGACGACGTGGGCGCCCCGGTGGCGTCCACGTCGACCCGAGCCGGAGCGGCGCTCGGGAAGCCCTCGGCCTTCTTCGTGGCGTACTCGTCGACGTTCTCCTGGCCCGACAGCTCGCGGATCTCGTACATCACCTCGTCGATGATCTGCCGGAGGACGAGGCGGTCGTCGGCCCGGTCCGCGTGGCGGCGCACGTCGATCGGGCGGCCGAAGCGCACGACCACCGGCTTGAACGGCCGCGGCAGCCGGGCGTCGGGGGGCTGCACCTCCCGGGTGCCGATCAGGCCCACCGGGACGATCGGGCAGCCCGTGCGCAGGGCCAACCGGGCTGGGCCGGTGTGGCCGCGGTGGAGCCGGCCGTCCCGGGAGCGGGTGCCCTCGGGGTAGATCCCGAAGTAGCCCCCCTCCTCGAGCACCCTCGCCGCGGCGGACAGCGCCCGCTCCGCCGCGCTGCCCCCGCCCCGGTCGATCGGGATCATCCCGAGCGCCGGGAACAGGTGGCGCGTCTTCCAGGAGTCCATGTACTCGGCCTTGCCCACGAACTTGATCTGGCGGGGCAGGGCCAGCGGGAGGAAGAACGAGTCCAGGACCGACACGTGGTTGGGGCAGAAGATGACGCCGCCCTCGGTGGGCACGTGCTCGAGGCCCTCGACCCTCATGCGCCAGAGGCCCCTGAAGACCGGGCTCAGCACGGCCCGGGCGACCGGGTAGAGCCGACCGACCTCGTCGCTGGACGTCGCAGCCACGACCGGGAGTCTTGCAGCCCCGGCGGGCCCGTGCCCGGGTTCTCCCCCGGCGCTCAGAGGACGACGCCGAGGAGGGCGGCGGCCTCGGACACGCCGTCGCCGCGCGCGACGGCCGCGTCGATGGCCGCCACCGCGCCGGGGGTGTCGAGGTCGTCGTCCAGGCGCGCCCGGACCTCCCCGAGCGCCCCGTCGCCGTCGCCGGCCGCCCGCCACCGCTCGAGCCGCTGCGCAGCCCGGGGCATGCGGGTCTCGTCCCACTCCCAGGCGTCGCGGTAGTGGTTCTCGACGAGCATCAGCCGGATCGCCATCGAGTCCCACTGCTTGCGCAGCTCGGACACGAACACGAGGTT
>DATGRC010000255.1:0-8290 GCA_035303865.1 Acidimicrobiales bacterium
TGACGCGCCCGCCAGAGCGCCGGTCGTGGATGTACACGCCGTTCCACCCGGCCGTGGTGACGGCGCGCACCTCGATCCCCCACGCCTCGAGCAGGCTCCGGAGCACCTGGCCGGTCTCGCCGCCGAGGGTGGCGCACAGCACGGGGTCGACCCCCAGGCTGGCCACGAGCCGGGCGATCCACACGCCCTGCCCGCCGGGGTGGAGGTGGACCTCGTCCTCGTCGCCGGCCGGGGAGGACTCGATCGTGACGGTCAGGAGCGGCGTCGGGGCGAACACCACGACGCGCTCGGGGTCGCGCGGCGATGCGCCGGTGTGCGACCAGGGTCCCATGGCGACAGCATCCGCCTCGCGGCCGCTCCTGACCAGGGGTCCCGCGCGCTCGCGGGACCCCTGGGCCGCTCAGGCGGCGGCCAGCTCGGCGGCGAACTCCTGGTACGCCTCCCAGGCGCGGGGGCCGTACACCGTGGCCGGCCCGCCCTCCATGAGGACGGCCAGGCCGAGCATCTCGGCCACCTGGCCGGGCGTGGCACCGGCCTTGGCGGCCGCCCTGGCGTGGTACGCGATGCAGCCGTCGCAGTGCTTCACGACGGAGATGGCGAGCGCGGCGGCCTCCTTGACGGCGACGGAGATCTCGCCGTCGGCCATCGCCGCGCCGTGCAGCTTGCCGAACGCGGCCATCACCTCGGGGGCAGCCTCGGCCAGGCCCTTCGTCGGGACCGACAGGTCCTCCAAGAGCTGGTGGTTGTGACCCATGGGGGCTCCTTTCCTCGTCCTTCGTCGGTCCCCCTCACGATCGACGGCGCGGGCGCCGCCGGGCAGGGGCGAACGTCCTCCGTGCGGCCCGCGAACGTCGGATCGGCGGTGCGGTCAGCCCGGGGGGACGGCCACGGTGGCGCAGGCGGCGTGCGAGGCCACCTGCTGGCTGACCGAGCCGAGCAGCAGCCCGGTGAACCCGCCGCGGCCGCGGGTGCCCACCACGACGAGCGCGGCGCGCTCGCCGGCCTCGAGGAGGGCGGGGACGGCCGGGGCATCGGCCACCTGCAGGTCCACCGCGACCTCCACACCCACCTCCTGCTGCGCCTCGGCCGTCATCCGCTCCAGCACCGCGAGGGCGCTGCTCCGGTAGGCGGACTGGGAGCGGGGCGTCACGACGACGCCGACGGGCGGCACCGCGATCGGGGTCTCCCAGCCGTGGACGACCCGCAGGGTGGCGTGGCGGCGGGCTGCCTCGGCGACGGCCCAGGCCAGCGCCCGCGCCGAGCCGGGCGAGCCGTCGACGCCCACCACCACGTCGCCGGCGAGGTCGAGCGGGGCGGTGGCAGGCACCACCGCGACCGGGCGGCGGGTGTGGGTGAGCACCTGGAGGCTGGTCGAGCCGAGCAGGAGGGCGGAGAAGCCGCCGCGGCCGCGGGTGCCGACCACGAGCAGCGCCGCGTCGTCCTGCCGGTCGAGCACGGCCGCCGCCGGGACGCCGGCCACCACCCGCTGGGTGACGGTCGCCTCGAGCTGCGGGTGCGCCTCCCGGACCGCGTCGACGGCGGCGCGCAGCTCCTCGATCGCCGCCGTGCGGTGCGCCTCGACGTCCCAGCCCGGTGCGGCGGCCGCCAGCTCGCCGGGCGGCGCCGCCGCCTGCCAGGCGTGGACCGCCTCGACGATCGCGCCGTGGCAGGCGGCCTCCTGCATCGCCCAGGCCAGGGCGTGGCGGGCGCCCTCCGAGCCGTCGACCCCGACGACGATCAGTGCATCGTTCGCTCGAGCCTGCATCGCGACCTACCAGGTGGTGTAGCCGCCGTCGACGGCGATCGCCTGACCGGTGACGAAGCTCGATCGCTCGGAGGCCAGCCAGAGCACGGCGTCGGCCACCTCCTCCGGGCGGCCCATCCGCCCCACCGGCTCGCCCGCCACGAGCGCCGACTCGGCCTCGGGCGACTCGGCCACGAAGCGCTGGACCATGTCGGTGTCGATCACCCCGGGGCACACGGCGTTCACGCGGATGCCCTGGGCGGCGTAGTCGAGGGCGGCGGCCTTGGACAGGCCGACCACCCCGTGCTTGGCGGCCACGTAGGGGGCGATGCCCCCGAAGCCGACCAGCCCGGCCACCGACGCGCAGTTGATGATCGAGCCGCCGCCGCGGCGCAGCATCTCGGGGATCTCGTGGCGCATGCAGAGCCAGACCCCGGTGAGGTTCACCGCCAGCATCTGGTCCCAGGCGGCGCGCTCGACCTCGTGGGCCGGCGTCGGCGCCCCCTCGATGCCGGCGTTGTTGAACGCCACGTCGACGCCCCCGAAGGTGCTCACCGCGGTCGCCACCGCGGCGGCGACCTGCTCGTCGTCGCTGACGTCGGCCGCGACGAAGCGGGCTCGCCCACCGATCTTCTCGATCTCGGCGACGACCTCCGGCCCCCGGGTGGCGTCGCGGTCGACGGCGACGACCATGGCCCCGGCCTGCGCGAACCGGAGCGCGGCGGCGCGGCCGATCCCCGAGCTGGCCCCGGTGACGATCACGACCTTCTCGTTGAGCGATCTCATCGTCCGCTCCTCCCTTCCCCGATCGCCGAGCAGGGGCGACCTGCCGTCATGATGCGGGGCGGGGCGGCACGGTCGTAGGGGCGTTGGTCCCTGGCCGGCCGTCGTGCGGCCCGTCGGTGGCTCAGCTCGGGGGCGGGGCCTCGGGGTCCTCGTCGCCCGGGTCGTCGGTCGCCGGGCGGGGGGCCACGTCCTCCCAGGGCTCCGGGTCGTCCGCGAAGGAGGCGAACGCGTCGCCGGCGTCGAGGTGCAGCTCGACGCCGTCGGCTCGGTAGGCGGCGCGGCCGATCATGTGGGACGCCACCGGGGCGGTGACGAAGATGATGACCACGGCCAGCGCCACCTTGAGCCGGCCGCCGTCGAGGGCGACGATCGCCGCCGCCCCGATGAGGAGCGCACCGAGGGTCGGGGCCTTGGTGGCGGCGTGCATGCGGGCGTAGATGTCGTCGAAGCGCAGCACACCCACCCCGGCCAGCAGCACGAGCCCGGCGCCCCCGAGGGCGAGCAGCCCGACGATCAGCTCCGTCACGTCCATCACCGACCTCGCCGCTCGACGAAGCGGGCGCCGGCCAGCGTGCCGACGAAGCCGACGAAGGCGACCACGAGCGCCACACCGAGGAACCACTGGTTGCCGGTGCGGGCGGCGTTGAGCACGATCAGGGCCACGAGGGTGACGACGAAGCCGTCGACGGCCATCACCCGGTCCGGCAGCGACGGGCCGAGGATGGCGCGCAGGAGGAAGCAGAGGGATCCGATCGCGCTGAGGGCCATCGCGACGACGATCACGCCTCGGTCACCACCACGTCGGAGCGGTCCTCGTGGAGCGCGGCGAGCGCCCGCTCGTCGCCGAACGCCTCCACGGCGACCTCCTCGAGCTGGCGCGACGCCGCCAGCACGCTGTCGATGCTCTTGATGTGCAGCACGTGCATGTAGAGGATCGTCGGATGCCGCCGCACGTCCAGGGTGATCGTGCCGGGGGTGAGGCTGTTGAGGTCGGCGATGAGCGTGACGAGGGCGTCGGGGTAGTCGTCGCTGAGCGGCACGGCCACGATGCCGGACTGGATGCGCACCCGGGGCGTGACGACGGTGCGGGCCACGACGAAGGTGGACTCGGTCAGGCGGATCAGGAAGATCACGAGCAGCTTCAGGATCCGCCAGGGCCGCACGACCATCGCGCCGCGGTGCCAGAGCCCGTAGGCGGCGGCGATCACCCCGGACACGGCGATGCCGCTCGCCACGTTGGCCCACGAGACCTCGGACCACAGGGCCAGCCAGATGAGGACCAGCCAGAGGAGGTGGAAGGCCTTGGTCACGGCCCCAGCACCGCCGCTCGGTAGGCCGTCCCGTCGAGGAGCTCCTCGGCGGCACGGATCGTGAGGTCGTGGAGGGGGCCGGCCCAGATCGCGATGGCCAGGCTGACGGCCACCACGGCCGCGGTGGAGCCCACCATGAGCCCGCGGCCGAGCGCCGTGGACTCCTCCGCCTGCGGGCTGGGCTGCACCTCGGGGACCTCCCAGAACACGTTCGACCAGATCTTCATCATCGAGAACAGCGTCATCACGCTCACGGCCAGGCTGATCCCCACCACGGCGTGCTCACCGGCCTCGAACCCGGCGTCGACGAGCGCCAGCTTCCCGATGAACCCGGAGAACGGCGGGATCCCGGCCAGGCTGAGGGCGGGCAGCATCCACAGCACCGCCAGCACGGGCTCGAGGCGGGCCAGGCCCCCGATGCGGTCGATCTCACCGGTGCCGGCCCGCAGCTCGACGAGCCCGCCCACCATGAACAGCGTGGTCTTCACCACGATCTGGTGGACGATGTAGATCACGGCGCCGGCCACCCCGGCCACGGTGAAGAAGCCGAGGCCCATCACCATGTAGCCGATCTGGCTGACGATGTGGAACGACAGGAGCCGCTTGATGTCGTACTGGGTGATGGCGCCGAGCACGCCCACCACCATCGTCAGCCCAGCCACCACGAGCAGGAGCTCGCCGGGCCGGGTGCCCTCCGGGAAGATGAGCGTCTGGGTGCGGATGAGCGCGTACACGCCGACCTTGGTCAGGAGCCCGGCGAAGATCGCGGTGACCGGGGTGGGCGCCGTCGGGTAGCTGTCCGGCAGCCAGAAGAACAGCGGGAAGATCGCCGCCTTGATGCCGAAGACGACGACGAGCAGGACGGCCAGCCCGCTGCGCAGGCCATCGGGCAGCGCGGCCACCTGGTCGGTGAGGTCGGCCATGTTGACGGTGCCGGTGGCGGCGTAGATCAGGCCCACCGCGACCAGGAAGAGCGACGACGCGATGAGGCTGATGATCACGTACGTCATGCCCGAGCGGACCTGGTCGCGCCGGCCGCCGAGCGTGATGAGCACGTAGCTCGACATCAGCATCATCTCGAACGCCACGAAGAGGTTGAACAGGTCGCCGGTGAGCACGGCCAGCGCCACCCCGGCGGCCAGCACGAGGTAGACGGGGTGGAAGCCCACGTGGTGGGACTCGGCGCCGGGCTGGCCGATGGCGAACACGAGCACCGCCAGCAGCATGACCATCGCGGCCACGAGGACGAGGAGCGCGAGGCGGTCGGCCACCAGGGTGATGCCCACCGGCGCCCCCCAGTCCCCGATGGCCACGGCCGTCATCCCGTCCCGATCGACCCGCAGGAGCGCCACCGCGCTGATCGCGGTGACCGCGCTGAGCACGACGATGCCGATGATCCGCTGGGCGTTGCGCCAGCGGCCCACGCCGATCGAGGCGGCCGCCCCGAGGAGCGGCAGGAGGATCGGCAGGGTGGTGAGGGCCTCCATCAGCTGGGGTCCTCCTCGGCCAGCGCCGCCGCCACGCGGCGGTCCTCGACGTCGTCCTCGACGTCGTCGTCGCGGTTGAGCAGCCAGCTGCGGAAGGCCATGGCCAGCAGGAAGGCCATCACGCCGAAGGTGATGACGATCGCCGTGAGCACGAGCGCCTGCGGCAGCGGATCGGCGAGCTCGTCGGCGTCGCCGTTGCCCACGAAGGCGGGGCGTCCCCGACCGCCGCCGGAGAGCACGATCAGGATGTTCGCGCCGTGGCCGAGCAGGCCGATGCCGATGACGAGCCGGCTCAGCTGGCGCCCCAGGAGCAGGTAGGTGCCGGCGGCGAAGAGCACCCCGGCGGTGATCGCCATGAGCGTGGTCACCGCTCCCCCTCCCCGGGCTCGCGGCCCTGGCCGGGGATCTGCTCGCCGAGGCCCTCGAAGGCCATGAGGATGACGCCGACGACGACGAGGTAGACGCCGGCGTCGAAGACGGTGGCCGAGGTGGCCTTCACCTTGCCGAGCAGGGCGAGCTCGATCTCCCATGCGGTCTGGTCGAGGGGCGGCTGCCCGAAGAGGAGCGGCACGGTGGCCGTCCCCACCGCCAGGAGCAGGCCGAGCGACAGGAAGGTCCAGGGCCGGATCCCGAAGATCGTGCGCACCTCGGCGAGCCCGCCGGCCAGGTAGCGCAGCGCCACGGCGGCCGCGGCCACGAGCCCGCCGACGAAGCCGCCGCCCGGCTGGTTGTGGCCGGCGAAGAGCAGGTACACGGAGAACACGAGCACCGCGTCGAAGACGAGGCGCACCGTGGTGTCGAGGATGACCGAGCGGTAGCGGATCACGGGGCCCCCACCTCCGACCGCCGGCGGGCCTGGCGGCGACGCTGGCGGCGCGTCGGCGGCTGCGGGGCGGGCTTCTGCCCGGCCCGGGCCAGCGCGGCGATCCCGATGCCGGCCACCGCGATCACCGTGATCTCGCCCATCGTGTCGAAGCCGCGGATGTCGACGAGCACGACGTTCACGATGTTGCGCCCGTCGCCGTCGGGCAGCGACCGGGCGACCATCTCCTCGGAGACGTCGCTCGTCCCCTCCCGGAGCCCGTTGGCGGCGAGCGCCATCACCGCCACCGACACACCCACGAGCGCGGCGAGCGCGATGCGCAGCGGCTGGCCGATGGCCGGGGGCCGGCGCTCGAAGCGGTCCGGCAGGCGCCGGAGCACGAGCAGGAAGATCACGACCGAGAGCGTCTCGATAGCGAACTGGGTGAGCGCCAGGTCCGGGGCGCCGTGGACCACGAAGAGCATCGCCATGCCGTAGCCGGCGACGCCGAGCAGGAGGGCGGCGACGAACCGGCGGGTGGCGAGGGTGGTGGCCAGGGCGGCGACGATCAGCGTGCCGGCGATCGGCAGGTGGAGGGTGGGACCGAGGTGGTCGGGCCAGCCGCTCCACCAGGAGCCGAGGAGCATGGCGGTGAGCGGCGCCACCGCCGCGGTGGTGAGGATCACCGCGGCGTAGATCGGCAGGGAGCCGGACTGGACGATGCCGGTCACCCGCCGGGCGAAGCGCAGCGTGCCCTGGAGGACCGCGTCGAAGGCGCGCTCCGCCGACCAGTCGGGGGCGGCGCGGGCCTGCAGGGCGGCGATCGGCCGGCGGAGCGCGAACGCCGCCGCGCCAGCGGCCAGGGTGCCGAGCGAGAGCAGCAGCGCCGTGCTCACGCCGTGCCAGAGCGCCAGCTCCGCGCCCGCCAGGCGGTCGAGGGCGCGGCTGGCCTCGTCGACGAGGCGGCTCCAGGTGGCCGGGAGGAGGCCGGCGACCACGGAGGCGGCGGCGAGGACGAGGCCGGGCAGCACGAACGTGGCCGCCGGGGCGTGGGGCGAGCCGCCCCGGGGCTCGAGGGCCTCGGACACGAGGTCTGGGCGCAGGAGCCCGACGACGATCCGCAGGCTGTAGGCCACGGTCAGCACCGAGCCGACGACGATGCCCGCGAGCACGAGCCGGTCGAGCCCGCTGCCGTGGAGGAGCGCCTCGTAGGCGGTCTCCTTGGCGATGAACCCGGCCAGCGGCGGCACGGCCCCCATCGACGCCGCGCTGACCACCGCCACGGCCTTGGTGGGACCCCACCCCGCGCCGAGGGCGGGGAGCAGGCGCAGGTCGCGGGTGCCGGCCTCGTGGTCGACGATGCCGACGACCATGAAGAGGGCGGCCTTGAACAGGCCGTGGGCGAGGATCAGCGCGGCACCGGCCGCGGTGGCCTCGGGGTGGCCGATCCCGAAGAGGACCATGAGGAACCCGAGCTGGCTGATCGTGCCGAAGGCGAGGAGCTGCTTCAGGTCCCACGGCCGCAGGGCCCGCAGGCCGCCGACGATCATCGTGAGCAGCCCGACGGAGACGACGAGCGGCCGCCAGATCCCGACGGCCGCGAAGGCGGGGGCGAGGCGGGCGACGAGGTAGACGCCGGCCTTCACCATCGCCGCCGAGTGCAGGTAGGCGCTGATCGGGGTGGGGGCGACCATGGCGCCGGGCAGCCAGCCGTGGAACGGGTACTGGGCCGACTTGGTGAAGGCGCCGAGGAGGACGAGCACGAGCGCCACGGCGACGGTGCGGCCCGAGGGCGGGTCGGCCAGGATCTCGCTGATCTGGTAGGTGCCGGCCTCGTGGCCGATGAGCACGAGGCCGCCGAGCATGGCGAGGCCGCCGGAGGCGGTGACGAGGAGCGCGTGGAGGGCGGCCGCGCGCGGCTCGGCCTCGTCGTCGTCGATCCCGATGAGCAGGTACGACGTCACCGACGTGAGCTCCCAGCACACGTAGAGCAGGAGCAGGTTGTCGGCCACGACCACGCCGAGCATCGCCCCGGCGAACAGGGTGAGCAGGCCGGCGACCCGGCCGCCCTTGTCGGAGCCGGAGAAGTAGCCGTGCCCGTAGGCGAACACGAGCGCGCCGATGCCGGAGACGAGCACGATCATGAGGAGGGAGAAGGCAT
>DATGRC010000256.1:0-3195 GCA_035303865.1 Acidimicrobiales bacterium
AGGTCGTCGGCAGGTCGACCTCGACGAGCTTGGCCCCGCGGGCCGCCGCGAACTCGCGGGCGTAGCGGTGCGATTCGTCGCTGTACTCGCCGATCCCGAGCCCGACGTACAGGCCGTCGGCCTCGTAGCCGAGCGCGAGGAGGATGTCCCAGACGGCGAGCGAGTCCTTGCCGCCGCTCACCGCCACGAGCACCCGCTCGCCCGGCTCGATCATCCGGTGGTCCTTGATAGCCCGGGCCACCTGGTCCCGGCACAGCCGCAGGAAGTGGGGTGCGCAGAAGTTCGAGTTGTGGCGCCGCACGTCGATGACGGCGGGCTCCTTGCAGACCGTGCACTTCATGCGGCTCATGCCGCGCCTCCGGAGATCACCGGGCGGATCTCGACGACGTCGTCGTCGTCGAGCAGCTCGTCGCCCGGGACGAGGGTGTCGCCCCGGATCACCAGGACCGACTCGCGGTTGAGCTCGAGCCGCTGGAGGAGCGCGTGGACCCGGATCGGGCCCTCGATCTCGAGCTCGCGCTTGGGGTTGCGGAGGAGGACCTTCATCTGATCGGCCTCGAGAGGGTGTGGGGAGCTGGTGGGGGGGTCAGCCGTGGGGCTGGTCGGTGTGCGTGATGAGGAGCGCCTCGCCGGGGCGCAGCTCCTCGCGCAGCACCACCTCATCCTGCCGCTGCCGAGCCTGATAGCGGCGCAGCAGGAAGGCCGCAAACGCCACGCCGGTCCAGATGCCGCTGGCGCCGGGGCGGCGCCGCCGGGCAGCCAGGAGCTCGAGCGCTCGCAGCAGCATCAGATCCTACGGACCTCGACGATCGTCGTGCGCTTCTTGCCCTTCCGGCGTCCGGCCAGGAAGGCGATGGCGACGACGGCCACGGCGACCACCGCGCCGACGGCCACCAGGGTGGACTGAGCCGACTGCTTGGTCTCCTCCACCTCGCCCTGGATCTGACGGAGCTTCAGCTCGAGGTCGTCTCGGGTGATGGGACGGGCGTTGGTGGACGGCGCGCTCATGCTCCAGGTCCCCTCCGGCGGTTGACGCGGGCCACGGCGAGCGCGATCAGCGCCACGCCCACCGCCACCACGATCAGGTACGGGATCCACGACAGGTTCCCGGTGAAGGCGCTCCCCGTCTCGGTCTGCAGCGCCCGCAGCCCTGCGAGCATGAGGAGCGTGACCCCGATGCCGAGGGCGAGCGCACCGGCGAGGCCGAAGCCGATGAAGCGCCCGAGGCCCTTCAGGGGGTCGATCGTCTCCTGCTTCGCGTAGTCGACCGTGAGCTGCCAGAGCTCCGAGGCGAGCTCGGGCACGCTCTGGGCGCCGGATCGGGCCGTCGACGCGGTCGGACGAGAGGTGGGGGCGGTCACGGGACGACGACCCTACTACCCGAACCCCGCCCGCTCAGCGCCGATCGCCCGGATCACCCGGATCGGCCAGGCGGGCCGAGAGCACGGCGGCGACGTCCTCGAGCATCGGGAGGAGGCGCCGCAGCCGCTCGTCCGGATCGGGGGCGCAGAGCAGCCGGTGGCGGTCCAGGGGCCCGACCGGGGCGAGGGCCACGACCTGGTGGGTGGCCACCTCGGGGTCCTCCACCGCCACCTCGACGGTGGCCGGCGCGGTCTCGAGCCCGGCCTCGGCGGCCAGCGCCAGCGTGCGGCGCAGCAGCGAGACCGCGGCGTCGAGGAGCTGGGCGTGGTCGGGGCCGGGGGGCGGGTCGGGCCACTCGTCCACGTCGGCCAGCGGGTAGGGGTCGTCGGGGAGCCACGCCCGCACGCGGAACCGGCGGGTCCCCACCGTGGTCAGCATCCAGCGGCCGTCGGGCAGCTCCTGGGCGCCGACGATGCGGGCGACGGTGCCGACGTCGGTGCGGACCTCCCCGCCCCCCACCTCGCTCCCCCGCTCGATCAGCACCACCCCGAGCTCGGGGACGCCGGCGAGGCAGTCGGCCACCAGCTGGCGGTAGCGGGGCTCGAAGACGTGGAGCGGCAGGACGGCGGACGGCACGAGGACCGTGCCGAGCGGGAACATCGGCAGCACGGCCATCGCCCGACGGTACCGCCGGCTGGCCGGTGCGCCGGCTCAGCCCCCGGTGGGCGGGGTGGGGCCGAGCGCCTCGAGGTCAGGGATCTGGGGCCAGCTGAGCAGGATCTGGCCGAGCGAGGCCTGCGCCAGCCGGACCGGGCCCTCGTCGAGCCACCCGTCGCGCTCGTCGTCGTTGGCGATGAACGCGAACGTGAAGGCACCGTCGTCGTCGGTCACGAACCCCGCCAGCGACGTGACCATCCGCAGCGAGCCGGTCTTGGCCTCGAGCGCCTCCTCCAGCGACGTGTCGACGAAGGCTTCGGCGAGGGTGCCGGAGCGGCCGGCCACGGCCAGGCGCTCCCGCAGGAGCGGCCCCACGGTGGGGTGGCGCAGCACCTCGACGAGGACCCGGCACGAAACGCGGCTGTCGATCGACAGGCCGGAGCCGTCGCGCAGGTCGACGCCGGCGAGGTCGAGCCCCAGCTGCTCGAGCGCGGCGCGCACCACGGCGAGGCCGCCGACCGTGGTGGGCTCGCCGACGGCGGCGCCGAGCTCCTTCACGAGCAGCTCAGCGGTGGTGTTGTCGCTCTCCTGGAGGAGCTGGCGGACGACCTCGGCGAGCGGCGGCGACTCGACGGCGGCCAGCTCGGGCGCCTCAGCCGGGGCCGGGCCGGCCGCGGCGTCGCCCACCACCTCGATGCCCCGGGCCTCGAGCAGGCGGACGAGCTCGGCGGCGGCGTGGACCGCGGGCTCGGGGGCGGCGACGAGCTCGCGCCAGCGCTCGGGGGTGGGCCACTGGGTGAGCCCGTCGTTGACGAGCAGGGCGCTGAGCGGGCCCGTCTGGTGCTGCTCGACGTACCGGGGCGGCCAGCCGTCGACCCAGCGGGCCTGGTCGTAGCGCCCCTCGTCGCCCACCACCCGGCCCTCGACCCGCCGGACCCCCGCCGACTCGATGGCGTCCACGAGCGCGGTGAGGTCGGTGTGGACCTGCGGCTGGCGGCGGTACCGGGTGAGGTACTCGGGGGTGCTCAGCACCGGGTCGCCGCCGCCGACGAGGTGCAGGTCGCCGGGCACGACGCCGTCGACGGGGGCCGGCCCTCGGACGACGGTGCGGAAGCGGTGCTCGGGGCCGAGGACCTCGAGCGCGGCGGCCGCCGTGAGAAGCTTGGCCGTCGACGC
>DATGRC010000257.1:0-9117 GCA_035303865.1 Acidimicrobiales bacterium
GAAGTAGGCGGCGTCGATGGCCGGCAGCGGCACGCCGACCGCCATCTGCTTCTCGCCCCGGTACTCGTAGCGCATCCGGGCCGGCTGCCCGGCCAGCACCGCCGCCCGCAGCTCCTCCGGCAGCGCGTCCTGCCCGAACGCCGGCGTGACCGACGTGTAGGCCTGGTCCCGGTAGAGGACCGGGCGGGAGCCGAACGGCGTGGACAGCGAGCTCAGGATCTGCTGGAGGTCGGCCTCGGGGGTGACCCGGCTGCGGACGATCCGGGCGTTCTGGTACACGATCGTGCTCGCCGCGTCCTCGCGCTGGTTGACGAGGTTCTCGCGGGTGAGCGCCCAGGTGGTGGCGGACAGGAGCGCGGAGAGCAGCAGCGCCCCGACGGCGAAGGCCAGCGTGATGCGGGCTCGCAGGCCGAGGCGCCC
Source organism: Acidimicrobiales bacterium (assembly GCA_035303865.1). Taxonomy (GTDB): domain Bacteria; phylum Actinomycetota; class Acidimicrobiia; order Acidimicrobiales; family VFJN01; genus VFJN01. Next base: position 421 of record DATGRC010000257.1, read on the forward strand.
GGTGAGGCCCGGCAGGCGGAGGCGCATCGCCGGTCAGACCTGGAGCTTGTACCCCAGGCCCCGCACCGTGACGACGTGGCGGGGGTTGGCCGGATCGGCCTCGATCTTGGTGCGGAGCCGACGGATGTGGACGTCGACCAGGCGCCCGTCGCCGAAGTACCCGTGCTCCCAGACCCGCTCGAGGAGGACCTCGCGGCTGAACACCCGCCCGGGGCTCTGGGCCAGCTCGACGAGCAGGCGGAACTCGGTCTTCGTGAGGTGGACGTCGCGGCCGTTGCGGCGGACCACGCCCTCCTCGGGGAGGATCTCGAGGTCCCCGAAGCGCAGGTGCGGGGAGCTCATCTCCGAGATGCGGGCCCGGCGCAGCAGCGCCCGGATGCGCGCCGACAGCTCCTTGGGGGCGAACGGCTTCGTGAGGTAGTCGTCGGCGCCGGCCTCGAGCCCGGCGACGACGTCGTGGGTGTCGGCGCGAGCGGTCACCATCACGATCGGCACGTCGGAGGTGCGGCGGATGGAGCGGCACACCTCGAAGCCGTCGATGCCCGGGAGCATGATGTCGATGAGCACGACGTCGGCCGGGTCCTGCTGGAACGCCTCCAGCGCCTCCTCACCGGTCGAGGCCTCGGCCACCGTCCAGCCCTCGTCCTCGAGGGCCAGCTTCACGGCGGCGCGGATGCGCTCGTCGTCCTCGACGGCCAGGATGCGCGTTCCCATCCCCTTCAGACTGCCTCATCCGGCACCGGTCGCGGCGCCACCTCCTGGCCGCCGGTGCTCGGATCAGCGGTAGGCGGCCAGCAGCGCGTCCCGCCCGGGTCCCCGGCCGGTGCGGTAGTGGAGGCCCTCCGGGAGCTGCCGGCACATCTCGCGGCAGCGCACGAGGCTCGCCGCGCCCTCGTCGGTCCAGCGGGCGATGCCGGTGAGGTCGATGTCGACCCGCTGCGGGTCCGAGGCCACCGCCGCGGCCACGGCGTCGACCAGCACGCGGCCGGTCTCCTCGTCGAGGTGGTCGACGAGCTCGAGGACGACCGCGTCGCCCTCGTTGCGCACGATCACGGGCGCGCGGGGGGAGGCGAGGGAGCTCATGATCGTCCACCCTGCCGGGGTGATCCGCCGATCCGGTGCCGGTCCCGTTGCAGTCGCGTTACGAGGCGGCGCGAGCCCGCGACGTTCCAGATGGGGGGCATCTGCTGGAGCGTCAGGCCCGGTCGGCGCCGGCGGCGAGCAGGATCGCTCGCAGCGGCTCGGCCAGGGCCGGGGCCGCCGCCACCACGCCGTCGCCGGTCGGGGGGCCGCCGTGGAAGTCGGTGACGACGGCCCCCGCCTCCCGCGCCACGACGATCCCGGCGGCCAGGTCCCACGGTGCGAGGCCCCGCTCCCAGTAGGCGTCCACCCGTCCGCAGGCCACCAGGCACAGGTCCACCGAGGCGGCGCCGAAGCGGCGGACGTCGCGCACCTGGGGCAGCACCTGCACGAGCACCTGCGCCTGCGCCCGGCGGCGCGCCGCGTCATAGCCGAACCCGGTGGCCACGAGGGCTCCGGGCAGCTCCGCCGCCGACGAGGCGCGGATCGGGCGGCCGTTCAGCGTGGCGCCGCCCCCTCGCACGGCGGCGAAGAGCTCGTCGTGCACGACGTCGTAGACGACCCCCACGGCCAGCTCGCCGTCCACCTCCGCGGCGATCGAGACCGCGAACCCGGGCAGGCGGAACAGGTAGTTGGTGGTGCCGTCGAGCGGGTCGACGATCCAGCGCACCCCGGTGGAGCCGTCGCGGTCCGTCCCCTCCTCGCCGACCATCCCGTCGTCGGGTCGGGCGCCGAGCAGCGCGTCGACGAGCAGCGCCTCGGCGGCCCGGTCCATCTCCGAGACCATGTCGGTGGGGCTCGACTTGGTCGACACCGCGGTGCGGGGCCGGTCGAGGCCCTCGCGCAGCAGGTCGCCGGCGCGGCGGGCGGCGTCGGTGGCGAGGGTCAGCAGCTCGTCGAGGGCGGTCACGTGGTCCGACCGTACCGGGCCGGCCGACGGGTGCCGATAGGGTCGGGCCGTGGCCGGCGATCAGGCAGTCGAGAGCGCCATCCCGGCGCGTGCGGTGGCGATCTACGCCCACCCCGACGACCCCGAGGTGAGCTGCGGGGGGACGCTGGCCCGCTGGACGGCGGCGGGCAGCGAGGTCCACCTCGTCGTCGCCAACCAGGGCGACAAGGGCAGCCTCGACCCGACCACCGACCCGGCGGCGCTGGCCGCCGAGCGGGCGGCCGAGGTCGAGCGGGCCGCCGAGGTGCTGGGCGTCGCCTCCGTGGAGCACCTCGGGTACCCCGACGGCGAGCTCGACGACGACGCCGAGCTGCGGGCCCGGATCGTGGCCACGATCCGCCGGCACCGGCCGAACGCGCTCGTGGCCCCCGACCCCACGGCGGTCTTCTTCGGGGACAGCTACGTGAACCACCGGGACCACCGGGAGCTGGGCTGGGCGGTCCTCGACTCGCTCGTGCCGGCGGCCAGCCCGCTCTACCACCCCGACGCCGGCCCGGCCCACCACGTCGGGCTCGTGCTCCTCTCGGGCACGCTCGAGCCCGATGCCTGGGTGGACGTCACCGGTCACCTCGACCGCAAGGTGGCGGCGGTGAGCTGCCACCGGACCCGGGTGGGGGAGGACCCGGGGCTCGTGGCGTCGGTGCTCGAGGCCCGGGCCGCCGAGGAGGGGCGCCGCGCCGGCGTCCCGATGGCCGAGGCCTTCCGCCGGCTCCGGCTCGTCCCCTGAGCCGGCCCGCCGGCCAGCGCCCCGGAGCCGCCGGTCAGCGGTCGTCGCGGTGCTGGACCGTGCGCCACTCGCCCATGGCCCGCAGGGCCAGGACGGCGACGACGCCCACGCCGACGGCGCCGATGACGGCACCGATCAGCCCGGCGCCGCCGGCGACGGCGGTGCAGTCGCCCTCGCACTGGAGGTCGGCGAACCCGTAGCCGATGAGGCCGCCGCAGAGCCCCCCGACGAGGATGGCGACGAAGGCCAGCACCCGGGCACCGCGCGGCGGGAGGGAGGTGGGGGCGTAGTCGCCCGGCTCGGCGGGGGGACGATCCATCGCCGGCCAGCGTACGGAGGCCGGCTCGGTTGGGGCGAGCCGGGGCCAGGCGCGTACGTTGCCCTTCCGTGAGCGAGCGCGGCTGGCCCGGCTACTACACGTTCGAGCGCCACGAGTGGGCCCGCCTCCGCGAGGCCACCCCGCTGACGCTGTCGGACGAGGACCTCGAGGCGCTCCGGGGCCTCAACGACCGCATCGACCTCGACGAGGTCACCGAGGTCTACCTGCCGCTGTCGAGGCTCCTGAACCTCCGGGTGGCCGCCGCCCAGGCGCTGCACGAGTCGACCGACACGTTCCTCGGCCGGCTGCGGCGCCGGGTGCCGTTCATCATCGGCGTCGCCGGGAGCGTGGCCGTGGGCAAGAGCACGACGGCCCGCGTGCTGCAGGCCCTCCTCGCCCGCTGGCCCGACCACCCGCGCGTCGACCTCGTCACCACCGACGGGTTCCTCTGGCCCAACGCCGTGCTGCAGGCCCGCGGCCTGATGGAGCGCAAGGGCTTCCCCGAGAGCTACGACGTGCGGCGCCTCATCGACTTCCTCGAGGAGGTCAAGCGAGGGGAGCCCGAGGTGCGGGCGCCGGTCTACTCCCACGTCGTCTACGACATCGTCGAGGGGGAGGAGCAGGTGCTCCGCCACCCCGACATCGTGATCCTCGAGGGGCTGAACGTCCTCCAGACCGGCACCCACGCCGGCAACGGCTCGCGGTTCGTGTCCGACTTCTTCGACCTGTCGATCTACGTGGACGCCGAGGAGGCGGACATCGAGCGCTGGTACGTGGAGCGGTTCTTCGCGCTGCGGCGCACGGCGTTCGCCGACTCCACCTCGTTCTTCCGGCACTTCGCCGACCTCAGCGACGCCGACCTCGAGGCGGCCGCCCACGACATCTGGGCCCGCATCAACCGGCCCAACCTGCGGGAGAACATCCTCCCCAGCCGACCCCGGGCCGACCTCGTGCTGCAGAAGGGCCCGGACCACGAGGTGCGCCAGGTCCGGATGCGGATGCGCTGAGGGGGCCCCGCCGCGCTCGCGCCGGGCCGTGCGATCATGGTGGCATGCGTGACTGGGTCGTCGGCGGCGCGCTCATCCTGAGCGACGAGGGCCTCCTCCTGGTCCGGAACCGACGGCAGAACGGCACCCACGACTGGACGCCGCCCGGTGGCGTGATCGACGCCGGCGAGTCCGTCGTCGACGGGCTGACCCGGGAGGTCCTGGAGGAGACCGGCCTCCTCGTCACCGAGTGGCGCGGGCCCGTCTACGAGGTGCGCTGCACGGCACCTGACCTCGGGTGGCGCCTGCGGGTGGAGGCCCACCTGGCCCTGGCCTACGAGGGGGAGCTGCGCATCGACGATCCCGATGGCATCGTCGTGGACGTCCGGTTCGTCGACGTCGGGGAGTGCGCCGAGCTCGTGGCCGGCGCCCACCCCTGGGTGTGCGAGCCGCTGGGGGAGTGGCTGCGCGAGCGCTGGACCGACGGCGCGCCCCGCCCCTACGGCTTCCACGTCACCGGCCGCGAGCCGGGGGAGATGGTGGTCACGCGGGCCGAGCCGTGACCGGCACCCCGCGAACGATCCTCCACGTGGACATGGACGCGTTCTACGCGTCCGTCGAGCAGCGCCGGCGGCCCGAGCTGCGGGGCAAGCCGGTCATCGTGGGCGGGGCTGGGGCCCGCGGCGTCGTCGCCGCCGCCAGCTACGAGGCCCGGGTGTTCGGGGTGCGCAGCGCCATGCCGTCAGTCCAGGCCCAGCGGCTCTGCCCCCACGCCGTGTTCCTCGACGGCGACCACGCCCACTACGCCGAGGTCAGCCGCCGGATCATGGCCATCTTCCAGCGGTTCACCCCGCTCGTGGAGGCGCTGTCGCTCGACGAGGCGTTCCTCGACGTCACCGGGGCCCGTCGCCTGCACGGCGACGGGCCCACGATCGCGGCGACGATCCGCCGCACGGTCCTCGAGGAGGAGGGGCTCACCTGCTCGGTGGGGGTGGCGCCCACGAAGATGGTGGCCAAGCTGGCATCGGAGGCGGCCAAGCCCCGCATCGGCCGCCACGGTCCGGAGCCCGGCGCGGGCGTCCACGTGGTCGAGCCCGACCGGGTGCTTGAGTTCCTGCACCCGCTCCCGGTCCAGGCGCTGTGGGGCGTGGGCCCGAAGACCCTCGAGCGGCTGCACCGCCTCGGCGTCGAGACCGTCGGTCAGCTGGCCGAGCTCGACGAGCGGACGCTCGTGGCCTCGCTCGGCGGCGCCCACGGCCGCCACCTGCACCTCCTGGCCCGAGGCATCGACCCCCGGCGGGTCGAGCCCCACCAGCCGCCGAAGTCGATCGGCCACGAGGAGACCTTCGCCCACGACCGCTACGACCTGCCGTCGCTGCACGCCGAGCTGGTGCGCCTGGCCGACGGGGTGGCGGGGCGGCTCCGGAAGGCGGGCGTGGCGGGGCGGACGGTCACGATCAAGGTGCGCTTCCACGACTTCCGGACGATCACCCGGTCCACCACGGTGCCCTCGCCCCTCGACACGGGCCCGGAGATCGTGCGGGCCGCCGGCGCCCTGCTGGCGCGCGTCGATCCCACCCCCGGCGTCCGGCTGCTCGGGGTGCACGTGAGCGGCCTGGTGGAGGGGGCGGCGCGCCAGCTCAGCCTCGACGACCTCGACGCGCCGGACTGGGGGCCCGCCACCGAGGCGATCGACGCCATCCGGGCCCGCTACGGGGCCACCGCCATCGGCCCGGCGTCGCTGGCCGGCCCCGACGGGGTGCGGGTGAAGCGCCAGGGCGAGCAGCAGTGGGGGCCGGGCGACCCGCCACCGCGGTAGGCGGCGCGTTGTGAGCGCCCGGCCCCTGTGGGATGATGGGCGCCACGCTCGGGCAAGGAGTAGGGGCCGTGCCGCTTTCCGAAGACGAAGAACGGATCCTCAGCGAGATCGCCCAGCAGTTCTACGCGGACGACCCCGAGTTCGCCCGGGAGGTCGGCGAGACCACGCTGGCCAAGCACACGATCCGTCGCATGAAGTGGTCGGGCCTCGGCTTCGTGGCCGGCGTGGCCTTCCTCGTCGCCACGCTGTCCACGAGCTACCTGCTCGCCTTCCTCGGCTTCCTCGTGATGCTCGGCTGCGCGCTCTACTTCGAGCGCAACCTGCGCAAGCTCGGCAAGGCCGGCCTCGAGCAGCTCACCGCCACGATGAAGGCGGCCAGCGTGCGCGACACCTTCGGCGGGGCCCGCGGCCGCATGCGGGACCGCTTCCGCCGCGCCGACGACGACTGAGCCGCCCGCCCGGGCCGGCGATCAGGAGCCGGGCGCAGGGTGGAGCAGCCCTGACGCGACGCGCGGCGATCAGCCGAGCGGCTGGAGGTCCCGCTCGGGTGGCGTGCTGCTCCCGCGCACGGCGCCCGTGACGTGACGCCGACGGATGGATCGCTCCCGCCCCCAGGCCCGCACCTGGTCGCGAGGGTCGAGCCACCAGCGCAGCCGGGCTGCGCGGGGGGTGCGGGCGCGGAGCGCCTCGACGAGCGAGGCGGCGGCCGCCTCGGCCTGGTCGGCGTCGTCGTCGCGCGCCCCGTCGGGTGCGTAGAGCGAGCGGCTGAGCGTGGCGCCGAGCACCGCGGCGTCGGTGACCACCTCGTCGTCGGCGACGAGTCGGGCGAGGGCCTCGGCGCGCTCGTCGGGCGTGGCGGAGGGGGCGGGCACGAAGCCGAGCGGCTGCGCGGCCTCGAGCACCTCGTCCCAGGCCGCGGCCACCCGGGCCCCCGGAGAGGCGGCGCCCCGGCGGCGACGGGCCCGGTGCCACAGCCGCAGGGCGATCGACGCCAGCGGCACGGCCACGGCGAGGGCGGCGAGGGCCAGCGCGGCGATGCCGAGCGGCCGGGCCAGCAGGCTCGACCACCACGACGACGACGGCTGCTCGGTGACCGCGCCGTCGGGGGCGCCGCCGGTCTCGATCTCGCGGGGCTGCGGGCCATCGGGCGTCGGGAGGTCGGCCTCGGAGGGGATCGGCGGTGGTGCCGTCGTGGGCGGGAGCGTGACCGAGGTCTGGTCCTGCGCGGAGGCCTGGGCCGGCGCCACCCCGGTGTGGCGCTCGTTGAACGGCTGGCCCCGCCCGGGGGTGGGCTCGAAGCTCACCCACCCCACCCCGGCGAAGTACACCTCGGGCCAGGCGTGGGCGTGCACGCCCCGCACCACGTAGGTGCCCGGCTCCTCCGGATCCTCCTCGCCGGGCGTGAACCCCACGGCCACCCGGGCCGGGAGCCCCACCGAGCGGGCCATCGCTGCGAACGCGCCGGCGAACTGCTCGCAGTAGCCGCGCTGCAGCTCGAAGAGGAACGCCTCCAGCGCGTCGTCGCTGTGCCCAGGGGGGATCGACTGGTCGTAGGTGAACGTGCGGAGGTGGTCCTGGAGGGCTCGGGCCGCCGCGTAGGGCGTGTCGGCGCCGGCGGTGATCTCGGCCGCCAGCTGGGCCACCCGAGGGCTGAAGGAGTCCGGCAGCTCGAGGTTGTCGCGGGCGATGGCCTCGGGCACCTCGCTCGTGACACCGGCCAGCTCCTCGGCGCTGAAGCGGGGCGAGATCGACGTGATCCGGTAGGACAGGCCGTCGCTCGTCTCGCGGTCGCGATCCACGATGAGGGTGGCCGAGTCCGCGTGGTAGAGCGCGTCGGCGTCGTCGAGGCTCTCGAAGGTCTGCGGCACGAACGCGGCGGGGAGCCAGATCGCGGCGAGGCGCTCGAGCGAGTACTCCTGCTCCACGATGGCTGACGCGCTCGGCTCCACCGCCACGGGCAGCCGCTCGTCGGCGTCGCTGAAGCTCGTGCTCGACCACCAGCGCTCCCCGTCGAACGTGTCGAGCGACGTGAGTCGCCAGTACGCCGGCTCGCTGGCCCGGACGCGGAACATCACCTGGTCGGACTGGTCCACGAGGCGGTTCCGGATGTCGACCAGGGGGCTGATCGTGCGACGGGGCGGCTGGCCGCCGAGGTCGTCGAGGTCGACGATCCCCGGGCGGTCGGCCCCCGGGAGGGACGGGCCGAGCGCCACGCCCGCCACGACGGCCACCGCGCCGAGCACGGCTCCGGTGCCGAGCAGGGCGCGATGGCCCTGCTGGCGCCGGTCGGCCACCCAGTGGCTGGCCCCGTCCCGCCGCGCCGTGCGGTGCAGCAGGAGGAAGGCGAGCACCGAGCCCACGAAGGCGGCGGTGGCCCAGCCCCGCCCGGCCGGCGTGCCGAGCAGCGCCGTGAAGAGGAAGAGCGTGGCCGCCGGCAGCGTGGCCTCGAAGGGCACCCAGACCCGGAAGGCGGCCCAGTCCGCCACGAACGCGATGAGCCACACGGCCGCCGCGCAGGTGGCGACGAAGCCCGGCACGGCCGCGGCCGGGGCCGACACGTCCTGGTAGAGGAGCCACGCCAGGTCCAGCTCGGCGCCCAGCGCGTCCCAGGTCTGGCCGGTGGGCAGCCACGCGCGGGTGGTGTGCCCGAACGTCGTCCAGGTGGTGAGCAGTCCCAGGCCGACGAGCGTGAGGACGCCGGTGAGCGCCAGCGGGAGGTGGCGCCGGCGGGCGAGGGCCATCACCCCGTGGGCCACCGCGGCGTGGAGGGTGAGCGGGCCGAGCCACCCGCCACCCTCGAACAGCCGGTCGAGGCCG
>DATGRC010000258.1:0-12428 GCA_035303865.1 Acidimicrobiales bacterium
ACTCGATTATGAGCCGAGTGCTCTAACCATCTGAGCTACGCCGCCCAGCGCTGGGCGGGCCGCCGAGGCGACCGTTCCGAGCCCTCTGTGGGAATCGAACCCACGACACCAGCCTTACCATGGCTGTGCTCTGCCGACTGAGCTAAGAGGGCGGGTGTTGCTGCACCCCTCCCGAGGGAGGAGCGACCCGCGAGCATAGAGGCCGCGCCGCGGGTTCTGCGAATGCATCCGGGCCGGGGCCTCAGACGAGGAGGCGACGACGGAGCCGGAGGGCGGCCGCGACGCCGAAGGCGGCGGCGAAGCCGGCCAGGACGGCGAGGGGGCGGGCGATGTCGCCGACGCCGCCATCGCGCGACAGCAGCTCGATCCAGGCGTCGACGGCCCAGCCGTGGGGGACGAGGTGGCCGACGGCCTGCATGACCGGGGGCACGATCTCGAGCGGCCACATGCAGCCGCCGAGCATCCCGAAGGCGATGCCGACCATCGGCCCGATGGAGGTGGCCTGGTCAGGGGTGCGGGCCAGCGTGCCGGCGAGCATCCCCGCCGCCGCGCCGACGGCGGCCCACACGACCACGAGCGCGGCGGCGGCCACGGGATCGCCCCAGGAGACCTGGAAGAGGGCGGCCCCGATCCCGACGATGACGAGGGACTGGAGGAGGGCGAGGAGCAGGTAGCTGGCGGTCTCCCCGGCGATGATCCGGCCGGCGGTGACGGGAGCGGCGAGCATCCGCTCGTAGAGCCCGAGCTGGCGGGTCTGGACGATCGTGGCGCCGCCGGCGACGGCGTTCACGAAGACGAACAGCACGAGCATCGTCGACGAGCTGTACGTGAACCCGACCGGCAGCGTCCGGGACTCGCCGCCCACGGTGGTGCGCACGGTCAGCGGCGGGGTGCCGTCGGCCAGGGCGGCCGCGGTGGCGAGGTGGTCGGCCGGGTCGCCGCCGACCACCTCGGCGGCGAAGGCGGCGGCGGTCATCACCGTCGCCCGGCGGGCGAGCGCGGCCCGCACCGCCTGCTCGGCGGCGATCCCGGTGCCGCTGGCCGGCGGTGAGAGCAGGGTGACGGTCCGGGTGGCGGCCTCCTCCTCGACGGAGGCGGGGATCACGACTCCGGCGGACAGCTCGGCGCGGCGCAGCGCCCGTCGGAGGTCGTCTCGGTCGTCGAAGGTGCGGACCTCGATCGAGTCGGACCGGCGGAGGTCGTCCACCAGCTCGCCGGCGAGCACCCCGCCGCTCTCGTCGACCACCCCCACGGCGACCCGGTCCTGCTCGCGGACGCTCGAGCCGACCAGCACGATGATCAGGAGCGGCAGGACCACCATGAAGAAGAGCCCGGTGCGGTCCCGCACGACACGGCGCAGCGCGGTCGCAGCGATGGTGGCGGCGATCACGCCGCTGCCCTCCGCCGGGCGACGGCGGCGGCCGCGACGGCGACGGCCGCGGCGATGGCGACGATGGCGATCACCGGGGTGACGGCGGCGGAGGCGGGGGCGCCGGTGGACAGGTCGGTGATGCCCCGCAGCGCCCAGCCGTTGGGGGTGAGGAGGGCCAGGCGGCGCAGGAGGGCGGGGGCCGTGCCCACGAAGATGAAGGAGCCGCCGAGCAGGGCCAGCGCGAACGTCAGGAGCGAGGCCAGCCCGTCGGCCTGCTGCTCGGTGCGGGTCAGGGCGATGACCAGGGCGGTGAGCGCCGTGGCGGCCAGCGCCATGGCCACGACGATGGCGGCCACCGCCGGGGCCGGGCCCCAGTGGGCACCGAACGCGAACGACGTGGCGACGGCCACGGTCCCGAGGCTGGCGACGGTGTAGACGAAGACGGCGAGGACCTTGCCGGCGAGGACGGCCCGAGGGTCGATGGGCGCGGCCCGCATCCGGTCGAGGGTCCCCTGGCTCGCCTCGAGCCACCAGCTGCGGGCGGTGAAGCCGACCGCGAAGAGGGCGAAGAACACCGCCATGCCCGGCGCGTAGTAGCTGATGAGGTCGAGCTCCCGGCCGCCGAGCTCGCCCTGGGCGAGCGCCAGCGCGTCCGGCGCGGACCGGGCCCGGGCGGCGAGCCGGTCGAGCGCGTCGAGGGGTGCGCCGGCGGCCAGCGCGGTCGCGACGGCGGTGCGGGTGGCCTCCACCTCGGCGAGGACCGCCTCGGCGATCGAGCGGACCACCGTGGCGGACAGGGTCCGGTCGGGGCGGGCGAGCACCTCGAGCTCGGCGGCGTCGCCCCCGGTGGCGGCGGCGCTGAAGCCGGCGGGGATCACGAGCCCGGCGTCGGCGTCGCCGTCGTCGACGGCGGCGGCCGCGGCGGCCCGGTCGGCGGCCGCCTCCACGGTGAGGAGGTCGGCCAGCTCGTCGCTGCCGAGGGTGGCGAGGAGCGCCGCCGACACGTCGGCGCCGTCCTCATCGACCACCGCCACGGTGACGTGGAGGTCCTCCGCCCCGGCGAAGGCCGAGGCCATGAGGAACGAGATGACGAGCGGGGCGGCGAAGCACAGCACGAGCGCCGAGCGGTCTCGCAGCCGCTGGCGGAGGTCCTTGGCGGCGATCAGCAGGACGGCCCGCACCGCCTACTCCCGCAGGGCGCTGCCGGTGAGGTGGAGGAACACCGCCTCGAGGTCGGGCTGCACCACCTCGACGCTCGTCACCTCGGCGCCGGCGAGCTCGGCCGCCTCGAGCACGCGGGGCAGGAGCCGCCGGGCGTCGGTGGTGAGGACCTGGACGGTGCCGTCCCCCGCGCTGGCGCCGGTGACGCCCTCGAGGCGCTCGAGGCGCTCGGCGAGGCGGCCGACGTCGCCGCCGGCGCCCAGGACGATGCGGTCCTGCTCGGCCACCAGCGACACGAGCTCGCGGTGCGTGCCCTCGGCGACGAGGCGGCCGTGGTCGATGATCCCCACCCGGTCGCAGAGGCGCTGGGCCTCCTCCATGTAGTGGGTGGTGTAGAGGACGGCCATGCCCTCCCGGCCGAGCCGGGCGACGCTCTCGAGGATGGCGTGGCGGCTCTGGGGGTCGACGCCGACCGTCGGCTCGTCGAGCACGAGCAGCTCGGGCCGGTGGAGCAGCCCGGCCGCGATGTTGAGGCGCCGCTTCATGCCGCCCGAGAACGTGTCCACGGCGTCGCCGGCCCGGTCGGCCAGGTCCACGAGGTCGAGCACCTCCTCGACCCGACCCCGGAGGGTGGCGCCGGTCAGCCCGTAGAGCCGCCCGAAGAAGCGGAGGTTCTCCGCCGCGGAGAGGTCCGGGTAGAGGGCGATGTCCTGCGGCACGTACCCCACGACCGCCTTCGCCGAGGGGTGACGGGCGTCGATCGGCTGGCCGGCGAGGCGCACGGCGCCGCCGTGGCGGGCCAGGAGGCCGCACACCAGCCGGATCGTGGTGCTCTTGCCGGCCCCGTTGGGTCCCAGCAGGCCGTAGGTCTCCCCCGCCGCGACCGAGAACGACACGTGGTCCACCGCGGTCCGCTCACCGAAGCGCCGGACGAGGTCCCGGCACTCGAGGACGGGCGGCGCGTCGCTGGCGGGCACCCGTCGATGATGTCACGCCGGGGCGGCCCGGCCGCGGGAGATCAGCCGGCCGGGGCGTCGCCGCGCACCCGGGCCACGACGAGGGCGATGTCGTCGCGCGCCTCGCGAGGGCTCAGGTCGACGACGGTGTCGAGCACCAGCTGGGCCACCGCATCGGCCCGGCGCGAGGTGAGCTGGTTGCGGACGAGGCGCCCGAGCTGGCGCTCGTCGAAGAGCTCCGGCTCGTGCCGGCGCTCGGTGACCCCGTCGGTGTAGAGGACGAGGACGTCGGCGAGCGCCAGCGTCACCCGCCGCTCGCGGAACGACGCGTCCGGAAACACGCCGAGCAGAGGCCCCTCCACGGTGAGCTGCTCGATCTCGCCGTCGGGGCGGATGAGGAGGGGCGGCGGGTGCCCGCCGCTCGCCACCACCCCCTCGAAGCCGCCGTCCGCGCTCGGCGCCAGGGCGACGACCGAGGCGGTGACGAACCGGACGGTGGGGGTGCCGGCCGCGGTGACCCGCTCCGCGTCGGCGTAGAGGAGCGCCTCGTTGACCCGAGCCAGCATCCCGGCCGGGCTGTCGCCGGCCAGGGCGGCGGTGCGCAGGGTGTGCCGGGCGGTGCTCGTCAGCGCCGCCGCCTCGATCCCCTTGCCCTGGACGTCGCCGACCATGAGGAGCGCGGTGCCGTCGGGACGGCGGACCACGTCGTAGAAGTCCCCGCCCACGGCCTGGCCCTCGGTGGCGGCCAGGTAGCGGGTGGCGATGTCGAGCCCGGGGACGGGGAGGATCGCCCGGGGCAGGAGGCTCTCCTGCAGCGTCCACGACGCGTGGGCCTCACCGGCGAAGCGGAGCGCGTGCGCCAGGGCGCGGGCGGCTGGCTCGGCGAGGAGCCGCACGGTGGCCAGGTCGGCCGGCTCGACCCCGCCGTCTCGGGTGAGCACGAGCTCGCCGACGAGCTCGTCGCTGGCCCGCAGCTCCACGCGGGCCGCGTCCGCGTCCGCGTCGCCGGCCACCGCGGGCGGAGGCTCCGGGGCGTGGGAGCCGAGCAGGACGCGCAGCTCGCACGCGTCGGCGAAGTCGGGGACGACGAGGTCCTGGATCGTCTTGGTGACGTGGTGGACGTCCAGGCTCGCCGCCAGCCGGGTCGACGCGACGGCCAGCAGCTCGAGGTCGGACCGGGCCCGGCGCTGGGCCCGGTCCAGCTCGACCCGCTCGTGGGCCTGGGCGCACAGGTCGGCAACCGAGCGCAGGAAGGCCTCCCGCTCCTCGGTCATCGACCGGGGGACCACGACGTCGACCGTGGCCCGGTCGGCGGCCCGGCGGATCCCGTCGGCCGGATCGGGGGACTCAACGGCGCGGGCGAGGTCGTCGGTGAGCTGGTGGAGCCGCTGCAGCCAGCCGTTGCGGAGCCGGGCCCGGGCCCGCAGCTCGAGCGCGATGGACAGGCCCACCGACACCGCCACCGCGGCCCCGGCCAGCGCGGCGGCCCCAAGCCCATCGAGCCGGCCGGCGGCGGCCAGCCCGCCGGCGACGACCACCCCGGCGACCCCGAGGAGCCAGCCGGCGAGCTGAGCGCCGCAGCTGCGCGCGGTGTTGCTCCCCTCGCGCCGGTCGGTCCCCGTCACGCCGAGGATCGTAGGACCGCGGCCGGCCCGGCGCGCCGGCGCGGCGGCGAGCGATCCTACCCGCCGCGCCGCGGGCGACGTCGGTACAGTGCGGGCGATGCAGGCCTCGGATCGGCGATGACCGGCTCCCACGTCCCCTGGTCGGTCGAGGTGCAGACCGTGGAGGGCGCCACGCGGCTGCGGCTGCGGGGCGAGCTCGACGCGGCCACCGCGGCGGAGCTGCGGGAGCGGGTGGCGGCGAGCACCACGCCCGAGGTGCACCTCGACCTCACCGAGGTGACCTTCATGGACAGCTCGGGCCTCGCCGCCCTGCTGGAGGGCCACCGCCTCCTCGCGGAGTCGCAGCGCCGGCTCGTCCTCCTCGAGCGCTCCGAGGTGGTGCAGCGGGTGATGGACCTGGCCGGCGTCACGGCGCACCTCACCGACCGCGACTGAGCCGACCCCCGCTAGGTTCGCCCTCCCATGCTGCTGCGCCCCGCCAGCCCGGACGACGCCGAGGCGATCCGCCAGATCTACAACCTGGAGGTGACGACCTCGACGGTCACCTTCGACCTCGTCCCCCGCACCCTCGAGGAGCAGCGGGCGTGGCAGGCGTCGCGCACCGGCGCCTACGCGGTGATCGTGGCCGAGGTGGACGGCGAGGTGGCCGGGTTCGGGTCGCTGTCGAAGTGGCGGGACCGGCCGGCGTACGCCACCACCGTGGAGGACTCGATCTACGTGCACCGCGACCACCAGGGGCGGGGGATCGGGCGGGCGCTGCTGACCCGCCTCGTCGAGACGGCCACCGCCCACGGGTTCCACGCCTGCATGGCCCGCATCGTCGGCGGGCACGAGGCCTCGATCGCCCTCCACCGGGCGTGCGGGTTCGAGGTGGTGGGCGTGGAGAAGGAGGTCGGCCGCAAGTTCAACCGCTGGCTCGACGTCGTCCTGATGGAGCGGCTGCTCTCGTGACCACCACCGACTCGTTCCCCCGCCAGAGCGCCCGCACGCAGCGGTTCACGCTCGGCGCGCCGCGCGACCTCTCCGTCGCCGACGACGGCCGCCTCGTGGCGTTCCTCCGCTCGGGCGGCCCCGAGGACCCCGTCACCGCGCTGTGGGTGCTCGACCTGCCCGACGGCACCGAGCGCTGCGTGGCCGACCCGGCCGCCCTGCACGCCGACGACTCGGACCTCCCCGAGGCCGAGCGGGCCCGGCGGGAGCGAGCCCGGGAGAGCGCGGCGGGCATCACCGCCTACTCGACCGACGCCGAGCACCGGGTGGCGGTGGCGGCGCTGGCCGGCCAGCTCGTGGCGGCCGACCTGCGGGCCGGCACCGCCCGCCTGCTGGACGTCCCCGGCCCGGTGGTGGACCCCCGGGTCGACCCCACCGGACGGCGGGTGAGCTGGGTCCGCGACCGGGCCCTGTGGGTGGCCGAGCTCGACGACGCCACCTCGGCCCGGCCCCTCGCCTCCGAGGACGACCCGCAGGTCACGTGGGGCCTGGCCGAGTTCATCGCCGCCGAGGAGATGGGCCGCCACCGAGGCCACTGGTGGTCCCCCGACGGCACCGCCCTCCTCGTCGCCCGCGTCGACGAGTCCGCCGTGGCCCGCTGGTGGATCGCCGACCCGGCCCGCCCCGACCAGCCGCCCACCGAGGTGGCCTACCCGGCGGCCGGGACCGCCGACGCCTCCGTGACGGCCTGGCTCGTGGCGCTCGACGGCTCCCGCACCGAGGTGCGCTGGGACCGGGAGGCGCTCCCCTACCTGGCGGCGGCCTCGTGGGACCGCCACGGCCCGCTCGTGGCGCTGCACCCCCGGGACCAGCGGGCCCTCGAGGTGCGCGCCGTCGACCCGGTGACCGGCGAGACCACTGTGCTGTGGGAGGACCACGACGACGTCTGGGTGGAGCGGGCACCGGGCACCCCGGCCCGGCTCGACGACGGCCGCCTCGTCGTGGCCGCGGACCGCGACGGGACCCGCCGGCTCGTCGTGGACGGGGAGCCGGTCACCCCGACCGACCTGCACGTGCGGGCCGTCAGCCACGTCGGGGCCTCGATCGTCTTCACGGCCAACCCGGTGGACGACGCCACGGTCCTCGACGTGTGGCGCTGGACGCCGGCCGCCGGCGGCGAGCCGCTCGAGCGGCTGGCTCCGCGCCCCGACCAGGCCCCGGGCGTCCACGGCGCCGCGGCCGGCGGGGACGTCGTGGTGCTCCGGCGCTCCTCCCTCGAGACGTGGGGGGCGACGGTGACCGTGCACCGCCTCGACGACGAGCGCACCGAGCTGGCGAGCGTGCGCAGCCTCGCCGCGGCGCCGGCGCGCCGGCCCGAGGTGCGCATCGCCCACGTCGGCCCCCGTCGCCTGGCCACCGCGCTGCTGCTGCCCGCCGACGCCCCCGAGGACCGGCGGCTGCCGGTGCTGCTCGACCCCTACGGCGGGCCGCACGCCCAGCGGGTGGTGGCCGCCCAGGCCGCCTACGGCACCTCCCAGTGGTTCGCCGACCAGGGCTACGCCGTGGTGGTGGTGGACGGGAGAGGCACCCCAGGTCGGGGATCCGACTGGGAGCGAGCGGTGCGCTTCGACCTCGCCACCCCGGTGCTCGAGGACCAGCTCGACGCCCTCGACGCGCTGGCCGCCGAGGAACCCCGCCTCGACCTCGACCGGGTGGCGATCCGGGGGTGGAGCTTCGGCGGGTACCTCGCTGCGCTCGCCGTGCTGCGCCGACCGGACCGGGTGCACGCCGCCATCGCCGGCGCCCCGGTGACGGAGTGGCGCCTCTACGACACCTTCTACACGGAGCGGTACCTGGGCCACCCCGACGAGCACCCCGACGCCTACGACCGCTCGTCGCTCCTGCCGCTGGCCGACCGGCTCGAGCGGCCACTGCTGCTCGTCCACGGCCTGGCCGACGACAACGTGGTCGCCGCCCACACGCTCCAGCTGTCGGCCCGGCTCCTCGGCGCCGGTCGTCCGCACGAGGTGCTGCCCCTCACCGGCGTCACCCACATGGCGTCGCAGGAGGACGTGGCCGAGAACCTGCTCCTGCTCCAGCTCGACTTCCTGCGCCGCACGATCGGCTGAGGCGACCCCAGGCGCGACGATGCCCCGCCGCAGCGGGGCATCGCGTGGGGTGGGCCGGGAAGGATTCGAACCTCCGTAGGCGTAAGCCGACTGGTTTACAGCCAGTTCCCTTTGGCCACTCGGGCACCGACCCAGGGTTGATGACGATAGCGGTCGGGGACCGCCTCTGGACAACCGGACTACCGTCGGGCGCATGCCGAGCTTCGACGTCGTCTCCGAGATCGACCGGCAGGAGGTCCGCAACGCAGTCGACCAGGCCCAGCGGGAGGTCTCCACCCGGTTCGACTTCAAGAACACGAACAGCTCGATCGAGCTGACCGACAGCGGGATCACCCTCCACTCGTCGAGCGAGGATCGCCTGAACGCCCTCCGCCAGGTGCTCGAGGAGAAGCTCGTCCGCCGGAAGGTGTCGCTCAAGGCGCTCGACTACCAGAAGGTCGAGGAGGCCTCCGGGGGCACGGCCCGTCAGCACGTGCAGCTCGTGGCCGGCATCTCCCGGGACAAGGCCACCGAGCTGAACAAGCACATCAAGGCGATGGGCCTGAAGGGCGTCCAGTCCCAGGTGCAGGGCGAGCAGCTGCGGGTCACGGGCAAGAAGCGCGACGACCTGCAGGCGGTGATCGCATCGCTGCGCGAGGGGGACTTCGGCATCCCCCTCCAGTTCACGAACTTCCGCGACTGACGGGCCCGGCGGGCCCGCTCAGACGAGCACGGCGCTGAGGGCCTCGGCCGCCTGAGCGGCGGCCCGCAGCGCGAACCGGTGCAGCATCGGCCGCAGCAGCGTCGGACGCTCGGGCTGGTGCGCGCCCTCGTCCGCCGGGGGCGGCGGGGTCGCCGGGTCGGGGGCGGCGGCGGCCTGGGCTTCGCGGACCGCCTCCACGACGGCCGGCACCCGGGCCATCGCCTCCTCGAGGAAGCCGTCCAGGATCGGCTTCGGGTCCACCGGCGGGCCGCCCTGCGGGTAGATCCCGATGTGGAGGTGGGGGGCGCCGCCGCGGGCGTTGCCGGAGTCGCCGACGTAGCCGACGATGTCGCCGGTCTGCACGGGCATGCCGTCGGTGAACCCCTCCACGAGTGCCGAGAGGTGGGCCAGGTAGAAGTAGGTCCCGTCCTCCATGAAGACCTTGACGGTGAGGCCGCCGAGGCCCCCGTTGGCGCTGCGGGCGATCCCGTCGACCGGGGAGCGGACCGGGGTGCCGTGATCGGCGAACACGTCGGTGCCGAGGTGGAACCGGAACCCCGGGCCGTAGCGGGGGAACAGCCAGTCGTGGCTGTACCGGGCCTCCCCGGCGATCGGGAAGCGCCCCATCCCGACGCGCAGGACCTCGTCCCAGGGCACGCCCATCTCGGCCACCTGGGCGAGGGCGTCGAGCAGCGGCCGGGTGCTGCTCGGGCCGGTGCGGGGGACGCTGTCGATGATGCGCTGCGCCTCGGGCGGCACCCGGATGCCCCCGGTCGGGGCGGGCACCCCGTCGCCGTGGGCGTCGACGGCGCCGGAGGGCGCCGGGGTGGCGCCCTCGAGGGACGGCCCGTCGGTCCGCGAGGCGGCCGGCGGGGCCGGCTCGGGGGTCGGGGGCGGCGGCGCGGTGGTGCTGGTCGTGGTGGTGGGGGCGGGGCCGAGCAGCGGCGGGAGCTGGGCGGCGGCCGGGGAGGCGAGGCAGGTGGCGAGCCCGGCTGCCGCGACGGCGACCACCCGGCGGGCTCGACGGCGGGGAGCGGCGCGCATGGTTGGCGTTTCGGGACCCCAGGGGGATCTCCTGCCGAACCGGACATCCGCGCCGCACCGGTTCGGGCAGACTGCCCGAGATGGGCGGCTCCCGCGGCACGACGATCCTCTTCGTGGAGGACGAGCCGGCCGTGCGGCGCCTGGTGGCGTTCTGGCTGGAGGACGCCGGGTACGAGGTGCGCCTGGCCGTCGACGGCGCCGACGGGCTCGCCCAGGTCCGGGCCCACCGGCCCGACCTGGTGCTCACCGACGCGCTCATGCCGAACCTGACCGGGGACGAGCTGGTCGAGCAGCTCCAGGCCGACCCGGAGCTGCGGGACATCCCGATCGTGATGGCCACCGCCGCGGCCAGCCCGCTGCGGGTGCGGCGCATGACCGCGCTCGGCTGCAAGGCAGTGATCGCCAAGCCGCTGGAGGAGGCCACGCTCCTCGACGCGGTGCGGGCCGCGCTGCGCGAGGCGCGCCGCGGGGCCCGCCCGTCGAGCCGGGACTAGTCCTCGCCGGGCTGGGCCGCAGCCCGGCTCTTGATCTCCTCGACCACGCCGGGATCGGCCAAGGTGGTGGTGTCGCCCAGCTGCCGCCCCTCCGCGACGTCGCGCAGCAGCCGGCGCATGATCTTGCCGGAGCGGGTCTTCGGGAGCTCGTCGGTGAAGATGACCGTCTTCGGCCGGGCGATCGGCCCGAGCTTGGCGGCCACGTGCTGGCGGACCTCCTCCCCCAGCTCCGGGGTGGCGTCGGTGCCGCCGCGGGGGATCACGTAGGCCATGATCGCCTGGCCCGTCACCGGGTCGCTGGCCCCGACGACGGCCGCCTCCGCCACCGCGTCGTGGTCGACGAGCGCGCTCTCCACCTCGGTGGTGGAGATCCGGTGGCCGCTGATGTTCATCACGTCGTCGACCCGGCCGAGGAGCCAGAAGTAGCCCTCGTCGTCGATCTTGCAGCCGTCGCCGGCGAAGTACCGGCCCTCCCAGCGGCTCCAGTACGTGTCCCGGTATCGCTCCGGGTCCCCGTACACGCCGCGCAGCATCGCCGGCCACGGCCGGGTGAGCGTGAGGTACCCGCCGCCCTGCTTCACCGGCTCGCCGTGGTCGTCGACCACCTCGGCGCCGATGCCCGGCAGCGGGAACGTGGCCGACCCCGGCTTGAGGGTGGTGGCCCCGGGCAGCGGGCTGATCATGATCGCCCCGGTCTCGGTCTGCCACCAGGTGTCCACGATCGGGCAGCGGCCCCCGCCGATGTGCTCGTGGTACCACATCCACGCCTCGGGGTTGATGGGCTCGCCCACCGAGCCGAGCAGCCGCAGGGACGACAGGTCGTGCTTGGCCGGCTCCTCGGCGCCCCACTTCATGAACGTCCGGATGGCGGTGGGGGCGGTGTAGAGGATCGTGACGCCGTAGCGCTCGACGATGTCCCACAGCCGGTCCCGGCCCGGCGTGTCCGGGGTGCCCTCGTAGATCACCGACGTGGTGCCGTTGGTGAGCGGCCCGTAGACGATGTAGCTGTGCCCGGTGACCCAGCCGATGTCGGCGGCGCACCAGTAGACGTCGGTCTCGGGGTGCAGGTCGAACACGTAGCGGTGGGTGAACGCCACCTGGGTGAGGTAGCCGCCCGTGGTGTGCATGATCCCCTTGGGCTTGGCCGTGGTGCCCGAGGTGTACAGCAGGTACAGGAGGTCCTCGCTGTCCATCGGCTCGCAGGGGCACTCGGGGTCGGCTTCGGCCATGAGGTCGTGCCACCAGCGGTCCCGGCCGTCCTGCATCTGGATCGGCTCGTCGACCCGCTTCACGACGACCACGTGCTCGACGCTGGGGGTGGAGGCCAGCGCCGTGTCGACGTTGGGCTTCAGCATCGACGGGGCCCCGCGGCGGAAGCCCCCGTCGGCGGTGACGACGACCTTGCACTGGGCGTCGTTGATGCGATCGATCAGCGCGTCGGGGCTGAACCCGCCGAAGACGACCGAGTGGGGCGCACCGATCCGGGCGCAGGCCAGCATGGCCACCGGCAGCTCCGGGATCATCGGCATGTAGATGCACACCCGGTCGCCCTTGCCGACCCCGAGGCCCCTCAGCACGTTGGCGAAGCGCTGCACGTCGGCGTGGAGCTCGGCGTAGGTGATCATGCGGGTGTCGCCGGGCTCGCCCTCCCAGTGGTAGGCGATCCGGTCGCCGCGCCCCGCGGCGACGTGCCGGTCGAGCGCGTTGTGGCAGACGTTCAGCTTCCCGCCCACGAACCACTTGGCGTACGGCGGGTCCCACTCGAGGATCGTGTCCCACTCCTCGTACCAGTTGAGGAGCTCGGCTGCCTGGCGGGCCCAGAACCCCTGGTAGTCCTCGTTCGCCTCGTCGTACAGCTCGGTCGTGGTGACCAGGGCGTTTCGCGCGAAACGCTCGGGCGGCGGGAAGGTCCGGTCCTCGATCAGGTAGCCCTCGATGGCGGCGCCGGTCGGCTCGGCCATGGCAGATCCCCCTCAGTGCACGTCGTGGAAGCGTCGCCCACCCTACGCGCCTCGCTGACCGGGGCCGGTCGCAC
>DATGRC010000259.1:0-9180 GCA_035303865.1 Acidimicrobiales bacterium
CGAAGCCCCCGACCCCGACTCGCTGCCCGACTTCGCCACCCGCATGGCGCCGTACGCCGACGTTCTCGGCGACTGGATCAACCGGCCCCGCCCCATCGACACCCGCCACGTCGACTGGACCCCGCCCGACCGGCAGGGGGCCCTGCCGCCGAACCAGCGGGTCTGGCTGCGGGCCGACGGCCGCCTGCCCGACGACCCGGTCCTGCACACCTGCGTGCTCACCTACGCCAGCGACATGACGCTGCTCGACACCACCCTGCTCCCCCACGCCGGGCTGTGGCAGGACCCGAACCTCTTCATGGCCAGCCTCGACCACGCGATGTGGTTCCACCGGGACTTCCGGGCCGACGAGTGGCTCCTGTACGCGCAGGACACGCCCTCCGCGTCCGGTGGCCGGGGCCTCGGCCGCGGATCGATCTTCACCCAGGACGGGCGCCTCGCCGTCACCGTCGTGCAGGAGGGCCTCATCCGCGTGGGCCGGCCGTGAGCGCCCCCCGGCGCTGTCTCCTGGTCCTGCTGGCCGCCGGGCTCGTCGCCGCCTGCACCGGCACCCGAGACGACGACGAGGACCGCACCACCACCACGTCGTCGTCGACCACCACCGAGGCGCCCGCCGTCGACGACGCCCCAGCGGTGGAGGCCACGCTGGACGACGCCGCCGTCGCCGTGCAGGAGATCGCCCGCCTCGAGGACCCGGTGGGCTTCGCCGCCCGGCCCAGCTCCCCGAACCTCTACGTGATCGAGAAGTCCGGGCGGGTGCGGGTCATCGCGGTCACGCAGACCGGTCGGGACCGCCCGCCCCGCTACGAGGTGCAGCGGACCCCGATCCTCGACCTGTCCGACGAGGTCGTGGCCCAGGGGGAGCAGGGGCTCCTCGGCATCGCGTTCTCCACCGACGGTCGGCACCTGTACCTGGACTACACGGCCGAGCCCGACGGGCGCACCGTCGTCGTCGAGTACGAGATGGGCGACACCGATCGGGTGGACGAGCGCTCCCGCCGGGTGCTGCTCGAGGTGCCGCAGCCCTACCCGAACCACAACGGCGGCCACCTCGTCACCGGGCGCGACGGGTTCCTCTACATCGGCCTCGGCGATGGCGGCAGCGCCGGAGACCCTCAGGGCAACGGGCAGGACCCGCACGCGCTGCTCGGGTCGATCCTGCGCATCGACCCGCTCGGCGGCGCGGAGGAGGTGCCCTACGTCGTGCCGGCCGGCAACCCGTTCGCCGACGGCGACGACGGCGCCCCCGAGGTGTGGCTCTACGGCGTGCGCAACCCGTGGCGGTTCGCGTTCGACCGCGCCACCGGGGACCTGTGGGTGGCCGACGTCGGCCAGGACGAGTGGGAGGAGATCACCTGGCTGCCGGCGACGGGCGGCTTCGACGCCGGCAAGGGCGCCAACCTCGGCTGGAGCCGCGTGGAGGGCACCCACCGCTTCCGGGGCGAGAACCCCGCCGGCGGCGTGCTCCCGATCTTCGAGTACGGCCACGAGGACGGGTCGTGCTCGATCACCGGCGGCGTCGTGTACCGCGGCGAGGCGATCCCGGCGCTCCAGGGCGCCTACCTGTTCGCCGACTTCTGCACGCCCGGCCTGCGGGCCATCCAGGCCCACGACGGCGAGGTGCTCGCCGAGCGCCGCTGGGACGACCTGCCCCTCGAGCAGGTGCAGTCCTTCGGCGAGGACGCCGACGGCGAGGTCTACGTGCTGCTCGCCACCGGTCCCGTGCTCAAGCTGGTGGCCGGCTGACCGTGGGCGACGAGCCGATCCTGCACCTCACCACCGAGGCGGCCTGGGCGCGGGCCCGGGAGACCGGCGAGCTGCGCCCGCCCGGCTTCGACGACGAGGGCTTCGTGCACTGCTCCACCCGCGAGCAGGTGGTGGCCACCATCGGTCGCCACTTCCCCGACGCCGGCGAGCTGGTGCTCCTCGAGCTCGACCCGGCCGCCGTGGCCGGCGACCTGCGCTGGGAGGAGAGCCGGCCCGGCGAGCGGTTCCCGCACCTCTACCGGCCGCTGCGCCCGGGCGACGTGGTGGCCGTCCACCGCTGGCGGCGGGCCGCCGACGGCACGGTGGCCCTGCCGTCGACCCTCGCCTGAGCCGGCCGGTCCGGCTCAGGCCCCGCGGCGCAGCACCGACGCCGCCCAGCCCTCCTCCTCGAGCCGCTCCAGCTCGCGGCAGCCGGCCAGCGCCGCCACCACCGGCTCCACCTGATCGGGCAGGAGCCCGGCCACCACGACGAGGCCCCCCGGGGCGGTGCGGACGACGAGCTCGGGCGCCAGGTCCCGCAGCACGCCGAGGCCGATGTTGGCGACGACCACGTCGAAGCGGCCGTCGACGGCGTCGACCGAGCCGGCCCGGACGGCCACGAGGTCGGTGACGCCGTTGGCGGCGGCGTTCGCCTCGGTGGCCGCCACCGCCACCGGGTCGAGGTCGACGGCCACCGCCGAGGACGCCCCGAGGCAGGCGGCGAGGACCGACAGCACCCCGCTGCCGCAACCGACGTCGAGGACGGTCTGGCCCGGCACGAGGTGGGCTTCGAGGGCCGCTGCGCAGAGCCGGGTCGAGGGGTGGGACCCGGAGCCGAACGCCCGGCCGGGGTCGAGGCGCACGACGACGTCGTGCTCGCCCACCGGTGGGGCCGGCTGCCACGCCGGGTGCAGCACGACGTGGCGGCCGGCTCGCACCGTGCGGGCGTGCGCTCGCCACGCGTCGAGCACGCCGTCGTCGACGGCCACCGGCTGCCAGGGCCAGCGGTCGTCGAGGCCGGCCGGGTCCACCTCGGCGGTGAGCCGGACCCGGCCGTCGGATCCGGTCGCCTCGCCCACGGCGCTGGCACCGGCCAGCCACAGGGCGTCGGCGGCCAGCTCGGCTTCGGTCCCGTCGACGACGAGCTCGACCACGATGCGCTGCCCGGCCATCGCCGCCGACGCTACCGGTCGGGCCGTCTCGGCCGAGCGCCGGCGACGCGCCGGAACCGGGAGGATTCGGACAGGTCGGCGGCGAAGGAGGGGGCGACGGGTCCGTCGGGGGCGGGCTCGGACCAGGATGCGAGGGGGAGCGCATGCGCGTCAGGAGGTCCCGGCGGCGGGCGGGCTACCGGCGCACGGCCGTCCTCGGGGCGACGTCGGCGCTGGCCCTGCTGGCCGGGCTCGGGCCGGCCGGCAGCTCAGGCGCCGTGGAGGGAACCACCCCCGCGCCGGCCAGCGCCGCGGGAGGGGTGGCCAAGGCCACCGCCCTCGTGGCCAGGGTAGCGCCCGGGGTGGGGTCGCTGGAGCTGGCCCTGGGCAGCGGCATCGCCGTGGCCGAGCTGCAGAACCAGCTGGCCCAGGCGCAGGCCCAGTCCTTCGACCTCGGGCTCATCGGCACCACGCTGACCGCCGAGGGCTGCGACGGCGGCGACGGGCTCGTGCCGCCGTCGGCCCTGCCCCAGCCCACCCGCGTGGACAACCGGGGCGGCGACCGCGCCGAGGTCACCGACGAGGCGCCCATCGGGGGCTCGTCGCTGGGGGCGGGCCGGGAGTCGGCCCGGGCCACCACCCAGCCCAGCGCCACCGCGGTGGCCACCGTCGTCGCCGGCGACACCCCCGTCCTGCAGATCGCCGGCGGCACGGCCACCGCCCACACGGAGGTCCTCGACGACGGCTCCCGCCAGGCGGTGGCCAGCGTGGAGGTGGACCTGACGATCGGCGGGGTCGTGAAGCTCACCGCGCTGCGGTGGGACGCCGTGCACCGCAGCGGCGGCCAGGACCGGGCCGAGGCCAGCTTCACGCTCGGCGGCGGCTCGCTGGGCGGCGTGCCGCTCCCGCTCGACGACCTGACCGCGGTGCAGGACGGGATCAACGCCCTGCTCGGCCCCACCGGCGTCACCGTCGAGCTCCCCCGGGTGGAGCGGCTCACCGAGCCCACCGACCTGGTGCGGGTCACGCCGCTGCGGATCGTGATCCGCGACTCCGAGCTCGGCGGCAACCTGCTCGGCCCGGTCCTGAACGCCAGCCGGGCCCAGCGCGAGCAGCTCTTCGACGAGCTCACCAAGGCGTACTGCACCATGGCCGGCGTGCTGCTCGTCGGCGACGTCGGCGTGAGCGTGGCGTCCGGCACCGGCTTCCTCGTCACCGAGATCGGCGGCGCCGAGGCCATCTCCGGGGACTTCGTGGCCACCAACCCGTTCGGCGAGCTCCCGGCCGCGCCGGTCGAGCCCGCCCCGCCGGTCACCGACCCGCCCGCCGCGCTGAGCCCAGGGGGCCCGAGCGGTGGGGCCCCGCCGCCGGCGCCGCCGTCGACCACCGCAGCCCCCGCCACGTCCACGACCCCAACCCAGCCGGTGGCCAGCCTCGGGCCGCTGGAGCGGCTCTGCGAGAGCGTCCACCCGCTGCGCTCCCCGGCCTGCTCGGAGGGGGCGCTGGCCCCGCTCGGGATGCTCGGGCTCCTCGCCACCGGGGTGGTGGCCGGCCTCGACTGGCGCCACCAGCGGCGCACCGCCCGTCCCACGCCGGCGGGGGCGGCCTCGTGAGCGGCGCTCGCCTGCCGTGGGGGCTCCTGCGGTCGTACGGGCCGCTCGCGGCGGCGGCCGGCGCCTTCCTCCTGATGGCCGCGGCGGTCCCCCCGGTGGAGCGAGCCCACCAGGCCTACGCCGGCCAGGTCGAGGTCCCGTCCTTCACGGTCGGCGACGCCACCGGCACCGCCACCCACGACGAGGTGGCCGGCGACGCCCCCGGGGCCGAGGAGGGCGCCTCGCCGAGCGGCGAGGGTGGCGGGGCGGCGGCCGCAGGAGGCGACGGGGGCGGCGGCGACGGGGGCGGTGGCGCGAACGCCGGGGTGGCGCCGTGCCCCGACCGGACCCACCAGGTGCCCGGCGACCCGTACTCCCCGCCGTGCTACGCGTTCTCCGGCGACAACGGTGGCGCCACCCACCAGGGCGTGACCGCCGACGAGATCGTCGTTGCCGTCCGCCTCCTCGAGGGCCCCACCGCGGCGGAGATCTTCGCCGACATCTCCGGCGAGTCGGTCCAGGACTCGCCGGAGGCGTACCGCGACACCGTCGTGGCGCTGGCCGAGTACTTCTCCGACCGGTTCCAGATGTACGGGCGCCGGCTCCGCGTCGAGTTCTACCGGGGCGAGGGGTCGGGAGCGTCAGAGCTGCTGGGCGGCGGCAAGGAGCGGGCGCTGGCCGACGCGGTGCACGTGGCCAAGGAGATCGGCGCCTTCGCCGACATCAGCGCCATCACGATCCCCTACGCCGACGCGCTGGCCCGTCAGGGCATCGTCAACATCGGGGCGCCGTACCCGTCGCGGGAGTGGTTCGAGGCCCGCCGTCCGTACTCGTGGAGCCTCTTCCCCGACGGCACCAACGTCGTCGAGGCGGGGGCGGCCGCCTTCAAGGCCCGGTTCCCACCGGGGTCGGTGGCCGAGCACGCGGGGCCCTCGCTCCAGGGCAAGCCGCGGGTGTTCGGCGTGGTGGCCCCCGAGAACCAGGAGTACCAGGAGTCGGCCCAGGCGTTCATCCGGGAGGCCAACGCCGCCGGCCTCACGATCTCGGTGGAGCTGCGCTACAAGCTCGACATCTCCTCGATGCCGAACCAGGCGTCGAACGTCATCGCCCAGCTGAAGGACAAGGGCGTCACCACGGTGATCTGCGCCTGCGACCCGGTGATGCTGGCCCTGGGCATGACCCCGAAGGCGAACGAGCAGCGCTACGAGCCGGAGTGGGTGACCTCGGGCCTCGCCTTCGTGGACCAGGACATCGTGGGCCAGCTCATCGACTCGAAGCAGTGGTCGCGAGCGTTCGGGATCGCCTACAACGCGCAGCCCGAGCCGCTGGGGGGCTCGTTCCCGTACCACGCCTACAAGCAGGTCCGCCCCCACGACGAGCCGGCGTTCGGGGTGGAGGAGCTCTACTACCAGATGTACCTGCTGGCCCTCGGGATCCAGCTGGCCGGCCCCAACCTCACGCCGGAGACCTTCGAGGCCGGCATGTACGCGTACCCCGGGGGCAGCGGCCCGCGGGGGCTGTGGGGCTTCGGGCCGGGTGACCACACCCCCACCGACGACTTCCGGGAGATCTGGTGGTCGCCGACGCGCATCTCCGGCCAGAACAACAAGCCCGGCGCCTGGGTGGAGCTGAACGGCGGCGCTCGCTGGACGCCCGCCAACCCCCCGACCGGGCCGGCCGGCTTCTTCCAGGAGGGCTGAGGATGTCCACCACCGCCCCGGTGTCCGCGAACGGCCAGCGGCCGGTCCCCGCCGAGGCACCGGCCTCCGGTGGCCCGCTGGCCCGGCTCCGCCAGCAGCCGCGCAACGTGCACCTCTTCCGCGGCTACGGGCCGCTCGTGGTCGGCGCCGTGCTGTTCGCGCTCATGGTGCTCCTCGCGCCGTCGGTGGCTCCCGAGCGCACCGTCGAGCGACCGGCCGGGGGGACGCCGACCACAGCACCGGTCGACGAGGCGCCGCCGCCCGAGGGGGGCTCCGGGCCCGAGCACGTCGAGGCCCAGCCGTGATCGAGCGGGCCCGCGCCGCCGTCCGCGAGGACCGGCCCACCCAGGCGGTGCTCGCCGCGGTCGTCGCCTACAGCACCCTCTACTGGGTCCCGGCCAGCCCGCTGCCCGACGTCGTCCCGTGGGGGGTCATCACCCAGGGGGTGATCTTCGGGACCTCGTACGCGCTGCTGGCGATGGGGCTGATCCTCATCTACCGCACCACCCGCATCGTGAACTTCGCCTACGGGGCGATGGGGGCGATGCCCGGCGCCCTCACGGTGGGCCTGTTCGTGGCGCAGGGGTGGAGCTACTGGGTGGCGATCGCGCTCGGCATCGCCGTGGGCGCCGCGTCCGGCGCGGCGGTCGACGTGCTCGTCATCCGCCGGTTCGCCCGGTCGTCGCGCCTCGTGCTCACCGTGGCCACGATCGGCCTGGCCCAGATCCTCGGCGCCATCGGGCTCGTCATCAGCATGCGCCTCGGGCTCGACGCGTTCGTCGGCAACATCGAGACGCCGATCAGCGGCAGCTTCTTCGTGCGCCCGTACCCGGTGCGGGGCGACCACCTGCTCATGCTGGCCCTCGCACCCGTCGCGCTCGGGCTGCTCGGCTGGTTCCTGCTCGGCACCGACGCCGGTCGGGCCGTGCGGGCCGCCGCCGAGAACCAGGACCGGGCGCTGCTGCTCGGCGTCCCCGTCCGTCGCCTCCAGACGATCGTGTGGGCGCTGGCCGGGGCGCTCTCCACCGCCACGTTCGTCACCAAGGCGCCGTTCACGGGGGTGGTGCCCGACGCCCTCGTGGGGGCCACCACGATCCTCCCCGGCCTGGCCGTGGCGGTGATCGCCCGGTTCCAGTCGCTGCCGGTGGCGCTCGTCGGCGGCATCGGGCTCGGCATCGCCGAGTGGACGATCCGCTGGAACGTCACCGCCGAGTCCGTCTTCGACGTGACGTTCCTCGTGGTGATCCTCGTCGCCCTCCTGCTGCGCAAGGAGCGGCTCACCCGAGCTGAGACCGGGGAGAGCTCCTGGGACTCGGCCGGCGTGCTGAAGCCGGTCCCCCGCGAGCTGCGGGATCTGCGGGAGGTCCGCTGGGCCCGCCGGGGCCTCGCCGCCGTCGGGGCGCTCGTCGCCGTCCTCGGTCCGCTGGCGCTCAGCCCGTCCACGGTCACCACGCTCACCTTCGCCCTCGTGTGGGCGCTCGTCGCCATGTCGCTCGTCGTGCTGACCGGCTGGGGCGGCAGCATCAGCCTCGGGCAGTTCGGGATCGTCGGCATCGGCGCGATGGCGGCCGGCAACCTCCTCACCCGCTGGAACCTCGACCTGTTCGTGGCGATGCTCCTGTCGATGCTCGTCGGCGCGCTCGTCGCCGTGGCCATCGGGCTCCCGGCGCTGCGCATCCGCGGCCTGTACCTCGCCGTCACCACGATCGCCTTCGCCGTCGCGCTCGACTCGTACTTCCTGAACCCGGTCAACTTCCCGGACCTCGTGCCCTCCACCACCTACCCGCCGGTGCTGTGGAAGCGCTTCGACCTGGAGAGCCAGTGGGTGCGCTACGAGCTCGTGCTCGGGATCGTCGCCCTCGCCGCGGTCGCGATCCGGGCCGTGCGCCGCTCCCGGGCCGGTCGGGCGATCATCGGCACCCGCGACAACGAGCGGGCCGCCGGTGCGCTGGCCGTGCCGACCACCCGGGTGAAGCTCGAGACGTTCGTGCTGTCGGGCTGCCTGGCCGGGCTGGCCGGCTGCCTCTACGTCGTGGCGCTGGCGCCCGTGGGCACGGGGCAGGGCACGTTCCCGCCCGCCGCGTCGATCGAGGTGTTCTCCTACGCGGTGATCGGCGGCCTCGGCACGATCGCCGGCGCCGTGTCGGGCGTGCTCTTCTTCCGGCTCCTCGACTTCCTGCTGGCCAAGCAGCTCTCCGGCGACGTCGTCACGATCCTGCGCTACTCGCTCTCCGGCGCCGGCCTGCTGTGGATCCTCTACTTCCTGCCCGGCGGGCTGTGGCAGCTCGTGCAGCGCCAGCGGGACCGGCTGCTGCGGGCCCTCGCCCTCCGGCGGGGCCTCGTGGTGCCGAGCCTCGTCGCCGACCGCCGCACCAGCCACGACCGCGACGACGAGGGGGGCGACCCGGGCGGTGCGGCGGACGAGACCGACGTGATCGCAGGAGCGCTGTCATGACCACCCACGCCGACCCCACGCTCGTGGTCGAGGAGCCGATCCTGGCCGTGTCCGGCCTCGACGCGTCCTACGGACCGGTGCAGATCCTCTTCGGCCTCGACCTCGAGATCCACCGGGGCGAGCTCGTGGCCCTCCTCGGCACCAACGGGGCCGGCAAGTCCACGCTCTTCAAGTGCATCACCGGCCTGCTGCCCCCGTCGGCCGGGTCGGTGCGCTTCGCCGGCCAGGAGCTCACCGGCCTGCCCACCGACGAGATCGCCGCTCGGGGCGTGGTGATGATGCCCGGCGGCAAGAGCGTGTTCCCCACGCTCACCGTGCGGGAGAACCTGCGGCTGGCGTGCTGGCTGAAGCGCAAGGACCAGGCCGCGGTGCGGGCATCCGAGGAGCGCGTGCTCGAGCTGTTCCCGCGCCTGGGTGACCGGATCGACCAGATGGCCGGAAACCTCTCCGGGGGCGAGCAGCAGATGCTGGCCGTGGGCCAGGCCCTCATCCCCGATCCGGAGCTGCTGCTCATCGACGAGCTCTCACTCGGCCTC
>DATGRC010000260.1:0-2724 GCA_035303865.1 Acidimicrobiales bacterium
CGTCGGCCTGGACCCGCTCCGTGCGGGCCAGGTGGTCGCGCAGGGCCTGGGCCTGGGCCCGCCCGCGATCGGTCAGCCCCTGGCAGCCGGTGGGACCGCCGATGACGCCGTGGAAGCCGGCGTGGGCGTCGCCGTGACGGACGAGCACGAGTCGCATGGCCGTGATCCTTCCCACCGCCGCCGAGGCGGATGCCCCCGGCCTGCGCCCCGGGGTCGTGACGCGACGTCGGGCACGGTAGACCGGTGGCCATGAGCGGCCCCGTGACCACCGACGACGCCCCAGCCGAGCCGGTCCACGACGAGCCCCACCCCTGCGAGGTGGAGGTGATCGAGGGGCGGGCTGCCGAGGTCGGCGGCTTCGCCGTCCGCCGGGTGCTGCCCCGCCGGCCCCGCCGCACGGTGGGCGCCTGGTGCTTCGTGGACCACATGGGCCCGGGCGGGGTCTCCCGCGACCGGGGGCTCGACGTCGGCCCCCACCCGCACATCGGTCTGCACACCGTCACCTGGCTCCTCGAGGGCGAGCTGCTCCACCGCGACAGCCTGGGCTCGGAGCAGCTCATCCGCCCCGGCCAGCTGAACCTCATGACCGCGGGGCGCGGCGTGTCGCACTCGGAGGAGACCAGCGGCATCTACGAGGGCCCCCTCCACGGGATTCAGCTGTGGGTGGCCCAGCCCGAAGCCACCCGCCACGGCCCGCCGGCCTTCGAGCACCACCCCGAGCTGCCGGCCATCGAGGTGGGCAGCGGCCTGGCCACCGTCCTCGTCGGTGCCGTCGAGGGCGCCGCCTCGCCGGCTCGACGCGACACCGACCTGCTCGGCGTCGACCTCGACCTGCGGGCCGGCCGCGCCGCCCTGCCCCTCGACCCGAGCCACGAGCACGCGCTCGTCGTGGTGAGCGGGCGGCTCCGGGTCCGGGCCACCGAGCTCGTGCCCGGGCAGCTGGCCTACCTCGGCACCGGCCTCGACGAGCTCCACCTCGAGGTGGACGAGCCGGTGCGGGCGCTGCTGCTCGGCGGCGAGCCGTTCCCCGACCAGCTCCTCATGTGGTGGAACTACGTCGCCCGGACCCGCGACGAGGTGACCGAGGCGCACCGCGCCTGGTCGAGCGGCGACGAGCGCTTCGGCACCGTCGCCTCGCCGCTGGCCCGCATCGACGTCGCCGGCCCGCCCTGGGCCTGAGGCCGCCCCGGCGCCCCGGCCCCGCTCAGGCGCCCGGGTTGGCGGCCAGGTGGTCGAAGCGGCCAGCCGGGCGGATGGCCCGGTAGGCCGCGACGACCTCGGCGATCTGGCCCGGCGTGACGCCGTGCATGATCACGCCGTCCACGCCGAGGTCGAGTTGGCGCAGGACCCGCTCCGCACAGGTGGCGGGGCTGCCGTACGCCGCCGGCTCCAGCCACTCGTCGGGGATGAGCGTGGCGATGTGCTCGAGCTGCTCGGTGGAGGCCACCTGGTCGATGGCGCCCGGCACGGACTGCACGACCGCGTCGGCACGGAACCGCTCGAGCACGGCCGGGTCCCAGCCGTTCGTGCGCACCATGAGGTCCCCGTAGCCCTGCAGGTAGGTGGCCATCCGCCCGACGGTCTTCTTGAGGCGCAGGTCCTCCGGCAGCGTGTCGGGGATCGTGGCGTAGCACGACCAGATCCGCACGGCCGCCGGATCCCGCCCTGCTTCCTCCGCCGCCCGGCGCACGGTCTCCACGGCTCGCAGGACGGTCTCGTCGGTGAAGAACGTGTGCAGCACCACCATGTCGAACGCCCGCCCGGCCAGCTGCAGCGTGTTGGGGCCGAACGCCACCAGCCCGAGCGGGATGTCCTCGTCGAACGTGGCGTCGAGGTGGAGCACCGGGAACCGCCCGGCGGGGCCGTCGTGCCCGAGGATCGTCTCGCCCTTCCAGAGCCGCCGCAGCAGCCCGGCCACGTCCTCCATCTGCGCGGTGGTGATCTTGGGGAGCCCGTAGGCGCTGAACAGCGCGTCGATGCCGCGGCCCAGGCCCAGCGTGAACCGGCCGCCGGTGAGGCGGTGCATCGTGGTGGCGTAGCTGCCGGTGATCAGCGGGTGGCGGGTGTTGTGGTTCGTGGCCGCGGTGGCGATCCCGAGCCGGCGGGTCGAGGCCCCGACCGCGCCAGAGAGGGTGGCGGCCTCCTTGATGTTGAACCGCTCCGAGATGAACGTCGACCCGAGGCCCAGGGCCTCCGCGTCGGCCACCTCGTCCAGCAGCTCAGCGGGGGACTGGGGCGCCCCCGCCAGCACGTAGAACCCGAGCTCGTTGAGCGGCGCCGGGGCCGCGGTCGTCTCCGTCATGGCGCGAAACCTAGGGCACGGCCTGGCTCGCTCGGCGCCGGAAACCTCTAGATGCTTTCGGGTGGTACAACTCCGGGTGCAGTAGCGAGCCGCACGAGGGGGAGCAGACGATGAGCCAGCGGACCGGCAAGCGGGGCCTGACGTTCTTCGGGGGCCCGGAGGACTCGCCCGAGCTCATGGAGTCGGGCGCCATGTCGATGCCGACGATGGACCCGGAGCCGCCGCAGGAGCAGGTGGTCACCTGGGCTCTGTCCGGCGGGCAGCAGGTCAGGGTGCTGTTCCAGCAGGAGGGCAACGGGATGAGCCTCGTGTGGTCCCGCTTCGAGCCCGGCTTCCCGCTGCCCCGCCACTCCCACAGCGCCGACTGCGTGTACTACGTGCTGAAGGGGGAGGCCCGGATGGGGTCGCGCACGATCCCGGCC
>DATGRC010000261.1:0-11446 GCA_035303865.1 Acidimicrobiales bacterium
CCGACGACCACATCGAGGCGCTCCGGGCGCTGTGGACCCAGGACCTGCCCACCCACCACGGCCCGTTCGTGTCGTTCGAGAACGCCATCTCTCGGCCCCGGCCGGCGCAGCAGCCGGTGCCGATCACGATCGGCGGGCACACCAAGGCCGCCGCCCGCCGGGCCGGGCGCCTCGGCGATGGGTTCTTCCCGGGCGTCGCCGACCGGGAGCGCCTGGCCGACATCCTCGGGGTGATGCGGGCCGCAGCCGAGGAGGCGGGGCGCAACCCCGACGCGATCGTGGTGAGCGCCCGCAGCGACGGCATCCCCGGCCCGAACGCCCTCGACGAGGTGAAGGCGATGGCCGACCTCGGCGTGCGCCGGATCATCGTGCCGCCCCTCGCCTTCGATCCGGCGGGGATGCGCGAGGCGTTCGGTCGCTTCGGCGACGAGGTGATCGCCCGCTGCTGACCCCCGACGGGGCACGTCACCGGTGCCCTTAGGGACCAAGGTCCCGAACTCGACGGCCTGATCGCCCCTGCCGACCGGGGTGGCACGGCCGAGAGGATCGGGGCATGACGCGACATCTCAACGTGCTGGTCGCCGAGAGCCACCCGGGGCTCGCGGCAGCTGACGTGGCCGCGCTCGAGTCTGCCGGTCACACCGTGCACCGGTGCTACGAGCCCGGCCAGCGGGGCTTCCCCTGCGTGGCGGTGAGCGGGCAGGACTGCCCGCTCGACGGGCCGATCGACGTCGCCTACCTGCATCGCCTCCAGATGACGCCCCGGGCCACGCCGCTCGAGGACGGCATCCGCTGCGCGGTGCGCCAGGGCGTGCCGGTGGTGGAGCACTCGCAGTCGCTGCTCGACCCCTTCGAGCCGTTCGTGTCGGCGTGGGTGGGCTCGAACGACCTCGGCTCGACCCTCGAGGAGGCGTCAGCGCGCCGCTTCGACCCGCTGTGCCGAGACGTGCTGCGCCGCATCGGCCCGCTGCTGGCGGCGGCCGGCATCAGCGAGGACCAGGTGCGCTGCCGGGTCGAGACGCAGGGCCTGGACCTGGAGATCCACCTGCTGCTCGACGCCGACACCGACCAGACCTTCGACCAGTCGCTCGCCGTTCGCGCCCTCGACGCCGTCCGGTCCGACCGGCGGCGCTTCGGCAACGTCGACGTCCACGTCCACCACCCGAGCTGACCCGGCTCCCCGCCCACCACAGACGCCAGCCCACCACAGACACCCAGCAGAGACAGGAGGCGCATCGTGGAGCAGATGCGAGAACCCATCACCTCGATCGGTCACGGTCCCGTCGTGGCCGTCGGCGCCGCCTGCACCCTTCGGGAGGCCGCCCGGCTGATGCGCAGCGAGGGCATCGGCGCCCTCGGGGTGCGGGGCGAGAACGGCCTCGTCGCCATCTTCAGCGAGCGCGACCTCCTCGACGCCCTGGCCACCGGCGCCGACCCGGACCAGGCCACGGTGGGCGAGCACATGTCGATGACGATGATCGCCGCGCGCCCCCACGACACGCTGCTCGACGTGGCCCTGCTGATGCTCGACGACGGCATCCGCCACGTCCCTGTGGTGGACGACTTCGGGCGGGACCAGGCGATGGTCTCCCTGCGCGACCTGCTGCGCCCGATGCTGCTGCAGGCCATGACCCACGCGCCGGGCTGACCCGGCCACGAGGAGCACGTCGAGCGCCCCGCAGCCCCTGGGCGGGGCGCTCCGTGCGCGGTCGGTGCCGGCGGGCGACGGCCTGCTCGCCGGCACCGACCCGCTGCGCCCCAGATGTCGGTGAGCCGGTGGGCTCACACGAACGGCTCGAGGCTGAAGCGGCCCCAGGCCAGGAGGGCGAACAGCCCGAGGAACGCCACGTCGCCGACGAGGGAGACGTACTCCCCACGGCGCAGGCGGGTGGCGCCGGCCCCGGCCATGAACAGGGCGAGGCCGCAGGCGGCCACCGGGACGAGGGTCGGGGCGAGGTCGCCGACGGTGGGCAGGAGCAGCCCGAGGCCGCCGAGGGCCTTCACCGCGCCGATGGCCCTGACCTGCCCGGCGGTGAAGTCGTCCACCCAGTGCTGGGTCTCGTGGATCCGCCGGTAGCGCTCCTTGGGCAGGACCAGGAGCATCGTGCCGGCGGCGGTGAAGGCGGTCCCGAAGAACCCGGCCAGGATCCAGAGCACGGTGTTCATGGCTGTGTCACCCTCCTTGGTGCGTGCATCGCTCCTCCGACGAGCCAGGGGGACGAGCTGTGAGGCCGAGGTCGACCTCACACCTCGGGTGGCTCGCTCGTCGGGCAGGACGAGGGAAGGAGCAGCGATGACGAACCAGGAGCTCGACCCAGGGACCGACGGCGCCGACGTGGTGGCCAGCGAGCGCCGCCACCTGCTCGACGTGGCCTACCGGCTCCTCGGGAGCCTCGCCGAGGCAGAGGACGCCGTCCAGGAGGGCTTCGCTCGCTGGTTCTCGCTCGCCCCCGAGCAGCGGACGGCGATCGAGAACCCTGCGGCGTGGCTGACCACGGTGGTGAGCCGCATCTGCCTCGACCAGCTGCGCTCGGCCCGGGCGAAGCGGGAGCGGTACGTGGGCGAGTGGATCCCCGAACCCCTGCCCCCGACGGGCGCCGACGAGGGACCTCGCATCGCGCACGAGCCCGACCCGGCCGACCGGGTCACGCTCGACGAGTCGGTCAACATGGCGCTCCTCGTGGTGCTGGAGGCGATGACGCCGGCCGAGCGGGTGGCCTTCATCCTCCACGACGTGTTCCGCTACCCGTTCGCCGCCATCGCCGAGGTGGTGGGTCGGACCCCCGAGGCGTGCCGGCAGCTGGCCTCCTCGGCCCGGCGCCGGATCGACGTCGCCAGCGGCCTGCGCGCCCCCTCCGCCGACCAGGCCCGCCTAGTGGCCGAGTTCCGCCGGGCCTGGGAAGCGCGCGACGTGCGGGCCCTGGTCGGCTTGCTCGACCCCGAGGCCACGGTGGTGGCCGACGGCGGCGGCCTGGTCGCCGCGGCCCGCCGTCCGATCACCGGTGCCGATCGGATCGGCCGCTACCTCGCCACCCTGGCCGACAAGGGCACCGAGCTCGGCATGCGCGTGGAGGAGACGACGGTGAACGGCCGGCCCGGCCTCGTCGGCCGTCACGGGGACCAGACCGTGGTGGTGCTCGCCTTCGGGATCGAGGGCGGCCGGATCCGCAACCTGTGGGCGGTGGTGAACCCGGAGAAGCTGCACCGCTGGAACGCGACGGCGCCGGGCTGACCGGGGCCGTCAGGTGGCCAGGCCGCCGTCCTGCGCTGCCGCTACTGGGACTGGGCCTGGGGCTCGCCGTGGGCGCAGGCGAACCAGGCGCCGAAGAGGGCGGCGGCCAGCACCCCCCAGGCCAGCGAACCGAGCCCGCCGCGCACGGCGCCGAGCACGAGGCTCACGGCGATGGCCACGATCCACACCCAGGTCATCGCCCTCACCGCCCGGTCGTCGGGGTCGTCCCGGCGCGGCTGCGGGTCAGCGAGGTCGCGCCCCCACCGGACGGTGTGGGACCACCACCCTGCCGCGCCGAAGGCGGCCCCGGCCACCAGGCCGGCCACGAGCCGGCCGACCGCAGGTCCGCCGACGGCGAGCCCGGTCACGACGGCGAGGATGATCGCACCGCCCGCGAGGGTGCCGGCCTCGATCCGGGC
Organism: Acidimicrobiales bacterium; assembly: GCA_035303865.1. GTDB lineage: Bacteria > Actinomycetota > Acidimicrobiia > Acidimicrobiales > VFJN01 > VFJN01. Next base: position 3,652 of record DATGRC010000261.1, read on the forward strand.
GGTGCGGCGCGCGTCGAACGGTCCCAGTCGCTCCATCTCGTTCCTCCCCTGAGTCGCGGGCGCCACCGTGGCGCGAGGTGACGCCCCCCAATCGCCTCGACCATGGCGCACCGGTCACCGTGACCGCACGCGCCTTTCGTGCCCGGGGCGGGGATCGAACCCGCATGGAGTCGCCTCCAGAGGGGTTTAAGCCCTCCGCGTCTGCCAGTTGCGCCACCCGGGCGGGGTGCGGCTCAGGCTAAGGCAGCGTCGGTGCCGGAAAGCGTGCCGTCGCCGCGGAACAGGTGCCGCTGGCCGTCGCTGAAGCGCAGGATCGCCGGGCCGGCGAGGGTGTGGTCCTCCACCGTGCGCAGCGACAGGGCGTAGGTGCCCGGCGCGAGCCGCTGACGGTCCACGCTGTGGAGGGTCACCTCCCAGTCGTTGGGGCCGGGCCGGTCGTCGCCCTCGCGCTGCACGACGAACACGTCGGCGTAGGAGGTCTCGAAGGCCACCTCGTCGACGGTCACCGAGGTGGCGAGGAGGCGCCAGGACCGCATCCCCAGGACCGTACCGCCGTCAGGCCGCGTCGCGGACCTCGGCGGGGGCCGGAGGCACCGGCGCCGCGCCCTCGGGCTCCTCCTCGACCGCCGTGGGCTCGATGGCGGCCCACAGCTGAGCCCGGACCCGGTCCGCGGCCTCGGCCCGCAGGTCGTTCGTGGCGATGATCCCCTCGATCAGGTCCGCCTGCACCGCCGGCCAGGGCCGGCCCCGCACGACGACAGCCACCAGCGTGGCGCCGGGGGCGCGCCGGATGCTGCGCTGCACGCCGACGAGGCGGGGCGGGCTGCGGAAGGCCGGCACCTCGAGCCCCAGCTCGCGGCCGGCCACCCCGAGGGCCTGGACCGTGCGGGCGAAGCGGATGGAGGGGGACTCGTGCATCGAGGACCAGTGAAGCGCGGGGGTGTGACAGCGCCCCGGCGGTACCGTGCCGGGCGTGGACGGGACCGTGACGGGCACCGAGGTCGACGAGGTGGCGGCGGGCGCGGGCGACGGCGCGGCCACGGGCGCGACCCCCGCCGCCGAGCGTCGACGGGACCTCAACCCCGCCCAGGCCGAGGTGCTGGCCGCCCTCGGCGCCCGACCCGACGAGCGCCCGGCGTTCGACCCCCGCCTGCGCCACGCGCTGCGAGCCGAGCTCGAGGAGCGCCTCAGCCCGATCGCCGAGACGGTCCCCGACGGGGAGGTCCTCTGGGTCGGCAAGGGCCTGCTCAGCGGGGTGCACGGCTGCGAGGGCCTCTTCCTGGCCCGGGAGGCCGAGGAGTTCGCCTGGACGCCGGCCATCGCGCGCGGCATGGTGGCCCACAAGGCGATCGAGCTGTCCCTGTCGTGGCGGGGCGATCCCGCCCCCGCCCTCCTCGTCGAGGAGGCCATCGCCCGGCTCGTCGAGACCGATCGCAGCCTCGGCCCGTACCTGGCCGCACTCGGCGAGGGCGAGCGGGCCGAGCTCCACGGCGAGGCCACCGAGCGGGTCTCGATGTTCCAGGAGTGCTTCCCGCCGCTCGAGCCCCGCTGGCGCCCGGTGCCCGAGAGCCGCCTGCGGGCCGACCTGTGTGCGGACCGCATCGTCCTGTCCGGCAAGGTCGACCTCACCGTGGGCCGAGCCGACGGGGTGCGGGCCGGCAAGGTGCTCGTCGACCTGAAGACCGGGGGCTTCTCCCCCGGCCACATCGACGACCTGCGCTTCTACGCGCTCCTCGAGACGCTCCGGGTCGGCACCCCGCCCCGCCTGCTCGCCACCTACTACCTCGACGGTGGCCGCCTGCAGGAGGAGCCGGTCACCGAGGGCCTCCTCCAGGCCACCGTCGAGCGGGTGGTGCGGGGCATCGCCGCCGCCGTCCAGCTGCGCCGGGGCGAGCGGCCCCCGCAGCTGCGTCCCGGGCCCCCGTGCCGCTGGTGCCCGGTGGCGGCGGACTGCGGACCCGGCCGCCAGTGGATCGAGGCGCGCGACGACGCCGACGGCTGGACCGCCGTCTCGCTCGACGACGCCTGACCACGGCGCCGGGCCCGATCCTGGGCGGAGCGGACGGGCCGGTACGATCCGCCCCATGGCCGACGCGAAGCCGACGAAGCGGACACCGGCTGCGAAGGCTAGCGCGAAGCGCGCCGCGACGGCCCGACGGACCGCCCCGACCCTCGCGGCCGTGGCCGACGAGCCCCGCTCCTCCACCGCGCTCGTGCCGGTCCCCCGCCCCGCGGCCGAGCTCGACGACCCCCGCCGCTCCGACGTCGACGAGTGGGGCCGCTCCGAGCGGATGCGCCAGCTGGCCCGCACCCTCTACGGGCCGGTGTACGAGCGCTGGCACCGCGTCGAGTGGGAGGGCCTCGAGAAGATCCCCACCACCGGCGGCGCCCTGCTCGTGGCCAACCACGCCGGGGCCATCCCCGCCGACGCGCCCGTGATCATGCACGGCATCGAGGAGCACCTCGGCCGCCGCGTGTACGGCCTGGCCGACGAGATGTTCAAGCGGCTGCCCGTCGTGGGGCTGCTGTGGTCTCGGGTGGGGGGCGTGCTCGCCCATCCCGACAACGCCTACCGGCTCCTGCGGGAGCAGCAGCAGCTGGCCCTCGTCTTCCCGGAGGGCACGAAGGGGACCGGGAAGACCTACCGGGATCGCTACCAGCTGCGCCGCTTCGGTCGGGGCGGGTTCGTGGAGATCGCCATGCGGGCCGGGGTGCCGATCGTGCCGATCGCCGTCGTCGGCTCCGAGGAGTCGATGCCGATCCTGTGGAAGAGCCCGCAGCTGGCCCGGCTCACCGGGCTCCCCTACGTGCCGCTCACCGCGAACATGCTCGCCTTCGGGGCCCTCGGCCCGCTCGGCGCGCTGGTGCCGCTCCCCGCCAAGATCCGGGTGCGGGTGCTCGACCCCGTCACCTTCGACGTGGAGCCCGACCAGCCCCGCTACTCGCGGAGCCGGATCATGGACGAGTCCGAGGCCATCCGCCAGCGCATCCAGGAGGCGCTGCTCGACATGCTCCGGCACCGCCGATCGGTGTGGTTCGGCTGATGGGCCGGCGCGTCCTCATCACCGGGCTCGGCACGTTCTGGGGCGGCCGGGTGGCGCAGGCCCTCGAGGCCGACCCCGACGTCGACGTAATCATCGGCCTCGACCGCTACGAGCCGACCGTGCCGCTCGAGCGCACCGAGTACGTCCGCAGCGACGAGAGCTACTCGATCCTGTCGCGCATCGTGAAGGCGGCGAGGATCGACACGATCGTGCACACCTTCCTCGTCGTCGACTCCACCCAGATGCGGTCGCGCACGATGCACGAGATCAACACGATCGGCACGATGAACCTGTTCGCGGCGGCGTCGGCACCGGGCTCGACCGTGCGCGACGTCGTCGTGAAGTCGTCCACGCTCGTGTACGGGTCCGACCCCCGGGACCCGGTGTGGTTCGACGAGGAGACCCGCCGCAGCGCCCCGCCCAAGAGCGTCGTCGAGCAGACGCTGCTCGAGGTGGAGGGGTACGTGCGGGACTTCGCCGTCGACAACCCGCACGTGTCGGTCACGGTCCTGCGGTTCTCGAACGTGCTCGGCCCCGACATCGACACCCCGCTGTCGAAGCTGCTCGCCCTCCCGCTCGTGCCGAGCATCTTCGGGTTCGACCCCCGCCTCCAGCTCGTCCACGAGACCGAAGTGATCCGGGCGAACCTCCTCGCGCTCGAGCGGAACCTGAGCGGCGTCTGCAACGTGGCCGGCGACGGCCTGCTGCCCTGGAGCGAGATCACGGCGATCTGCGGGAAGCGGAACCTGCCCCTGCCGCCGTACGGGCTCGGCCTGGCCACCCGACCGCTGCAGCGCCTCGGGCTCGTCGACCTGCCGCCCGAGCTGCTCGCCCTGCTCCGCCACGGCCGCGGCGTGGACAACCGGCGCCTGAAGGCGGCGGGCTTCGAGTACCGGTACACCTCGGCCGGCGCCGTGGCCGACTTCGTGCAGTCGCTGCGGGTGCGGGGCATCGAGCCGGCCGCCGCCTACCAGTACGAGCGCGACGTCGAGCAGTTCTTCCGCCACAGCCCCTCGATCGTGCGCGACCAGCCGTAGACGGCCCGCCGGACGTGCCGAGGCCGGCCCCGGGGGCCGCCGGCCTCGGTCAGATCTCGACGGCCCCTGGGGGCGCCGGGGTCAGTTGCCGTTCGTGCTCCAGTGCCAGGGCTCGCTCGGCAGGTTGTGGAAGCCGAAGCGGCTGGCGTTGCTGGCGAGCCACTGGTAGCAGGCCGTGGAGCGGCTCGAGCAGTTGTTGAAGTCGATGGCCTTGCCCTGCTCGTGCATCGAGGTGCCGGGCCGAGCGGTGGGTGGGCGGCACTGCGACGCCGGCATCTCGTAGATGGCGTAGTGGCTGGTGCCGCAGTTGGCCATGCGGGTCTGGATCTGGCCCTGCGGGGACCGGTAGCCGCCGCCGCAGAGCATCACGCCGTCGGCCGCGGCCGCGTCGAGCATCGCCTTGACGCTGCCGGCGATCGACTGGTGCACGGTGATCGACCCGCCGGTGGGGCAGGTGACCGAGGCCAGGCTGCCCTCGGGGATGATCGTGACCGGGGCCCGGGAGCCGCCGCCGCTGCGCCCGCCGCCGGAGGCCCGGCGAGCGGCCGCCGCGGCCGCCGCCTTGCGAGCCAGCTCCTCCTGCTGCTTCTGGATCTTGGCGGAGAGCTCCTTGTCGATCCGCTCGAGCGACGCGGCCTCGGCCAGGGCCCGGTCGAGGCGGGCCTCCACCTCGGCGGCGTAGGCGGCCTGCTGGTCCCGGGCCGCCTCGAGCTCCTTCAGGCGCCCGGCGGCCTCGGCCCGCTTCTCCTGGGCCCGCTGGTGGGCCTCCTCGGCGAGCTGGCGCTGCACCTCGAGGTCCTCCTCGAGGGCGCTGAGCCGGTCGAGCAGGTCGAGCTCGTTGGTGCTCTGCACGTCGAGCAGGGCTCGCTTCTGGGCCGCCTCGCTCGGGTCGGCCGAGTCGAGCGCCGCCATCGCGTCGTCGGCCGGCGGGTGCACGAAGGCCTGCACGGCGTACTCACGGATGTCCTCCCGCAGCGCCTCGATCTCGGCCTGCTTGGCCTCGACGGCGGCGGTGGCCTCGGAGTACGCCTGCTCGGCCTGCTCGGCGGCCCGGTTGGCCTCGGCGAGCAGCGCCTCCTGGCCCTTCACGTTCGCCTGGAGGGCGTCGAGGGCGGCCGACACCTCGGCGTCGGTGGCCCGCAGGGCGTCGACCTGGCTGGCCACCTTGGCCTTCTGGGCCCGGACCTTCTCACGCTCAGCGGACGGATCCTGGTTGGTCTTGGCCCCGACCATCCCGGGAAGGGAGACGAGACCGACGACCAGCAGCGCGCCCAGCGCACCGACGACCGCCCGGAGTGACAAGGAAGGAAAGCGCACGAACCTCACCAGATGCTGTTGGGGACCTTGCTCCGCGCTCTCCCCATGGTCACCTGCAGCCTCGTGAACCACAAGACCCACATCACCACCGGGAGTGCCCGAGCCCCGTTGGCGTTGGGGCTGACATGGAACCGTAACAATGTCGCTCACGCGTGTCACGTCATCGACATGGAAGAGCTGTCACAAGATCGGCCACAACCGCGCCGACCTTGAGCGGGCGGGGCCGTGCACTTCGTCACCCGGCCCACCCCGGCCTGCCAGACTCGGGCCATGTCGTCCCTCGTGCGCTCCGAGATCACCGACGGCGTCGCCACCGTCACCCTGTCCGACGCCGACCGCCGCAACGCCCTGACGCTGCCGATGGTCACCGAGATCGTCGACCTCTTCGACGAGCTCGAGTCCGACCCGGCGGTGGGGGCCGTCGTCGTCACCGGCGAGCCGCCGGCGTTCTGCGCCGGCGCCGACCTGTCGCACCTGTCGACCTCCGCGGAGGGCGGCGCCGAGGCCGGGCTGCGGGCGATCTACGAGGGGTTCCTCCGCATCGGGCGGTCGCCCCTGCCCACGATCGCGGCCGTGAACGGTGCCGCGGTGGGCGCCGGCATGAACCTGGCGCTGGTGTGCGACGTGCGCCTGGCCAGCACCCGGGCCCGCTTCGACACCCGCTTCCTGCAGCTGGGCCTGCACCCCGGCGGCGGCCACACCTGGATGTTCCGCCGGATCGCCGGCCCGCAGGCCGTGGCCGCCACCGTGGTGTTCGGCGAGGTCCTCGACGGACCCGAGGCCGAGCGGGTGGGGCTCGTGTGGCGCTGCGTGGGCGAGGACGAGCTGCTCCCCACCGCCCAGGAGATGGCGGTCCGGGCCGCCGCCGCGCCGAACGACCTCGTGGCCAAGATCCTCGACACGATCGACGACATGGCCGACGTCCACGACCACGAGGCCGCCGTGGACCGCGAGCTCGAGCCGCAGGTGTGGTCCCTCGAGCAGCCGGCGTTCAAGGAGCGCGTCGCCGCCCTGCAGGCCCGGATCTCCTCGAAGTAGCGGCGCCCCCGGCCGGTCAGTCCACCCAGGCCCGGAGGAGCTCCTCGCGGCGCTCCTCCCACTCCTCGGCGGTGATCGCGTAGCGGATGTGGTCCTCCCACACGCCGTTGATCTCGAGGTAGCGCAGGGCGACCCCCTCGTCGCGGATGGCGAGCTTCTCGACCACCCGGCGGCTCGGCTTGTTGCGGGGGATGATCGAGATCTGCACCCGGTGCAGGCGCAGCTCCTCGAAGGCGAAGCGCAGCATCACCACGACCGACTCGGGCATGTAGCCCTGCCCGGCGCAGGCCTCGTCGATCCAGTAGCCGAGGTAGGCGCTCTGGAACGGGCCCCGCTGCACGATCGACAGGTTGATCTCGCCCCGGAAGTGCCCGTCGATGAAGATCCCGTAGCCGTAGCCGGTGCCCAGCTGGCGCTCCCGCTGGCGGGCCCCGCAGCGCACCGCGAAGGCGTCCCGGCTCTCCACCGGATCGGGGGCGGCGGGGTGGCGCTGGGGCTCCCACTTGAGGAGCCAGTCCGCGTTGCGGCGGCGCACCTCCTGCCAGGCCCAGAAGTCCTCGACGACGAGCGGTCGCAGCACGACCCGGCGGCCGATGAGCGTGCTCACCCTCGGGCTCGCGGGGGGACGGCGGGGACCGTTCGCACGGCGCTGACCCTACTGCTCGCCCCGACCCCGATCCGGCCGCGCTCGGGCCGCCCTCAGCCCCCGGTGCGGTCGGCCAGGTCGAGCAGCAGCCCGTCGAGGATGTCGGTGGTCGAGACGAGGATCGAGTCGAGCCCGAGGGTGCGGTAGAGCGCCACGAGGGCACAGCAGCCGCCCACGATCACGTCGGCTCGGGCCGGGTCGAGGCCCGGGTTGTGGATGCGGTCGGCGAGGGTCTCGGTGGCGAGCGTGCGGAACACGTCCTCGGCCGCGTCCTTGGTGAGCGTGAAGTGGTGGATGGCGGCGTCGTCCCACTCGAGGAGGCCGATCTCCACCGCCGTGACGGTGGTGATCGTGCCCGCCACGCCGATCACCGTGCGCACGTCGAGCACCTCGGGCACCTGCCGGAGGAGCTCGTCGTAGGCCTCGGTGGCCTCGAAGATGGCGTTGGACAGGCCCTCGGGCTCAGGGGGGTCGCCGTCGAGGTGGCGCTCGGTGAGGCGCACCGCCCCGATCGGCAGCGACCGCACGGCCACCGGCTCGGTGGTGCCGACGCTGCACTCGGTGGAGCCGCCGCCCAGGTCGACGACGAGGAACGGGCCCTGCTCCGGGGCCAGCCCGGCGGTGGCGCCGAGGAAGCCGAGGCGCCCCTCCTCCTCGCCGGTCAGGCAGCGCGGCGCCGCCCCGAAGAGCGCCGCCAGCGGCTCGAGGAGCTC
>DATGRC010000262.1:0-6441 GCA_035303865.1 Acidimicrobiales bacterium
TCGACTGGGGGTCGCGGCCGTGGGGCCAGAACTCCTTCGCCCGCAAGCCGGCGGCCATCATCGGCGCCTCCCCGGGGGCCATCGGCACGGCGGTCATGCAGGCGTCGATGCGCAGCGTCCTCAGCTTCCTCGACGCCCCGCAGCTCAACGCCCCCGAGGCCTACATCTCCTACGACCCGGAGGTGTTCGGACCCGACGGCGAGGTGCGCGACGAGGAGACGGTCGACTTCCTCCGTCACTTCATGGAGGAGTTCTGCGCGTTCGTGCAGCGGGTGCTCGCCGCCAACGCCCCCGGCCACATCGGCGACCCGCGGGCCTAGCCGGTCAGTCGCCCGCCGTCGGCTGGTTGCGCGCCTCGGCCAGCTCCTGGCGCAGCCGTCGGCGCTCCTGCCAGCGCTCGGTGTCGTCGCGCACGACCGCCGCGATGGCCTGCGGTGCGCCGCCCCCGGGCGGTCGCAGCAGGGTGACGGTGAACGCGATCGAGAGGGGGCGGCCGTCGCGGTGGAGGGCCGGGACCTCGAGGAGCTGGTCGCCGTAGCGGGTCTCGCCGGTGGCCATCGTCTGGCGGTAGCCGGCCCAGTGCCGCTCGCGGAACCGCTCCGGGATCATGAGGTCGAGGCCCTGACCGACCGCCTCCTCGGGCGACCAGCCGAAGACGCGCCCGGCGGCGTCGTTCCAGAACGTGATCGTGCCCTCGGCGTCCGCGATGACCACGGCGTCAGCCAGGGTCCGCACGAGGGCGGCGAGCTGCTCGTCGTCGACGGGCGGCGGCGCGTCGAGCAGGTGCGCGAAGCAGGGTGCCTCGCCGCCCTCGTCGGTCGGATGGCGGTCGGTCATGGCCTCACGGTCATTCGACCACGAGCGTGGCCTCCATGCCCGCCTCGCGGTGGCCGGCGATGTCGCACCAGATCGTGTACGTGCCGGGCTCGAGCTCCACGGTGCCCTCGTCCACGTCGCCGTTGCTCTGGACCTCGAGCTTGAAGCCGTCGACGCCCTCGATGAGCAGCGTGTGGGGGATGGCGCCCTCGTTGACGTAGGTGAGCTCCACCTCGCCGGCGGCGGCCGTGTAGCGGTCCTCGCCGAAGGCGATGTCCTCGGCGATCACCTCGATGGCGGACTCCCCGCCGCCGGTGCCTGCGCTCAGGCTGGGGCTCGACGAGTCGTCGTCGCCGCACGCGGCGAGGGCGATCACCGCCAGCGACGACACGGACAGCGCGGTGAGCGATCTGAGCTTGGACATGTCTGCCTCTCCTGTTGGTGGGTCTGGCCGGGACGCGGGGCATCCCGGGTTGGGGGCGCCCTGCGGCGGTGCCGCGGGGCGTGGGCTCAGCGCCGCTCGATGAGCAAGCTCACGAGGTGGCCTCGGAGCACCTCGGCGCCGGAGCGACGGAGGTCGCGGGTGGCGGTGAGGAGCGTGAGAGGCCGGGTTGCGGCGATGTCGAGCAGGTGGGTGACGGCATCGGCGGCGGGTGCCGCCGTGAGCTCCGCACCATATCGGCGGGAGAACTCGTCGAAGCGGGCCGGGTCGTGGCCGTACCAGCGGCGCAGCTCGGTGCTGGGGGCGACCTCTCGACACCACTCGTCGAAGGGCGCACGGTCCTTGCTCACCCCGCGCGGCCAGAGGCGGTCGACCAGCGCGCGGTGGCCCCGCATCGCGGCGGGGTCGTCGTACACCCGGGCCACGTCGACGAGCGGCGCTCGGCCGAGGTGGCGACGCAGCAGCGCCTCCTCGAGCTCGGCCTGGCGGCGCAGGGCCAGCTCGATCTCGGCGGCGCGGACGATGCAGGTGCACGCGTCGGGACCGGCCTGCTCGTCGAGCACCTCGTCCACGAGCCGCCGCAGGCGGCGCTGGCCGTCCTGGGCGATGGCAGCGGCCGAGCCGGGCAGGACCTCGAGTCGGGGCTGCTCGTCGGCCACGTGCGCGTCGAGCGCCGTCGCCAGCTGCCGCAGCTCGGCGAGCACCCCATCGGGGTCGTCGCCCGCCGCCGCTCGCCTGATGCGTCGGGCGATCACCATCAGGTCGAGGTGCGTGGCGCTGGCCCCGGCGGTGGGTGGGGGATGCTGCAGCTCCTGCATGGCGGGCTCCTGTGGGCTGACCGCCTCCAGAGTATCTCCAGCAAGCGCTGGAAGAAATCGTCGACAAGATCTGTGCGGGTCTGCCCGCGCCAGGCGCACGCAAGCGCGCACAGATCTCGTCCCCGGGCTGTGACCGATGTCACCTCAGGTCGGCGTCACGGACTGTCAGGGTGCGTCGTCGAGCATCAGCGCTGAGAGATCCGCCGCGCGCTCGTCGGAGTGCGGTGGAAGGCTCGTTCGGCTCCGATCTGAGGGGGAAGCCCGTGTTCGCACGTCTAGGGCCCTGGTGCCACGACCGGCGGAAGCTGGTCCTCGCACTGTGGATCGCCGCGCTCGTCGTGGCCAACGGCATCGCCGGGTCGGTGGGGGAGGCCTACCGGCAGGACTTCACGCTCGCGGGCTTCGAGTCCACCGAGGGCTTCGAGCTCCTCGAGGCCGAGTTCGAGAACGGCCCCGCCTCGCCGAGCTCGGGCACGATCGTGTTCGAAGCGGAGGCCGGCATCACCGACCCGGCCGTGCGCCAGCAGGTCGAGGACCTGCTGGCCGAGGTTGCCGCCATCGAGCCGGTGATGGTGGTGGAGAGCCCGTACGACCCGGGAGGGGAGCGCCTCATCTCCACGCAGGGCGAGGCCCCGGGCACGATCGCCGTCGCCACCGTCTACCTGCCCGAGGACGTCGACTTCGCCGAGGCGAGCGAGGTGAGCGAGCGCATCCGCGAGCTCGGCGCCGAGCTCGACGGCGTGCGGGCGGTGGCCGGCGGCTACCTGTTCGCCGAGCTCGAGGAGCCGAGGTCCGAGCTGTTCGGCCTGGCCTTCGCCATCGTCATCCTCATCGCTGCGCACGGTGTGGCCGGCGTGGAGCTGCTCCCGGTAGCGGGTGACGATCAGCAGCGCGTAGTCGATGCCCACGCCAAGGCCGATCATGATCCCGATGAACGGGGCGAAGTCCGGCACCTGCATCAGGTGGCTGTTCCTCCTGTCCCGCATCCGGGAGGACTACGACCGCACCGGCGACAACGCGACCGCCGTGTCCCACGGCCTGGCCGCCACGGCCCGGGTGATCAGTTCGGCGGCCGCGATCATGGTCGTGGTGTTCGGCGGCTTCGTCCTCTCCGGCGAGCCCTCGCTGCAGGTCTTCGGCCTGGGCCTGGCCACGGCGGTCTTCGTCGACGCCACCCTCGTCCGGCTCGTCCTCGTGCCGGCGACGATGGAGCTGCTCGGCGACCGCAACTGGTGGCTCCCGCGCTGGCTCGACCGCCTGCTCCCGCGGGTCCACGTCGAGGGCACCCCCGCCCCCGAGCCGGCCTGACACGAGATCTGTGCGGGTTTCCGTGCGCCATCCGCACCGAAACCCCCACAGATCTTGTTCACGTGAGGAGGTCGATGGCCTCGAGGTCGAGGATGTGCTGGGCGTGGCGGGTGGCCATGGCCATGAACATGGCGTCGCCGCGCTCGGTGCGCTCCACGAGCATCGACGCGCCCACGGCCATCACGAGCCCGGCGAAGGTGCCGAGCCGGTAGGCCTCCCAGCAGCGCTCCCACGGGTAGTCCACCCCGGCCTCGGTGAGGGCCCGGTGGTACTCGCGCACGAGCGCCTCCTCGTTGGCCCGGCGCTCCTCGGGCAGCAGGCCGGCGCCGATGAAGTAGGCGACGTCGGACATGCCCCGGCCCGCCGCGCAGGTCTGCCAGTCGACGACGGCCATCGTCTGCGCCTCCTCGTGGATGAGGAGGTTGTCGAGCCGGAAGTCGCCGTGGACGACGGTGAGCGGGTCGTCGGTGGGCGTGAGGTACGGCTCGAGGTTGCCGAACAGCGCCGCGCCGGCGGTGCGCACCTCGTCGGTGAGCTGCGCGTCGTAGCGCTCCTGGAACCCCTGCCAGAGGAGCGGGAACATCATCAGGCCCCCCTGCTTCGACACCTCCGGGTCCTGGTGGAGCCAGGGCAGCTCCCGCAGGGTCGGGTCGCCCCAGCGGGGGGCGTGCAGGCCGACGAGCTCCGGCACGGCGAGCGCCGCCACCTCAGCGGAGCAGCCGGTGAGCTGATCGCCCTGCTCGGCGGGGGCCATGTCCTCGAGGAGCAGGATGAAGGACCCGCCGTCCTCGCTCAGGTCGGCGTAGTGCACCCCCGGGGTGCGCACCGAGAGGCCATCGGCCAGGTCCGTGTAGAAGCGGACCTCCTTCACGTAGCTGCCCAGGTTGATGGCGGTGGTGCGCGACGTCTCGTCGCTGGCCGGCAGCTTGGCCACCATCGTCTCGGGCCCCTCGCCCCCCGAGTAGGTGAGCGTGAGCCGCGCGCTGTCGCACATCTGGCCCGTGCCGAGCGGCTTCGCGTCGACGGCGGTCACCTCGCCGCTGGCGAGGACCCCCGAGGACCGCAGCGCGGCGGTCAGCCACTCCGGGGTCAGCTGGTCGGCGGTCTCGGCGATGGTGGACGGGCGCTCGGTCACGACGGCAGGACCCCCTCGACGGTGGTGGTGGGGAAGAAGCGGTGGTGACGGGCGCCGGTCACCTCGTAGATCGCGGTGCCCTCGCGCCCGTCGTCGGTGCGGACCCTCATCAGGTTGAGGCCGCCCCGGCGGAACGGCTCGTACGGCCGGGCGAAGGTGCCGGTGGCCTCCACGGCGATGCGGCGGCCGTCCTCGAGGCGCATCTCGCAGGAGGCCTCGAGCCCGGCGACGGCCTCGCCGTGCTCGCCGTAGTCGGCGTCGCCGCCGTCGGGGCCCACCCAGCGGGCGTCGTAGCGGAAGTCGACGAGCGGCACGGGGTCGCTGCCGTCGGCCGCCGCCCAGCACCCGTCGGTGTACACGCGAGCGCCGTTGGCCAGCTCCCAGTGCCACACGCCGAGGAACCCGTCGTCGAGCTGGATCTGCCACCAGATCCACAGCGGGCAGCGGGCGTGGTCGCGGATGCCCCACGAGTGGTCCCGCTGGCCGACCCAGCCGTCCACCTCGTGGACCTGCCCGTCGACGGTGTAGGTGCCGTGGTAGGTGCCGGACTGGAAGATGTGGCTCTGGTCCCAGATGAGCTCGTCGCCGGCGCGCATCGTGCCCCGACGGAGCCCGTAGGGCTGGGTGCGAGCCCGCCAGGTCAGGTCCACCCCGATCTCGCAGACGTCGGGGTCCGCGTAGAGGCGCACCTCCTCCATCGGGCGGACGATCTCCACCCGGGCCGCCCCGGCGTAGGGCGTGTGCGGGTCGTCGCCGTGCTCGCGGGCCTGCACGCCGAGCCGCTGGACGCCACCGACCCGCCCCATCTGGAGCGAGTCCATGCGGCCCTCGGCCGGGTAGGTCGCCATCGTGAAGAAGATGGCGTCCCCCTCCCCCGACGGGTGGTGGATCTCGTAGAAGTAGCTCTCCCGCCAGTGCGGGTGGTGCACCGCCACCTGCGGGAGCAGCTGCGGGATCTGGTGGACGAAGTGCTCGTCCATGGCGGTGGGCCTGGCCATGGTCCCCCTCGTGGTGTGTCGTCTGGCACAGCGCTCCCTGCGTTCTAGGCCGCACGGTCCGCCCCGCGCACATCGCGGTGCCGGCCCGTGCCGGCGCGCACGCGCTCCCGGGACGCGCCAAGATCCGGAGATGACCGACCCGTCCAGCGGCACCGGCCCCGCGGCCGTCGATCTCGGCGCGCTGGTGGAGGACGCGCCGGCCGAGCTGCGCCGCTGCGCAGCCCGGCACTGGTGGGCGCAGAGCGTCGATCAGGACGGTCGCCCCACCCCCGTCGTGCTCGGCTGGGAGGCCAACCGGGACGTCCTGGCCGACCGGCGCCTCTCGCCGATCTCCTTCGTCGACGACATGCTGGCCAGCGGCCTGTCCCCGGCCACCGCCGCCCAGATCGCCCCGCTCTTCGGGCGCCACGGCGCCGAGCACCGGCACCTCCGGGCCGTGCTGGCCAGCGCCTTCACGCCCCGCAAGGTCGAGCAGCTCCGCCCGGCGGCCCGGGCGATCGCCGAGCGCCTCACCGACGGGATCGAGGCGGCCGGCGGCCGCTGCGAGTACGTGGCCGCCTTCGCCGAGCCGCTGCCCCCGGAGGTGTTCGCCACCCTCTTCGGGCTCCCGGTCGAGGACCGCGACCGCATGGCCCGCTGGGCCTCGGACATCGCCCGGGCGTTCACGCGCATGACGCCCGAGGACGTGGCCGTGGTGGAGGCGACGGCCGCCGAGCTGCGGGCCTACGCCGAGGAGCGCGTCGCCGTCGCCCGAGCCGAGCCCGGCGACGACCTCGTCACCCGCCTCGTCGAGGCCGAGGTGGACGGCCAGCGCCTCTCCGACGACGACGTCGTGGCGATGATCACCGGGTTCGTGTTCGCTGGCTCCGAGACCACCCGCCGCCAGCTCACTGCCGCCGTGGCCGTCCTGGCCGAGCATCCTGA
>DATGRC010000263.1:0-8315 GCA_035303865.1 Acidimicrobiales bacterium
GCTGGGCGTCTCGCTGGTCGGCGCCTCCCTGCTGACCTCGCTGGCCGGCGCCGGGCTCGGCTGGTGGGCCAGCCGCCGCGCGCTCCGCCCCCTGGCCGGGGTGTCCTCGGCGGCGCTGTCCCTGGCCGCCGGTCGGCTCGACACCCGCTTGGAGGCCAACGCCGACCCCGACCTCGCCCCGATCTCGGAGTCGTTCAACCAGATGGCCCAGAGCCTCCAGGACCTCGAGTCCACGCTGGATGCGCTCGGCGTGTCGCTCGTCGGCGCGTCGCTGCTCACCACGCTGGCGGGCGCCGCCCTCGGGGCGTGGGCCAGCCGCCGGGCCCTGCGGCCCCTGGCGGGCGTGTCGACCGCTGCGCTGGCGCTCGCCGCGGGGAAGCTCGACACCCGCTTGGCGACGGTGTCCGACCCGGACCTGGCGCCGATCTCGCAGTCGTTCAACCAGATGGCGCAGAGCCTGCAGGACCGGATCGAGCGCGACGCCCGGTTCGCCTCCGACGTCAGCCACGAGCTGCGCTCCCCGCTCATGACGCTGGCCGCCTCGATGGAGGTGCTCCAGAACCAGCGCGACGAGCTCACCGAGCGGGCCCGCCAGGCCCTCGACCTGATGGTCCTCGACATCGACCGGTTCCGCCAGCTCGTCGAGGACCTCCTCGAGATCTCCCGCTTCGACGCCGGGGTGGTGCGCCTCGAGCTGGAGGAGGTCCACCTGGCCGAGCTGGTGATGCAGGCCGTGTCGCACTCCAGCGAGCGGGACGTGCCGGTGAAGCTCGACGCCGAGCTGGCGGGCGTGGTCGTCCGAGCCGACAAGCGCCGCATCGTCCGGGTGATCGCCAACCTGCTCGACAACGCCGCCAAGTACGGCGGCGGAGCCTCCAGCGTGGAGCTGCGCCAGGTCGACGACCGGGTGCAGATCGCGGTCGAGGACCGCGGCCCGGGGGTGCCCGTGGAGGACCGGGAGCGGATCTTCGAGCGCTTCTCGCGCGGGGTGTCGGCCGGGCGGCGGGGCAGCTCCGACGGCGTGGGCCTCGGGCTGGCGCTCGTGGCCGAGCACGTGCGGCTGCACGGTGGGCGGATCTGGGTGGAGGACCGGGCCGACGGGGAGCCCGGCGCCCGCTTCGTGGTCGAGCTCCCCGTGGAGGAGCCGGCATGACCGCCCGCCGCCCGCTCGCCCGCGCCGCGGCGACGCTCCTCGCCGCCGTCCTCGCCGTGGCCGCCTGCGGCGTCACCACCGACGGCGACCCGGAGCTGATCAGCGGCGCCGAGATCCCCGCCGACCTGCTCGAGCCGGAGCAGACCACCTCGACCACCCAGCCCGGCGCGACGGCCTCGGTCACCGTGTACCTCATCAAGCGCACCGGCACGACCACCCAGCTCGTCCCGGTCACCCGCGAGGTTGAGGACCCGTCCCGCCCCGGTCAGCGCGTCGAGGCCCTGCTCCGCCCCACCAGCAGGGAGGAGCAGGAGCAGGGCCTCACCTCGTCGATCCCGACCGGCACCGTGCTGCTCGGAACCCCCGTGCTCGACACCCAGACCCAGGAGCTCACGCTCGACTTCTCCGAGGAGCTCTTCGACGTGGAGGGCAGCGAGCTGGCCCAGGCCTTCGCCCAGATCGTCTGGACGGTGACCGAGCTGGAGGGGGTGCGCGGCGTGCGCTTCCTGGTGGAGGGCGAGCCCCAGCGGGCCCCCAACGCGGACGGCGTCGAGCAGGACGGCGCCGTGACGGCCACCGGCGACTACTGGTCGCTGCGGCCGCGCGGGCGCTGACCCGGCGCTACTCGAAGAAGACCCGGGCCACGTCGTAGAGGTCCGGGTCGACCAGCTTCAGCGAGCCGACCGCCTCCGACAGCGGGACCCGCACGATGCTGCCGGCCTGCAGCGCCACCATCGTGTCCCAGGCCCCGTCGTGGACGGCGTCGATGGCGGCCACGCCGAAGCGGGTGGCGAGCACCCGGTCGAACGCGGTGGGCGTGCCGCCGCGCTGCACGTGACCGAGCGTGGTGACGCGCGTCTCGAAGCCGGTGCGGGCCTCGATCTCCTCGGCCAGCACGGTGCCGATGCCGCCGAGGCGGACGTGGCCGAACTCGTCGACCTCGCCGGACTGGAGCGTCATCGTGCCCTCCTTCGGCACGGCGCCCTCGGCGATCACGACCACCGAGGCGAGGCGCTTGCCGTCGGCGTGGCGGTTGCGGATCGCCTCGCACACCGCCTCGACGTCGAAGGGCTCCTCGGGGATCAGGGTGATCGTGGCGCCGCCGGCGATGCCCGACCACGCCGCGATGTGGCCGGCGTGGCGGCCCATCACCTCGACGACCATGACCCGGTTGTGGCTCTCGGCGGTGGTGTGGAGCCGGTCGATGGCGTCCACGCAGATCTGCACGGCGGTGTCGAACCCGAAGGTGAGCTCCGTGCCGGAGAGGTCGTTGTCGATCGTCTTCGGCACGCCCACGATCGGCAGGCCCTCCTGGGCCAGCTTGTGGGCCACGCCCAGGGTGTCCTCGCCGCCGATGGCGATCAGCGCGTCGATCCCGTGCTCCTCGAGGGAGGCCCGCACCCGGGCGGGGCCGTCCTCCTCCTTGTACGGGTTGGTGCGGGACGAACCGATGATCGTGCCGCCGCGCGGGAGCGTGCCTCGCATCATCTCCACGTCCATCGGGACGAGGATCCCGTCGAGCACGCCCCTCCAGCCGTCGCGGAAGCCCACGAGCTCGTCGCCGTACTGGCGCTCCCCCTTGCGGACGACCGCTCGCATCACTGCGTTGAGGCCAGGGCAGTCCCCACCTCCGGTCAGCATGGCTACGCGCATCGTGCTCCTTTCCGGGCTGTGCGTTCGTGGCGGTTCCCGTCTCCGCCGACGCTACTGCCCGAGTCGCCGTCTGGCTCGGGGGCGCCGGCCGGCGGGAGGTCCGGGCGGTCGGGCGCCCGGCGGTAACGTCGCCGCCCATGGCCGTGGTCATCGCCGTCGACGCCGGCACCACCGGGGTCCGAGCCTTCGCGCTCGGCACGGACGGGGTCCCGAAGGGCTACCGCTATCGGGAGTTCCCGCAGCACTTCCCCGCGCCCGGCTGGGTGGAGCACGACCCGCTGGAGATCTGGGACGCCGTGCGCGCCACGCTGCAGGAGCTGGCCGCCGCCCTCGACGAGCCGATCGCCGCGGTCGGCATCACCGACCAGCGGGAGACGCTCGTCGCCTGGGATCGCCGCAGCGGTGCGCCGCTGCACCGGGCGATCGTGTGGCAGGACCGTCGCACGGCGGCGCGCTGCGACGAGCTGCGCGAGGCCGGCCACGAGCCGCTCGTGCGGGCCCGGACCGGCCTCGTCCTCGACCCGTACTTCACCGCCACGAAGGCGGAGTGGCTCCTCACCGAGGGCGGCCTCGAACCGGGTCCCGACACCGCGCTCGGCACGGTCGACTCGTGGATCCTGTGGAACCTCACCGGCGGGACCGACGGCGGCGTGTTCGCCACCGAGCCGTCCAACGCCAGCCGCACGATGCTCTTCGACATCGGGGCGCTCGAGTGGTCCGACGAGCTCCTCGAGCTCTTCGGCGTGCCCCGCCACGTCCTCCCCGAGGTGCTGCCCTCGGCCGGTCGGTTCGGCGTCACCGCGGCGGGCGCCGGGCTGCCCGCCGGCATCCCGGTATCGGGCATCGCCGGCGACCAGCAGGCCGCCCTGTTCGGCCAGGCCTGCCTGGAGCCGGGCATGACGAAGAACACCTACGGCACCGGCAGCTTCGTGCTCATGAACGTGGGCGACCGCTGCCCCGACCCGGTGGAGGGGCTGCTCACCACGGTGGCGTGGACGACGGCCAGCGGCGTGCGGGCCTACGCGCTGGAGGGGGCGATCTTCGTGACCGGCGCCGCCATCCAGTGGCTGCGCGACGGGCTCGGGATCATCCGCGACGCCGCCGAGATCAGCGAGCTGGCCGCCACCGTGCCCGACAGCGACGGGGCCGTGCTCGTCCCGGCGTTCACCGGCCTCGGCAGCCCGTGGTGGGACCCCTACGCGCGCGGCACCTTCGCCGGGATCACCCGGGGCACCACACGAGCCCACCTGGCCCGAGCGGTGCTCGACAGCATCGCCCTGCAGACCCGCGACGTCGTCGTCTCGATGAGCGAGGTCAGTGGCCACCCCGTGCGCGAGCTGCGCGCCGACGGCGGCGCGTCGGCCAGCGACCTCCTGCTGCAGATCCAGGCCGACCACCTCGGCGTGCCGGTGGCCCGACCCCGGGTGCAGGAGACCACCGCCCTCGGCGCCGCGTTCATGGCCGGGCTTGCCGAGGGCGTGTGGACGACCACCGACGACGTCACCGCCAGCTGGCACCTCGACGCCCGCTTCGAGCCGAGCGGCGACCCGGCCGCCCTCGAGGCCGAGCAGGCCCGCTGGTCCCGGGCACTCGAGCGGGCCCGGGGCTGGGCCGCCGAGGGCTGAGCGGCCGGGGGGCGCCGCTCACCCCATCGACGGGTGGCTCAGCCGGCTGCGAAACCGGCGCAGCTCGGCCACCCGGGTGTCGGCGATCCGGGCCAGGGCCGCCACCTGGCGCCGCTCCCGGGCCCGGAAGGCGTGGCCGTCCCGTCCGAGGACGAGGGCCAGCCCAGACGCGGGCAGCGGCGACCACACGAGGTCGTCGGCGCCGCCCTCCCCCGCCACCACCCGGGCCGAGGCCTGGCTCCCGGCCACGAAGGCGAGCAGCCACGGCACGGGCGGGATCTCGCCGGCGGCGGCGACCACCTCGCCCTCGTCCATCGCCACCACCGCGGCCCAGGCCGCGCCGATCACCCGCCGGGCGTGGAGGGCGGTGGCCTCGGCCAGCTCGTTGGCGTCGCGGGCGCCGACGAGGATGGCCGCCGTCTCCAGCGCGTCGAGCCGGGGGTCGTGCAGGGCGTCGGCCACCGGGCGGATCTCCTCGACGTCGACGCCGTCGACCTGCCGGAGCTCCGCCGCGAGCAGGTCGGTGAGCGTGCCGTCGGGCAGCTCCACCACCAGCTCGTCGACGGCTCGGCCGGCGCCCCGCTCGAGGATGTCGATCCCGACGATCTCGCCCCGCACGGCGCCGATGCGGCTGGCCACCTGGCCGAGCGCCCCGGGGCGGTCGGGCAGCCAGATGCGAACGACGAAGGTCTCCATGGCGGCGACGGTACGGGCGGCGTGTGAACGACGCGTTTCCGCACGCGCGCGCCAGCGCGAACATCCATCGAGGCCCAGGGGGGTTTCTTGACCGCGCAGTCAAGTGACCGTACGGTCACCCCGTGGGCCGAACCCTGACCCCCCGAGGCAAGGAGCGCCGCGCGCAGCTCATGGCCTATGCCGTGGAGCGCTTCGCCGCGCAGGGCTACCACCCCACCTCCGTGTCGGAGATCGTCGCCGGGCTCGGCGTGGGCAAGGGCGTCTTCTACTGGTACTTCGACTCGAAGGAGCAGCTCTTCCTCGAGATCCTGAAGGAGGCCCAGACCGACCTCCGGCGCCGCCAGCAGCAGGCGATCGCCGACGAGCCCGACCCGGTGCGGCGCATCGAGCTGGGGCTGCGGGCGTCGATGGCGTGGTCCGAGGAGCACCGGGCCCACAACCAGCTCATCCAGTTCGCGGCCACCGAGGCCACCTTCGCCGACGCGCTGCGCCGCGGGCAGGAGGTGGCGGTGGCCGACGTGGTGAAGCACATCAAGGAGGCGATGGCCGCCGGGCTGGTGGCCGACGCCGACCCCGACATCGTGGCCCACGCCATGGTGGGGGTGGCCGCCTACCTCACCCAGACGTTCATCCACGAGCGCGGCGAGCCCGCCGACGAGGTGGCCGACGCGTGCGTGGCGTTCTGCCTGCGGGGGCTGCTCGGCGGCTGAGCCCCGACCTCACCCGAGCTTGGTGAGCGCCTTCTTCATGTTGCGCATGCCCTGGGAGATGCGCTGCTCGTTCTCGATCAGGGCGAAGCGGACGAACCCCTCGCCCCCCGGGCCGAAGCCCACCCCGGGCGACGTGGCCACCTGGGCCTCGCGCACGAGCATCGACGCGAACTCGATCGAGCCCATCTCCCGGTAGGGCTCGGGGATCGGCGCCCAGGCGAACATCGTCCCCTTCGGCCGCGGCATCGACCAGCCCATGCGCTCGAGGCCCTCGCAGAGGGCGTCACGACGGCGCTGGTAGACCTCGAGCACCTCGCGGGGGAAGTCGACGGCCTCGTTGAGCGTCACCGTGGCCGCGATCTGGATCGGCTGGAAGTTGCCGTAGTCCAGGTACGACTTGAGCTTGGCCAGCGCCTGGACGACGTCGCGGTTGCCGGCCAGGAAGGCCATCCGCCAGCCGGCCATCGAGAACGACTTCGTCATCGAGTACAGCTCGACGGCGCACTCCTTGGCCCCCTCGGCCTGGAGGATCGACGGCGGGTCCCAGCCGTCGAAGCCGAGCTCCGCGTAGGCGTTGTCGTGGACGATCAGCAGGTCCTGCTCCCGGGCGAAGTCCACGAGCTCCTGGAAGAAGTCCAGGTCGACGCAGGCCGTCGTGGGGTTGTGCGGGAACGAGCAGATCAGCACCTTCGGGCGGGGCCAGGACGTCTTGACCACGTCGCGGATGCGGTCGAGGAAGTGCCCGTCGTCGTTGACGTCGGTGGTCATCGGGATCTCCCGCACGGCAGCGCCGGCGAAGAGCGGCCCCCAGATGTGGATCGGGTACGAGGGCGCGGGCACGAGGGCGGCGTCGCCGGGGCCGAGCAGCACCCACATGAGGTGGCTGAAGCCCTCCTTGGCGCCGATCGTGGAGATCACCTCCGTGTCGGGGTCGAGGTCCACGTCGAAGCGGCGCTTGTAGAGCCCGGCGATGGCCTCCCGCAGCTTCGGGATGCCCTTGCTGGAGGAGTACCGGTGGTTCCGGGTGTTGCGGGCCGCCTCGCACAGCTTGTCGACGGCGATCTCCGGCGAGGGCAGGTCCGGGTTCCCGAACCCGAGGTCGATCACGTCGACCCCGGCCCGGCGCGCCTCCACCTTCAGTCCGTCGATGATCGTGAACACGTACGGGGGCAGACCGGTGATCCGACGGAACTCCATTGCGACCACGGTACTCCTGCGCCTGGCTTGCGCAGGAACTCGTTCCCGGCGAGGGCCGGGTGGGATGATCGCCGGCGTGACCGACGAGATCGACGTGGTGATCGAGATCCCACGGGGCAGCCGCAACAAGTACGAGTACGACCACGAGACCGGGGTGATCCGGCTCGACCGGCGGCTCTTCACCGCCACCGCCTACCCGGCCGACTACGGCTTCGTGCCGAACACCCTCTCCGAGGACACCGACCCGCTCGACGCGATGGTCGTCCTCGACGAGCCCACGTTCCCGGGGTGCTGGGTCAGGGCTCGGCCGGTGGGGATCTTCTGGATGACCGACGACGCCGGCCCCGACGCCAAGCTCCTGTGCGTCCCCGCCGGCGACCCCCGCTGGGCGCAGGTGGAGGACCTCGACGGGCTCCCCTCCCACCTGACCGCCGAGATCGAGCACTTCTTCGACGTCTACAAGGCCCTGGAGCCCGGCAAGTACGCCCACACCCGGGGCTGGGAGGGCGCAGCCGCGGCTCGCGCCGAGGTGGCGTCCTGCCGCCGCCGGTGGGCGGAGGCCCACCAGGGCTGAGGGGCTGACGCTCAGCCGAGGAGGTCGACGGCCAGGGCGGCGGCGCCGATGGCACCGGCCTCCTCGCCGAGGGTGGCGGCCACGATCTCGGTCGGTGGCCGGTCCGCGCCGGCCATGACGAGCCCGGCGAAGTGGCGGCGGACCGGGTCGAGCAGGAGGTCGGCCGCCTCGACGAGGCCGCCGCCGAGGACGATGACGCTCGGGTCGAGCACGTTCGTGAGGTTGGCCAGGCCCAGCGCCACCCACCAGGCGACCTGGTCCATCACCTGCACCGCCGCGGGGTCGCCGCTGCGGGCCGCGGCGCTCACGTGCTCGCCCCGCACCGCGTCCGGGTCGCCGCCGGCCAGGGCGACGACCGAGTCGAGCCGCCCGCCCTGGGCGGCCTCGCGCGCCATGCGGCCCAGGCCGGTCCCGGAGGCGTAGCGCTCCCAGCACCCCCGCTTGCCGCAGGGGCAGGGCGGGCCGTCGGGGTCGACGACCATGTGGCCGGCCTCCCCCGCCATCCCGTGCCCGCCGCGCAGCAGCCGACCGCCGGAGATGATCCCGCTGCCGACGCCGGTGCCGAGCGTGATCATCAGGGCCTCGCTGGCTCCTCGGGCGGCGCCGGCCCGCTGCTCGGCCACGGCGTGGCAGTTGGCGTCGTTGTCGACGACGGCGGGCAGCGCGAGGCGGGCCCGGACCTGGCCGGTCAGCGGCGCCCCCCGCAG
>DATGRC010000264.1:0-4232 GCA_035303865.1 Acidimicrobiales bacterium
CACGTCGTGGCTGGTGAGGTGCACCCAGCTGAGCCCGTCGATCCCGGTGAGGATCCGCTCGAGCCCGCCGAGGCCGCTGCGGCCGCCCTGCACGTCCACCTGGGTGGTGTCGCCGGTGATGACGGCCTTGGACCCGAAGCCGATGCGGGTGAGGAACATCTTCATCTGCTCGGGCGTGGTGTTCTGCGCCTCGTCGAGGATGATGAAGCTGCTGTTGAGCGTGCGGCCCCGCATGTAGGCGAGGGGCGCCACCTCGACCGAGCCCCGCTCGAGGAGCTTGCCGGCCGCCTCGGTGCCGACCATGTCGTGGAGGGCGTCCCACAGCGGCCGCAGGTACGGGTCGACCTTGGCCATGAGGTCGCCGGGGAGGAAGCCGAGCCGCTCCCCCGCCTCCACCGCCGGGCGGGTGAGGATGATGCGGTCCACCTGCTTGCTCTGGAGGGCCTGCACGGCCATCGCCACGGCCAGCCAGCTCTTGCCGGTGCCGGCGGGGCCCACCCCGAAGGTGATGACGTTGTTGCGGATGGCGTCGACGTAGCGCTTCTGCCCGCTCGACTTGGCCCGGATGGGGCGGCCCCGGGCGGAGCGCAGCACCTCGGCGGTGAGGATCTCGGCGGGGCGCTCGTCGGCCTGGACCATCTGCACGCTGCGCCGCACGGTGCCGGCGTCGAGGCGGTGGCCCTGCTCCACGAGGACGATCAGGTCCTCGATGAGCGCGGCCACCCGCTCGGCGTCGGGGCCGGCGAGCGCGAACTCGTTGCCCCGGACGTGGATGGTCACGTCGGGGAAGGCGGCTTCGACGGCGCGGAGCACCTCGTCTCGCTCACCCAGGAGGGCAGGCATGAGGTGGTTGCCGGGGACGGAGATCTTGACCTGGGTGTGCGACACGGTGCCTTCAGGCTACCGGCGCTGACCAGGCGGTTCGCAGCCGGTTCGGACGCTGCGCCGGCCCCGGCGCGTACGCTCCGGCCATGGGGACCGAGCGCCGCGACCGCGGGCGCACGTCGCTCACCGGACGGGTGGGCGGCGGCCTGGCGGCGCGCCTCGACGCGTGGGTGGCCGAGGCGCGCGTCGACGAGGCGGCCCGGGCTCGGGGCCGGGAGCGGTGGATGCTCGAGCTGGCCGAGCAGGAGGCCACCCTCGGCGGGGTGCTGCTCGAGCGGGCCGAGCGGGCCGAGCCGGTGGTGGTGCGGACGCTGGCCGGGCGGACCCACCAGGGCGAGGTCGACCTCGTCGGCGCCGACTTCGTGGCCCTGCGGGTGGTCGAGGGGGTGCTGCTGGTGCCGCAGGCGGCGATCGCGCTCGTGCGGGGCGCACCGGGGAGGACGGGCCCGGTCGGGGCGCAGGGGCTGCGCAGCGAGGTGTACCTGGGTGCCGTGCTGCGCGAGCTGGCCGCCGACCGCGAGGCCGTGCTCGTCGTGCTGGCCGACGGCGCCGAGGCGGTGCGGGGCGTGCTCCAGGGAGCCGGCGACGACGTGCTGGCCCTGCGGGTGGACGGCGACCCGCCGGCGCGGGTCCACGTGCCGCTCGCCGCCGTCGGCGAGGTCCTCCTCTAGCTCGCGGCGGCGCCGGTGGCGCCTACCGCGACGGCTTGCCGGAGGCGTCGGGGTAGAGGTGCTCGAGGCTGCCCGGCTCGATGCGGGACGCCTCGATGAAGCGGTCCACGTCCTCCTGCTTGAGGCGGATGACCCGGCCGAGCCGGTAGGCGGGCAGCTCCCCGTGGTCGATGAAGCGGTAGAGCGTGCGGGGCGTGATCCCCAGCCGCTTGGCGGCCTCCTGCGTGGAGAGCCACACGATCTCCGTGCTCATCGCGCTCACGGTACACCCATCCCCACCCCCGTTGAAGCATTCCCGTGGATCTGATGTCCTTTCGTCACGAGGAAACGGGACGAGTCGGGGCGAACCGGTCATCATCGGGGCGGGCCGGCACGGCGACAGCAGGGAGCGGACATGGCGGCTCAGCCCTCGAGGACCCCCACGCCCGGCGACGCGACGGGCCCGCCCGCTCGGCTGCGCCCGGTGCCGCGCGCCGGCGACCACCGCCCGCTCAACCCGCGCACGCTCGCCGGGGGACTGCTCGTGGCCGCGAGCGCGGTGGGGCTCTACGTGGCCGCATCGCCCGACGATGCCGAGGTGGGCGACCCGGTGGTGGTGGCGGCGACCGACCTGCGTCCCGGTCGCCCGATCGAGTCGGGTCAGGTGCGCGTCGAGCGAGCGCGGCTGCCGGAGGGCGCGTCGGCGTTCGCGGCGCCCGAGGACGTGGTGGGCCGGATGGTGCTCGGCCCGGTCGGGGCCGGCGAGGTGGTGCAACCGGCGGCGGTGTCCGCCGACGCCGCCGCCGAGCCCCTGCGAGAGGTGGCGCTGTCGCTCCCCCGGGAGCAGGTGGCCGTCGGTCGCCTGCGGGTGGGCGACCGCGTGGACGTGTACGTCACCGCCGACGAGGCCACCTCGGCGGTGGTGCACGGCGTGCCGGTCGTGGCGCTGAGCACCGGCGACGACGACGTGCTCGGCTCGGGCCGTGACGTGCGCATCGTGGTGGCCGTCGGGTCGCCGGCGGCGGTGGCCGACCTCGTCCACGCCCTGCGCACCGGCGACGTCACCCTCGTGCGCTCCACCCACGCCACCGAGGCCCCGGGGGACCTCCACCCCGACACCGGCGACGACGGCGACGGGGGTGACGGCGACGAGGGCGGCGACGGGACGGGGAGCCGGGCGCCGTCGGGGGGTGGGCGGTGACCCGCGAGCGCTACGTCCTCCTCGGCCTGGCCCAGGTGGGCAGCGCGTGGTTCCGGGCCACCGGCCGCTGGTCCACCGACGGCACCCTGCCGGTGGAGCTGGTGAAGACGGTCTCCGTGGAGGAGGTCCGCTCCCGGCTGCGCTCCGGCCGCGCGTTCTCCGCGCTGCTCGTCGACGACGCCGTGCCGGGCCTCGAGCGCGACCTCTTCGACCTCGCGGCCGCGTCGGGCTGCGCCGTCGTCGTGGTCGACGCCGGACGCACGTCGCGCTCGTGGGTCGAGCTCGGCGCCGCCGCCACCCTCCCGCCCGCCTTCGACGCCCACGCCCTCCTCCAGGTGCTCGGCCAGGTGGCTCGGCCCATCGGCGCCGAGGGCGGCGTGGTCGCCGAGCGCCTCGACCCGACGTCGGCGCCGGTCGACGACGAGCCGCCCGGCCGACTCGTGGCCGTCACCGGCGCCGGCGGGACCGGCGCGTCCACCGTGGGGATGGCGCTGGCCCAGCACGCCGCCCAGCACCACGACGCCGGCGCGGTCCTCCTCGCCGACCTCGCCCTGCGGGCCGATCAGGCGCTGCTGCACGGCACGCCCGACGTCGTCCCCGGCGTCCAGGAGCTGGCCGAGGCCCACCGCCTCGGCACGCCCGACGCGGCATCGGTCCGGTCCCTCACCTGGCAGATCGCCACCCGCGGCTACGACCTGCTCCTCGGGCTGCGCCGCCCCCGGGACTGGACGTCGCTGCGGCCGGCCACCGTGCGAGCCACCGTGGCCAGCCTGCGGCGCACCTACGCGCTCACCGTGGCCGACGTGGACGCGGACCTCGACGGGGAGCGGGAGACCGGCTCGCTCGACGTCGAGGAGCGCAGCGCCCTCGCCCGCACCACCGTGGCCGCCGCCGATCTGGTGGTGGTGGTCGGCGACCCGCACCTGAAGGGCGTCCACTCGCTGCTGCGCGTCGTCCACGACGTGCTCGACCACGGCGTGGAACCGGCCCGGCTGCTGCCGCTCGTCAACCGGGCGCCGCGCTCGCCCCGCGCTCGGGCGGAGGTGGCTCGGGCCCTGGCCGCGCTGGGTCGGGGCCGGGCGGCGCGCGCCGGCACCGGCGCCGAACGGGCGGGCCCGCCCGGCCCGGTCTTCCTCGGGGAGCGCCGCCACCTCGACCTCACCCTGCGCGACGTCGCCCGGCTCCCCGAGGCGTGGCTCCGCCCGGTCGGCACCGCCGTGCTCGAGCTCCTCGCCCGCACGGCCGGCCCGACCGCGGCGACCGGCACCGAGCCGGTCCTCCTGCCGGCCGGCTCGCTCGGCGCGTGGACCGACGAGGGGCCGCCGGGAGACTGACCGGGGTCCTGGGCCAAGGGGGACCTTTGCCCCTACTGGACCGAAACCGGCACCCGTACGGTCGCTCCCGCGGGACGGACCCACGTCGACCGCCGAACCCGTCGACACCCCCCAGCTGACCGCCCCGCAGAAGCGAGGTGGCTCACGTGGACAAGCTCGACG
>DATGRC010000265.1:0-2038 GCA_035303865.1 Acidimicrobiales bacterium
CTGGCTCAAGCGCAGGGACCGGGGCGCCGTGCGGGCCGCCGAGGAGCGGGTGCTGGACCTGTTCCCCCGCCTCGGCGACCGGATCGACCAGATGGCCGGGAACCTCTCCGGCGGCGAGCAGCAGATGCTGGCCCTCGGTCAGGCCCTCATCCCCGATCCCCAGCTGCTCCTCATCGACGAGCTGTCGCTCGGGCTGGCCCCGACCGTCGTCGGGCAGCTGATCGAGCTGGTCCGCCAGATCCACGCCACCGGGCTCACGATCGTGGTGGTCGAGCAGTCGATCAACGTGGCCCTCGACCTCGCGGAGCGGGCCGTGTTCATGGAGAAGGGCGAGTTCCGCTTCACCGGCCCCACCCAGGACCTGCTGGAGCGGCCCGACATCCTCCGCTCGGTGTTCATCGCCGGCGCCTCGATGGCCGCCGAGGAGGCGCCACCCGGCGACGGCCGCACCGGCCGGCGGTCACGGGGCCAGCGGCTGAAGGCCCAGGCCCGCACCCAGCCGGAGGTCGAGCCCCGCATCGCCCCCGGGCCGGACGCCCCCGCGGCGCTCGAGTGCCGCAGCATCGTGAAGCGCTTCGGGGGCATCAACGCCGTCAACCGGGTCGACCTCACCCTGCGCACCGGCGAGATCCTCGGGCTGATCGGCCAGAACGGCGCCGGCAAGACCACGCTGTTCGACTGCATCTGCGGGTTCCTGCCCGTCGACGAGGGCCGGGTGCTGCTGGCCGGCGAGGACATCACGGACCTGCCGCCGCACCAGCGGGCCGCTCGGGGCCTCGGCCGCTCGTTCCAGGAGGCCCGCCTGTTCCCGGCCCTCACCACCGCTGAGACGCTGGCCCTGGCCCGCGAGCGGCACCTCCTGTCCCGAGGGATGGTGGCCGCCGCGCTCGGCCAGCCCGTGGCCCGCGACAGCGAGGCCGACGTGGCCGAGACCGTCGACCTGCTCATCGACCTGATGGGTCTCGACGCGTTCCGGGAGAAGCTCACCGGTGAGCTGTCCACCGGCACCCGGCGCATCGTCGAGCTGGCCTGCCTGCTCGCCGCCGACCCGTCGGTCATCGTCCTCGACGAGCCCTCCGGCGGCGTGGCCCAGAAGGAGACCGAGGCCCTCGGCCCGCTGCTGCGGCGGGTCCAGGGCGCCACCGGCGCGTCGATCCTCGTGATCGAGCACGACATGCCGCTGCTGTCGGGCCTCTGCGACCGCATGGTGGCCCTCGAGCTCGGCTCGGTGATCGCCGAGGGCACCCCGGCCGAGGTGCTGGAGCACCCCCGGGTCATCGAGTCCTACCTGGGCACCGACCAGACGGCCATCGCCCGCTCCGGCGCCATCACCGCCACCGCCTGACGGCGACCCGGCCTCGACGGCGACCGTCGCCGCCTGCGCGCTCCTACGCTCCCGCCCGTGGCGTCCCGGCAGACCCTGAGCGTCGAGGAGCGGCGGGTGCTGGCCGCGTGGGCGGCGGGCTGCGCCGAAGGGGTGCTGACGGCCTTCGGGGCGGCCGCCCCCTCCGATGGGCGAGTGCGGGCGGCGATCGACCAGGCCCGGGCCTTCGCCGCCGGCGAGCTTCCCGTCGACGAGGCCATCCGCCGGCGGGGCGGTCAGGCCGGCGCCGCCGCCCGCGCCGTGCGCGACCCGGCGGCCCGAGCCGCCGCCTACGCCGCCGAGCAGGCCGCCGCCGTCGCCCACATGGGCGCCCACGCGCTCGGGGCAGCCGGCTACGCCGCCAAGGCCGCCGCCCTCGCCGCGCCGGACGACGACGCGGCCCTCGCCCGAGCGGTCGACCACCAGCTGGGCCTGCTGACCGACGACGCCCGCCGGGCCCTGGCCGCCCTGCCCCGCCTGGGCGAGGACCGCGCCGGCCCGCTCGCCCCCGGCCGCCTCAGCACCGGCCTCGTCGGCGCCGCCATCCGCCTCCTCCAGTCCCGCACCCACCCCGAGGCGAGGCAATAGGTCCCGCTCCGCCGCTCTCGAGGCATTGCGTCCCACATGTGGGACGCAATGCCTCGTCCCCGCTCGGGCGGGACCTATTGCCTCGCG
>DATGRC010000266.1:0-6263 GCA_035303865.1 Acidimicrobiales bacterium
CTGCACGAGCGCGGGGCCGTTGGGCAGCCGGTCCCGGGGCATCACGAAGACCTGCAGCCTCCCGTAGTTCTCGCCGTCGCTCTTGCCGACCATGAACGCGGTGAGCAGCTGGTTGTCGTCCTGCTGGGAGGTGGGCACGTACGGCCGCATCAGCAGGAACTCGGGCTCCTCGGCGCCGGGGAGCTTGGTCATCAGGTAGTACGGGTCGATCCGAGCGTCGCGGGTGGCCACCACCGCGCCGGTCTCGTCGGTGGTCTGGGTGCCGGCCGCCGCACCGGCGGTGCCCGGGTCGCGGGCCACGTCCCAGTAGTCGTTGCCCTCGTAGAAGCTGGACGGGTTGCCCACGTGGTAGCGGGCCCACATGTTCGTCTGCACCCGGAACAGGTCCTCCGGGTAGCGGAGGTGGTCCTTCAGGTCGTCGGGCATCTCCTCGAAGTCCGTGAAGAGCTCCGGGAACGCCTTGCGGTAGGCCTCGACGATCGGGTCGTCGACCGGCATCACGTAGAAGTCGGCCCGACCGTCGTAGGCGTCGACGACCACCTTCACCGAGTTCCGCACGTAGTTGAACGTGTGGTCTAGCCCGCTGCCCGCCTCCAGCTGCGTGGTGTCGGCCCGCTGCCCGTACGGGTAGCGGTGGGTGGTGGTGTACGCGTCGACGATCCACTTGATCCGCCCGTCGGAGATCACCGGGTACGGGTCGGCGTCGAGGTGCAGGAACGGGGCGATCGTGCCCACCCGCTCCCGCACGTCGCGGATGATGTGGATCTTCGACTGGCTCGTGATCTGGCTCGAGATCACCGGGTTCCAGTCGGCGAAGCGCAGCGCGAACGCGGCCCGCCGGACGAAGCTGCTGAGCTGGATGCCGTCCTCGCCCTCGTAGGTCTCGTAGACGGTCTCGTCGTCGGCCTGGTACGACAGCTCCTGCTGCTTCGAGCCGGTAATCACGTACCCGTCGAGGTTCTCGCCGAAGTAGATCGCCGGCTGGGTGAGCTTCAGCGACTCGGCCTCGGTGGCGTAGGGGATGTCCTGGGCCAGGAACGCCGGCTCACCGCTCGGCTTCTTCTGGTTGGCCGGCGCCACGACCGCCCCGTACCCGTGCGTGTAGATGAGGTGGCGGGCCGCCCACCCGCTGCGGGGCACGCCGGAGGTCCGCAGGTCGCGCACCGACAGCAGCACCTGCGTGGACTTGCCGGCGATCTCGTAGCGGTCCACGTCGACGTCGTTCATCCGGTAGTAGTCCCGGACCCGCTGCAGCTGCGGGAAGGTGAGGCCGAGCACCGCGTCGGAGGGGTCCCAGATCCGGATGTTCTCGACCGTCTCGGCGTTGGCGAGCAGGTCGATGTCGTCCTTGTCGGTGGTGAGCTCGAACGGCGTGATCTCGATGTCGCGCTCGGGGTCGAGGCCCATCGCTGCCCGGGTGGCCTGGATGTTGCGCTCGATGTAGGGGCGCTCCCGCTCGGGCTCGTTCGGCGCCACCCGCACCCGCTGGATGAACTCCGGGTAGATGGCCCCGGCCACGACGGCGACGAGCGCCCACAGGCCCACGCCGAGGATCGGCAGCGTCCAGCCCCGCCGCCAGATGTTCACGATGAACAGGAGGAAGCTGGCCACCGAGATGAGCAGCAGCAGGTTGATGGCCGGCAGCTGGGCCTTCACGTCGGTGAAGCCGGCGCCGTCCACGAAGCCCCGGGTGGAGACGGTCAGGTCGTAGCGCTGCAACCAGTATCCGGCCGCCTTCACGAGGGCCAGCACGCCGAGCAGCACCGACAGGTGGGCCTTCACCTGAGGGGTGACCCGGTTCTGGCGGGCGCCGACGCGGATCCCGCCGTTCAGGTAGTGGAACACGGCGGTGACGATCAGGACGATCAGGAACGCCGCGAACAGCCAGCTCGTGAGGAACGTGAGGAACGGCAGCTTGAAGACGTAGAACCCGATGTCCATCCCGAACTGCGGGTCCTCGATGCCCCACTCGCCGCCGTTGGTGAACAGCAGCCACGAGTTCCACTCGCCGGCCACCGGGGGCCCGGCGATCAGGGCGAGCAGCAGCGACGCCCCGGCCCGCACCCAGCCCTTCCGGGTGGCGACGAGGTCGTTGTAGCGCTCGAGGAACTCGTCCTCGGGGCCCATCGGCAGGAACGTGGGGGCCAGGCGGTCGGCGATCGTCAGGTTCGCCCACATGAGCAGGAAGAACCCGAGCGTGAAGAGCACGGCGAGGGCGATCTTGGCGCCGAGCACCCCTCGCCACACCCCGGTGAGGTCGAGGGACTCGAACCACAGGTAGTCGGTGTAGAAGCCGGCGATGCCGCGCAGCGACGTGACGAGCAGGAACAGCGCGACGGCGACGACGACGAGGACGACGCGGCCCCGTCCCCCGCTGCGGGGCGTCCGTCGGGGCATGTCGCTGGGGGCACGCATGACGGTCGAGGCTACTGGCGACCGGCCGCACTCGGGACGCAGGCCCGAGGCGGCGGGGGACGATCAGGGAGCGGCGGGCAGGACGAGGCAGTGGCAGCCCGGGTGGGCGGGGGCATTGGCGCCGCCGGTGGGGAACGCCTCGCCCTTGGTGATGGCCCCGGCCAGGACGTTGTCGTCGCAGTCCGGGCACGGCCCGGCGGTGGGGTCGACGACCCACTGCACGGCGGCGCCGTCGGCCACGCCGTGGAGGACGCCCCGGGCGTAGGCGGCGGCGAGCGCGTCGTCGGCGGCCTCGGCGAGGCGCTGGCCCTTCCACTCCCGGTAGAGGGCGCGGACCCGGTCGGCCACCTCGTCGAGGTTGCCGTCGGCGGCGGTGAAGCACCGCTCGATCCGCTCCCGCAGCGGACCGGTGAGCGTGCGGCCCAGCTCCTCGGCCAGGTCCTTCACGCCGGGGGGCCGGGCCGCCTCCGACCAGTCGCCGCCGGCGCGGGCGGCGGCGCCGAGGGCCTCGGCGGCGGCGTCGGCCCACCGGGCGGTGTGCTCCGCGGCGCTCGGCAGGACGTCGTCGACGCCCTTGGGCTTGGCCCGCCGCAGCAGGTCGAGGACCTCGTTCTGCTCGTCGGCCAGGGTGCGCTTGAGCCGCCGGCCGAGGTCGCGGGTGACGGGCTCGAGCGCCTCGGCTCGG
This sequence comes from Acidimicrobiales bacterium, assembly GCA_035303865.1. Taxonomy (GTDB): domain Bacteria; phylum Actinomycetota; class Acidimicrobiia; order Acidimicrobiales; family VFJN01; genus VFJN01. The sequence continues at coordinate 3,101 of DATGRC010000266.1, forward strand.
GCCTGGAAGGCGGCCGCGGTGGGGGACGGCTCGGGCTCGCTGGTGGCCTCCGCCGAGTCGGCGTCGTCGGCCGCGGGCTGGGCGGCGTCGTCCTCGGCGGCCTCGGCGACGGCGGCGTCCGCGGGCGCCACGGCTGCTTCGGTCTCGGCTCGCAGGCGGGCGAATACGTCGGCCGCGTCGCGCGCCGGCTCTGAGCCGTCCTCGGGCACCACGGCGGCCTCGGTGGCGTCGCTCGGCGCCGGCGCCTCCTCCTCGGGGGGCGCCGAATCGGAGGTGGCGTCGACGGGCTCGTCGGGCGTCTCGGCGTCGTCCGCCGCCGGCTCCTCCTCAGCGGGGGTCTCCGCGGCTGCGTCGGCCGGGTCCGCCTCGGTCGGGGCCGGAGGCGACTCGTCGGTGGCGGCGTCGTCCTCGGGCTCGGGCGTGGCCTCGGCCGCGTCCTCGCCCACGGGGCCCGGCGCGTCGGTGGAGGCGTCTGGCGCCGCCGCGTCCGCTGCGCCGGCGGCGTCGGCCCCGGTGGGCTCGGGGGCGTCGTCGCTGGGCGCCTCGGCCGGGTCGGCATCCGTCGGGGCCTCCGGCGCGGACGGCTCGGTCCCGTCGCCGTCGTCGGTGCGGTCCTCCGGCGCGGGGCCGTCCCCCTCGGCGGTGAACGGCTCGGGCTCGTCGGCGACCAGGTCGCTCGCGGCGCCGGGGGCCGACGGCTCGGCGGCGGGCTCGGCGAGGATCCGCACGCCCTCGGACTCGGTGGGGGGCTCCACCACGGCGAGCGGCGCCGGCGGGAGCCCCTCGAAGCCCTTGTTGCGTCGACGGCGGCCGCCCCGGCCGTGGTCGAGCTCGATCACCCGCGGCCCCTCGTCCACCACCGGGGCCCCTGGCGCCTCGGCGCCGACGGCGCTCCCGCCCGAGCCGTCGGCGTCGGCGTCGGCGTCGCCGTCGGTGGCCTCGGGCTCGGTGGCCGCCGCGTCGTCGGCCGCGGCGGGAACGGCCGGGACCTCGCCGGAGAACGGGCCGGGGGTGTCGTCGTCGAGGTCGTGGTCCGCGGCCTCGTCGGCCCCGGTGCCGCTCGCGGGCTCGTCCTCGGGCGGCAGGTCTGGGACGAGCTGCGGGCCGAGCCGGTCGACCTCGGCGTCGAGCTCCTCGATCGAGGGCTCGGGCTCCTCGTCGACCCGCCGCGCCGCGGCGTCGGCGGCGACGCGGGCGTCCACGAGCGCGTCGGTCAGCTCGCGGGTGGCCTCGTCGGCGGTGCGGCGCACCTCGGCGTACGCCTCGAGGAGCCGCTCGCGCCCGGCGTTCAGCTTCTCCACCTGGATGCGGGCCCGCTTCCGCCGGGCGGCGAGGTCGCGGAGGATGCGCTCGCGCACGGCGCGGGCCTCGGCGACCATGCGCCGGCCCTCCTGCCGGGCCTCCTCGCGCTCGGCCTCGCCGGCGGCCCGCAGCTCGGCCTGGGCGTCGCGCCCGGCCTGGCGGAGCGCCTCGGCGTCGGACTCGGCCAGCGCCCGGATCTCGGCCGCCACCTGCTCGGCCTCGGCCCGCCGCCGGTCGAGCTCGGTGCGGGCCTCCTCGAGGAGGCGCTCGGCCTCCTCGGTGGCCTCGGCCAAGCGGGCGTCGGCGTCGCGGGTGGCCGAGCTGCGGATCTCCTCCGCCTCTCGGGTGGCCTCGTCGATCATGCGCGCCGCGGCGGCCTCGGCCTTGCTGCGGATCTCGGCGGCCGACTCCCGGGCCGAGGTGAGGACCCGGGTGGTCTCCTCCCCGAGCACCTCGAGCAGCGTGGCCTCGTCGGGGCGCTCGAACGCCTCGGCGCGGGCCTCGGCCCGCTCGGCCCGCTCTCGCAGCTCGGCCTCGGCGCGCTGGAGGCGCTCCACGATCGAGGACACCTCGTGCAGGAAGGCGCGCACGGCCTGCTGCTCGTAGCCCCGCCTGGCCACGTCGAAGGTTCGTCGGGCGATGTCGTGAGGGCTCAGGGGATCAGCCATATCGTAGCCGATGGTACGACCCGCCCCCCGGTCGGCGAGGGACGCCCCCGAGGGCCCCGTGGTTCGGGCGGTCGCTACCGGAGCAGCCCGGTGAGGCCGTCGAGCAGCCCGCCCACCAGGTCGGTGACGGGCTCGACGATCGGCGACAGGACCGGTGACACCGGGTCCGGCGGCAGCGGCGGCGGGAGGGCCGGCGCCGGGGGCGCGGTGGTGGGCGGGGGCGGGCTGGCGGTGGCCGGCGGCGCCGTCGACGGCGGCGGGGGCGGCGGGGCGGCCGTGGTGGTCGGGTCCCCGCCCCCGGCGGGCGGCGGCGGAGGCGGTGCCGGCACGGTGGTGGTGGACGTGGTCGTCGTGGTGGGCCCGAAGGCGAGCGGCGACGCGCTCACCGCCTCGGTGACCGCCCCGAGCAGCGGGGTGCGCGACACCGCCTGGTCGAGGGCGACGAGGCCCCACTCGGCGCCCTCGTCGCGGAACCCGAACACCGCCCGCCAGCGGTCCGCGAAGCGGCCCCGCTCCCCGAGGTCGGTGATGGCGGCGCCCACGAGCGTCTCGCCGGGCGGGCGGTCGAGGTCGAGCAGCTCGGGACCGAACTCGTCCTCGTCCTCGAGGCCGGGCAGGATCAGCCGGAAGAAGCCCGGGGTGCGGCCCTCCCCGGGGGCCAGGCTGCTCGTGTACGCGTCGGCGATGCTCTCGAGGCGCTGGCCGAGGTCGATGGCGTCGCCGAGGAACCGGCGGTCCCACGCGTCCGTGGGGTCGTAGGCGGGGCAGGCCGACGCCGTGACGGCGGGCGCCCGGCAGGCGGCGGGCCGCAGCGGCTGCGGGTTGCCGAGGGCGGGGACGAGCAGGGCCCGCAGCGCCGGCACCTCGCGGGTCTGGCCGGCCGAGTCGACCACCACGTCGCCGTCGTAGGCCACGACGCCCATGCCGAGCGAGCGAGTGACCTTGGCCGCGCCGCCAGCCACCGACACGGTGGTGCCCGCTGCCGTCACCTCGATGCCCTCGGGCGACGCGACGAGCAGGTCCCCCGCCTCGAGCTCGGGGACCTCGTCGACGACGAGGACGCTGTCGGCCGCGTCGTCGTGGCCGGCCCGCAGCTCGAGGCGCGTGCCGGCCGACATGGCGAGCACGGCCCGGCCGTCGACGACCTCGATGCGGTCGCCGGGACCCACCGCGGTGCGGCCGGTGACGACGTC
>DATGRC010000267.1:0-23267 GCA_035303865.1 Acidimicrobiales bacterium
AACCCGTTGACCGTCACGCTCTCGGCGAGGGTGGCGCCGCCGTTCGGGCCGACGAGGGCGCAGGTCTGGACGGGGTTGGCCAGCTCGGTGATCGTGCGGGTGGCCGCGCCGCCGACGCCGATGGTGGCGGAGGTGTCGATGACCACCGGCGGGCCCTCCGGGATGATCGCCTCGATGAGCGGGTCGACCTGGAGGACCAGGTTGACGGCGTTGCTCCCCGAGGGCGAGGGCAGGCCGACCTGACCGTTGATCAGCGACTCCAGGTCCTCGTTGCCCGGGCAGGAGGCGCCGGGCATCGCGAAGTCCGCGTCAGTGACGTCGGCGATGCCGGTGGTCTGGTCGTACGTGCCGCTGAGCGACATCGGCAGGGTCAGCTGGCACTGCGTGGCGAACAGCACGAGGAACAGCCCGATGTCGAGCGTCAGGTCCATCGACGCCGTGCCGGCCAGCGGATCGATCACGCCGGCGACGTCCTGGCTCGACCCGATCGTGACCTTGATCTCCAGGGGCTCGGTCAGGGTCAGCGGTGGGAACACCACGTTCTCGCCGGGGACGGTGACGTTGCCGTCCGAGTCGATCGTGCCCGAGAGCGAGGAGGGCGGCGTGCCGTCGTCCTCCCACTCGGGGTCGTCGACGCAGGACTCGCTGTTCTTGTCCCACATCTGCCCGTCTTCGAGGCAGATGGCGACGGCGCCGTCGGCGATGTTGATCGTGCCGCCCTCCACGGTGAAGGTCACCGGGCCGGCGGGGCCGACGTCGGCGTTGGCTGTCGGGGCGAAGCCCAGGAGCCCGGCCAGCATGGCCAAGCCCACGATGAGGGCGGTCGCCCGCCTGGTTCGAGCTCTCTTCATTGCGTCTCCTGTTCGGTGTTGGCTCGGACGCGCGAGGAGGGGTGCCGTTGGCCGTTGCTCACCGAGGCGCTGCGCGGTGCTGGATCGCATCGTCGACTCCCCCCGTTCTGGCTCGTGTGGGACGTGTCCCCACTGCCAGGTGACGACCGCGGCGGTCGCCACCGCCGGTAGTCATCCCATCGGCCCCGGTGGCGGACAAGCGCGCGAACGGTCGGAATCGGACGACCGGGACCGGACGAGCGGCCGAGGGCGTTGAAAAGCCTCCACGCCCTGCGCCACGTCGGGTCGATCCGGTTTACCGTCCCCCGGAGACCACCCCGAGCCCGGTCCGAGGAGGCAGGCCATGGCAGCAGCAACCCGACGCGCCACCCGCTGGCTCGTCGTGCTCGTCGCCCTGGTGGTGGGGGCGGGGGTGGCGGTCTCCTACGCGGCGTCGGCCGGCGCCCTCGGCTCCAGCGGGCCCGGTGAGGCCACGGTGACGACGCTGCAGCAGGGCATCCAGCTCGAGATCCTCGGCCCCGGCGGGTCGACGACGAGCACCACCGCGCCCGCGACGTCCACGACCTCCACCACCGTCGCCTCGCGCCCGCCGGCGGTGGGCGGCCTGGTCGTCACCCCGCTCGAGCCAGGCCGCAACCGGGGTGGGCCGACGCGGCCGGCGCCGGGCCCGTCGGTGCAGTCGGGCGAGCTCGTCCGCACCGGCGCCTCGTCCACGGTGGTGCTGGCGATCGTCGGCCTCGCCCTGGTCGACCTCGGGTGGCTGATGCGCTCGGCCGTGCCGGCCCACCTGCGCCGGCGCGGGCGGCGGACGGCCTCGGGGCCGGCCGGGTGCGCGATCGGCTAGGCCGGTTCGACGCGCCCGCGTGCGGAAGGCTAGTGCCCTGACCCGTCCACCTGTCCTCACCGTCTGGAGGTCCCGTTGAGCCGCATCCACCGCTCCCGACCGCTGCTCCTCGCCGCCGCGCTCGCCGTGACCTCGCTCGTGGCGGGGGCGTGCTCCGACGACGACAGCGACAGCGGCCCGCCGCCCGAGACCAGGGAGCCCGCGCCCTGGACCGTGCAGCCGAGCGTCGAGCAGCTGATCGTCACCGGCGCCGAAGGCGGCCAGGAGCTGGCCGTCGTCGACGACGCCGACGCGGTGGTGGCGAAGGTCGTGGCCGACGACGCCGGCAACGCCATCGTGCGCGAGCTCGCCCCTGGTGACGGCTACCGGGTGGTCGACGCCGAGGACGAGGCGGTCAGCTCGGACGAGACCGAGGTGTGGGCCGTCGAGGACGTGCCGGATCAGGCCTTCTACGAGTCCCAGGAGCTGGTCGAGGGCTACCAGTACGTCGAGACCCGCGACGGCACCCTGCTGGCGGTCAACGTGACCCTGCCCGGCCCGATCGAGGAGGGCCCCTACCCCACGGTCGTGGAGTACAGCGGCTACGACCCCGCCGACCCCGACAAGCTCCAGCCGCTGCAGTCGATGGCCAACCTCCTCGGCTACGCGTCGGTGGGCGTGAACATGCGCGGCACCGGCTGCTCGGGCGGGTCGTTCCTGTTCTTCGAGCCGGCCCAGTGGACCGACGGCTACGACGTGATCGAGACGATCGCCGCTCAGCCGTGGTCCACCGGCCGGGTGGGGATGATCGGCATCTCGTACCCCGGCATCAGCCAGCTGTTCGTGGCCCAGACCCAGCCGCCGAGCCTGGCCGCCATCACCCCGCTGTCGGTCATCGACGACACCTACCGCTCCACCCTGTACCCGGGGGGCATCCTCAACAACGGCTTCGCCACCCGCTGGGCGGAGGAGCGCCAGCGCGACGGCGAGGCGTTCGGGCAGGACTGGGCGCAGATCCGCGCCGACCAGGGCGACGAGACCTGCGCCGAGAACCAGGCGCTGCGCACGCAGAACCCCGACCTGTTCGAGTTCATCGACGAGGCGGCGTTCGTGCCCGAGGACCGCACCGGCTACATCGGGCGGCTGGCGCCGAGCGAGTGGGTGGACCGCATCGAGGCGGCGGTGTTCCTGGCCGGCTCGTGGCAGGACGAGCAGACCGGCGGGCACTTCCCGGCGATGCTCGACCGCTTCACGAGCGCGCCGGTCGCCCGCTTCGTGCTGACGAACGGCGGCCACACGGACGCGCTCATGCCCGAGATCCTCCTCCGGATGACCGAGCTCCTCGACCTCTACGTGGCCGAGCGGGTGCCGTCGCTGCCCGAGGGCATCGAGGGGCCGCTGAGCCTGCTCGGCAGCGCCATCTTCGGGGTGGAGCTCGAGCTGCCGCCGCAGCGCTTCACCGACGTCACCTCCTACGAGGAGGCACGGGCCCGCTACGAGGCGGAGCCGCCCGTGCGGATCCTCTTCGAGAACGGCGGCCGGGCCGAGCTGCCCGGGGCCCCCTACCCCACCTTCGCGGCCGAGTTCTCCGCGTGGCCGATCCCCGAGGAGGAGGCCACCACCTGGCACCTCGGCCTCGGCGGCGCGCTGACCCCCGAGCCGGGCGCCGACGGCGAGGAGGAGTACGTGTACGACACCTCCCGGAGCCAGCTGAACACGCTCGGCGACGACGGCAACCCGTGGGAGGCGCTGCCCGACTGGCGCTGGGAGCACCCCGCCGAGGGGACGAGCCTGTCGTACACCACCGAGCCGCTCGACCGGACGCTCGTGGTGGCCGGGCCCGGCCGGGTCGACCTGTGGCTCGGGTCCGACGCCCCCGACGTCGACGTGCAGGTGACGGTGTCGGAGATCCGGCCCGACGGCACGGAGGTGTACGTGCAGAACGGCTGGCTGCGGGCCAGCCACCGCCGCCTCGACGAGGCCCGGTCCACGCCGCTGCAGCCGTACCACACGCACCTCGAAGCCGACGCCGAGCCGCTGCCGGAGGGCGAGCTCGCCGAGGTGAACGTGGAGCTGTTCCCCGTGGCCCACGTGTTCCGAGCCGGGTCCCGCCTTCGGGTCACGATCGACGCGCCCGGTGGGACGCGGCCCGAGTGGCGCTTCGATGCGATCGCCGCCCCCGACGGCACCGTGAACCGGATCGGCCTGGGCCGCGCCACGCCGTCGCGGATCACGCTGCCGGTCGTGGACGTGCCCGGCGTGCCCGAGGCGGCGCCGCCGTGCCCGGGCCTGCGCGGCCAGCCCTGCCGGCCCGCTCGGGGGTGACGGTCAGGCGTCGGCCATGAGGGAGGTGAGGCCGTCGACGGCCTCGAGGTACTCCTCCACCAGCCGCTGGATCACCGTGGCCGTCTTCTCGACCCGGTTGAGCTGGCCGACGACCTGGCCCACCGGGTTGAACATGACGTCGCGCGCCTTGTCCGCGTAGCGGTGCCCGCGGGCCACGCAGTTGCCCGACACCATGTACTGCATCGGCATCGGCAGCGGGTCCGGCGCGTCGGGCTGCTCCCAGGCGTCGGTCCAGCGGTTGCGCAGCATCCGGCACGGCTTGCCGGTGAAGGACCGGGACCGCACGGTGGCGCGCGAGTCCGCCTCGAGCAGCTGCTCCTTCTGGGCGGGCGGCAGGTCCGCCTCCTCCACGGTGAGCCACAGCGACCCGGCCCACACCCCCTGCGCGCCGAGCGCCAGCGCCGCGGCGATCTGCTGACCGGAGCCGACGCCGCCGGCGGCCAGCATCGGCGTGGGGGCGATCGCCTGGGCCACCTGCGGCCACAGCACGATCGAGCCGACCTCGCCGGTGTGGCCGCCGCCCTCGCCGCCCTGGGCGATGACGATGTCCACGCCGGCCTCCTTGTGCTTGAGCGCCTGGTACGGCGAGCCGCACAGCGCCGCCACCTTCAGGCCGTGGTCGTGGATGTGCTCGATCACGTCGACCGGCGGGGTGCCGAGCGCGTTGGCGATGAGCCGCACCTTCGGGTGGCGCAGGGCCACCTCGATCTGCGGGAGCGCGGAGGCCTCGGTCCAGCCGAGCAGCTGCATCCGGTTGTCCTCCTCGGGCGGGAGGTCGGGCACGCCGGCCTCCTCGAGGATCTTGTCGGCGAACTCGAGGTGCTGCTTGGGGACGAGCGAGCGCAGCGTCTCGGCCAGCTTCTCGGGGTCCATCTCGTCCATGCCCTCGTACTTGCCGGGGATGACGATGTCGACGCCGTAGGGCCGGTCGCCGACGTGCTCGTCGATCCAGGCCAGCTCGATCTCGAGCTGCTCGGGGCTGAAGCCCACGGCGCCGAGCACACCGAAGCCGCCGGCCTTGGAGACGGCGGCCACGACGTCGCGGCAGTGGGTGAAGGCGAAGATCGGGAACTCGATGCCGAGCTCGTCGCAGATGGGCGTGCGCATGTGGTCAGTCCTCGCTGGTGGGAGTGGTCGGGGTGAACCGGATCGGCATCCGCTTGATGCCGTTGACGAAGTCGGAGTGGAGGCGGTCCACGGGGCCGGCCAGCTCGACGTCGGGGAGGCGCTCGACGAGCTGGCGCATCGTCGCCCGGATCTCGGCCCGGGCCAGGCTGGCGCCGAGGCAGTAGTGGACGCCGCCGCCGCCGAACGCGACGTGCTCGTTCGGGGTGCGACCCACGTCGAAGGTGTGCGGGTCCGCGAACACCTCCTCGTCGCGGTTGGCGGACGCGTAGTACATGACGACCTTCTCGCCCGCCGCGATCGGCACGCCGCGGATCTCGGTGTCGCGGGTGGCGGTGCGGCGGAAGTTGTGGATCGACGACCCCCAGCGGAGCATCTCCTCCACGGCGGTGTCCCACAGCGACGGGTCGTCGCGCAGGCGCTGGGCCTGGTCGGGGTGCTCGATGAGCGCCAGCATCGAGTGGTTGATGAGGTTGCGGGTCGTCTCGTTGCCGGCGACGACGAGCGTCACGAAGAAGAGGTTGAGCTCGGCGTCGTCGAGGCGCTCCCCGTCGACCTCGGCGTGCACGAGCGCCGTCATGATGTCGTCGCGGGGGTTCACCCGGCGGTCGGCGGCGACCTGGTCGCACAGGGCGTAGATCTCGGCCGCGGCCGCCTCCGGGCCGCCCGGCAGCTCCTGGTAGTCGGGGTCGTCGCGGGAGCCGATGAGCTGGTTGGAGATCTCGAACATCCGGGGCCACAGCTCCGGCTCCAGGCCGATCATCTCGCAGATCATCTGCACCGGGACCTGGGCGGCGACCTCCTCCACGCACTCCACCTCGCCCTTCTCGCAGATGGCGTCGACCACGGCGCGGGCCCGGCGCTCGATCTCCTCGGTGAGCTTGCCGATCATGCGGGGCGTGAACCCCCGGGACACGAGGCGCCGGTAGCGGTGGTGCTTGGGCGGGTCCATGTTCAGGATCGTGAGGCGCAGCTGGGCCATCGCCTCCTCGTCCTGGGTGGGGATGAACGTGGCGCCCAGCTCGGAGGAGAACGTCTCCCAGTCGTGGCTGACCGCCTTCACGTCGGCGTAGCGGGTGATCGCCCAGAAGCCGGTGTCGCCGGGCTCGGGGTGCCAGTGCACCGGCGCCTCCCGGCGCAGCCGGTCGAACTGGTCGTGGGGCACCCCCTGCCCCCACGTGCGGGCCAGGAGGTCGATGCCCTCCAGGCTGGGCCTCGTGTCGGTCGCCGTCATCGCGGCACCCCCTCGGCGATCGCGGTGACCACGCCGCGCAGCGCGGCGACGGCCACCTCGTCGGTCACGGCGCCGGGGTCGATCCGGCGCATCATCTCGAGCCCGAGGAGCGTGCCGATGAGCGCCGGGCCGACCCGGCGCCGGGCCTGCGCCGCCCCCTCCCCCCAGTCGTGGACGGCCTCGTCGACCCCGGCCCACGCCGCCTCGTAGCGGCGGGCCAGGACCCGGCGGGCCGTCTCGTCACGGGTGGCGTAGCTCCACAGCTCGTGCTCGAGGTTGATCCAGCGCCCGTCGCCGCTCGGCGGGTCGGACACGTTCCGCCACAGCGAGGCGAGGCGCTCATCGAGCGTGGTGGCGGTGGCCAGCTCGGCCACGATCGCCACGGCCACGTCGTCCACCCAGCTCTCGAGCAGGGCCAGCAGGAGGCCCGTCTTCGACTCGAAGTGGTCGTACACGGCGCCCGAGGTGCGGCCGGCACGCGCTGCGATGGCGTCGACCGACGCCCCCTCGATCCCCCGGGCCGCGAACAGCTCGGCGGCCGCGTCGAGCAGCCGCTGGCGGGTCTCGGCTCGCCGCTCCCCCTGCGTGGCCATCGCCAGGAACATAGCGCTCCCTATGTAAGTTGGCCAGGGCCTCGGCCACCCGGGCGCGCCGAGCAGGGCGCGACGGCCGCGCCGGGTCAGCTGCGGTGGGGGTGGCTCAGCGCAGGATCTTGCGGACGAGCCGCTCCACCTGCGGCTTGTACGGCGGGTAGAGGAGCTTCAGGTCCGGGCGGGTGCGCTTGCGCAGGACGCTCTTGTGGTGGCTGAGCGCGTCGAAGCCGGCCTTGCCGTGGTAGGCGCCCATGCCGCTGTCGCCCACGCCGCCGAAGGGCAGGTCGGGCGGGAGCAGGTGCATGAGCGTCTGGTTGATGCAGACCCCGCCGCTGGAGGTGCCGTCCACGACGGTGGCGATGGCGTCGTCGTCCTCCCCGAAGGCGTAGAGGGCGAGCGGCTTGGGCCGCTCGAGCACGAGGTCCCGGGCTTCTTCGGGGCCGTCGACGCCGAGCACCGGCAGGATCGGCCCGAAGATCTCCTCCTGCATGATCGGGGCGTCGAGCGGCGGGTCGACGGTGATCGTGGGGGCGAGGTAGCGGTCGGCGTCGTCGAAGGTGCCGCCGGTCACGACGGTGCCGGCGCCCGCGGCCAGGTAGCCCTTGAGGCGCTCGAGGTGCCGCTCGTTGACGATCCGGCCGAGGCTCGAGGAGCCCTGCGGGTCGGGGCCGAAGAACGCCTCGACCTGCGCGACGAGGCGGTCGACGAGCTGGTCCTGCACCGCCCGGTCGACGAGGACGTAGTCGGGCGCGATGCAGGTCTGGCCGGCGTTCAGGAACTTGCCCCAGGCGATGCGCCGGGCGGTGACGTCGAGGTCTGCGCTGCGGTGGACGTAGGCGGGTGACTTGCCGCCCAGCTCGAGCACGGTGGGCGTCAGGTGCTTGGCCGCGGCCTCGGCGACGATGCGCCCGACGTTGGTGGAGCCGGTGAAGAAGATGTGGTCCCAGCGCTGCTCGAGCAGGGCGGTGGTCTCGGGCACGCCGCCCTCGACGACGACCACCGCGTCGGGGTCGACGTAGCGGGGCAGGAGCCGGGCCATCGCCTCGGAGCAGGCCGGTGCCAACTCGGAGGGCTTGGCCGCCACGCAGTTGCCCGCGGCCAGGGCGGCGGCCATCGGCTCGAGCAGGAGCTGGATCGGGTAGTTCCACGGCGCGATCACGAGGGCCACGCCGAGGGGCTCGGGCTGGACCCAGGCCCGGGCCGGCATCACCGTGGGCGGCACCTTCACGCGGCGGGGCCGCATCCACCGCTCGACGTGCTTGGCCAGGTACCGGATCTCGCCCTTGGCGTGGCCGAGGTCGGCGGCGTAGGCCTCCATCGACGGGCGGCCGAGGTCCTTCCAGAGGGCCTGGGTGAGCTCGGCGTCGTGCTCCTCGAGCATGCGCCCGAGCCCCCGCAGCTGGGTCCGGCGCCACTCGGCGGGCCGGGTGCGGCCGCTGGCGAAGGTGGCCCGGAGCCGATCGACGACGGCCGGGGCGTCGAGGGCGGGCGACGAGCCGGCGGGAGCCGGTGCGGTGGCGGTCATGGCGCTCCTCCGAGGTGACGAGGCCCCCAGGTTCCCACCTGTGCCGGGCCTGGGCCAGGCCGGTCGCCGGGGGCGGGGCGGCGGCGAGGTCGATCGACGCGGCCTATCGAGACCATCAGGACAAACGATCGACACTGCCTATCATTCCTTGGTCAGATCGCCTAAGTTGTCGATCGTCCCGTATCCGCTACCCATCGAGGAAGCACCGTGTCTCTCATCAACACCAAGATCCTTCCCTTCCAGGCCACCGGCTACCGCAACGGCGAGTTCGTCGAGGTCAGCGACGAGGATGTGAAGGGCAAGTGGGCCATCTTCTTCTTCTACCCGGCCGACTTCACCTTCGTGTGCCCGACGGAGCTCGGTGACCCCGCCGACAACTACGAGGAGTTCCAGAAGCTCGGCGTGGAGATCTACTCGGTGTCCACCGACACCCACTTCACGCACAAGGCCTGGCACGACACCTCCGAGACCATCGGCAAGATCCAGTACACGATGCTCGGCGACCCGAACGGCACCATCACCAACAACTTCGGCGTGATGCGCGAGGGTCAGGGCCTGGCCGACCGCGGCACCTTCCTCGTGGACCCCGACGGCGTCATCCAGTTCATGGAGATCACCGCCGAGGGCATCGGCCGCAACGCCACCGAGCTGCTCCGCAAGGTGAAGGCCGCCCAGTACGTCCGGGAGCACCCGGGCGAGGTCTGCCCCGCCAAGTGGGAGGAGGGCGACGAGACCCTCGCCCCGTCGCTGGACCTCGTCGGCAAGATCTGAGCCCGGCGGGCCACCGGCCCGCAGGCCCACGGCCTGACCGCCCGGCCGGGGCGCCCCAACCGCCCCGGCCGGGCCGTTCCCACCCCTTCCCCGCCCGCCCCCGGACCCACCCTTCCCCCGCTACTCCGGAGAGAGTTCGATGCTCGACGCCAACCTGGCCACCCAGCTGAAGACCCACCTCGAGAAGGTCACCCAGCCGATCGAGCTGGTGGCCTCCCTCGACGGCTCGCCCAAGTCCGGCGAGCTGCGCGAGCTCCTCGTCGAGATCGCCGACATGTCCCCGCTCATCACGTTCCGGGAGGACGGCGACGACGAGCGCAAGCCGTCGTTCCGGATCGTGCGCACCGGCACCACGGTGGACGTCACCTTCGCCGGCATCCCGCTGGGCCACGAGTTCACCTCGCTCGTGCTCGCCCTGCTGTGGGTGGGCGGCCACCCGCCCAAGGTGGACGACGACGTCGTCGAGCAGATCAAGGGCCTCGAGGGCGAGTACCGGTTCGAGACGTACATGTCGCTGTCGTGCCAGAACTGCCCCGACGTGGTGCAGGCGCTGACGCTGATGAGCGTCCTGAACCCCAACGTGCACCACGTGGCCGTCGACGGCGCCCTCTTCCAGGACGAGGTGGAGGAGCGCAAGGTCATGGCCGTCCCCACGGTCTTCCTCAACGGCGAGCTGTTCGACCAGGGCCGCATGACCGTCGAGCAGATCGTCGCCAAGCTCGACACCGGCGCCGCGGCGCGCGCCGCCAAGGCGATCGCCGAGAAGGACCCCTTCGACGTGCTCGTCGTCGGCGGCGGCCCCGCCGGCGCCGCGTCGGCCATCTACGCCGCCCGCAAGGGCATCCGCACCGGCATGGTCGTGGAGCGCTTCGGCGGCCAGGTGCTCGACACGATGAGCATCGAGAACTTCGTCTCGGTGTCCCACACGGAGGGCCCGAAGCTGGCCGCCGCGCTCGAGCAGCACGTCAAGGACTACGACGTCGACGTGATGAACCTCCAGCGGGCGGTGCGGCTGATCCCGGCCGAGGAGCCCGGCGGCCTCCACACCGTGGAGCTCGAGAGCGGCGCCTCGGTGCGCTCCCGCAGCGTGGTCCTCGCCACCGGCGCCCGCTGGCGCACGATGGGCGTCCCCGGCGAGGAGGAGCACCGCAACAAGGGCGTCACCTTCTGCCCCCACTGCGACGGCCCCCTCTTCAAGGGCAAGCGCGTCGCCGTGATCGGCGGCGGCAACTCCGGCGTCGAGGCGGCCATCGACCTGGCCGGCGTGGTCGGTCACGTCACCGTCGTGGAGTTCGACGACCAGCTCCGGGCCGACGCCGTGCTGCAGCGCAAGCTCCGCAGCCTCGACAACGTCGACATCATCACGAGCGCCCTCACCACCGAGGTGCTCGACGAGGACGGCCAGGTGGGCGGCATCCGCTACACGGACCGCACCACCGACGAGAGCCACGAGCTGGCCCTCGAGGGCGTGTTCGTCCAGATCGGCCTCCTGCCCAACACCGAGTGGCTGCAGGGCACGGTCGAGCTGAGCCCCCGCGGCGAGATCGTCATCGACGACCGGGGCCAGACGTCGGTCCCGGGCGTGTTCGCCGCCGGCGACGCCACCACCGTGCCGTACAAGCAGATCGTCGTCGCCATGGGCGCCGGCGCCACCGCGGCGCTCAGCGCCTTCGACCACCTCATCCGCACCTCGGCCCCCGCCGAGGACGAGGCGCTCGTCAGCGCCTGACGGGACACCGGCCGGGCGGCCCCCGCCGCCCGGCCGAGGCCGTCCCCACCGGCACCTGACCGGGGAGGACCACCGTGAACCTGCGAGACCTGCGCTACCTGGTGGCGGTGGCCGACCACCGCCACTTCGGACGGGCCGCCGAGGCCTGCTTCGTGAGCCAGCCCACGCTCTCCACCCAGATCAAGAAGCTGGAGGAGGAGCTGGGCGTGGAGCTCGTCGAGCGCAACCCGCGGCGCATCATGCTCACCGCGGTCGGCGAGCAGGTCGTCGAGCGGGCCCGGGAGGTGCTGCGCGAGGCCGACGGCATCACCGAGATCGCCCGCCGGGCCGCCGACCCCGCCGGCGGCACGCTGCGCCTCGGGATCTTCCCCACGCTCGGCCCCTACCTCCTCCCCCACGTGGTCCCCGAGGTGCGGCGCCGCTTCCCGAACCTCGAGCTGCTGCTCGTGGAGGAGAAGACCGAGGACATCCTCGAGCAGCTGCGCACCGGGGGCCTCGACGCCGCCATCCTCGCCCTCCCCGTCCCCGACGAGCAGCTCCACGAGGAGGTGCTCTTCGAGGAGGCGTTCGTGCTCGCCGTGCCGGCCGACCACCACCTCGCCGACCGCGACGGCCCGGTCCACGCCGGCGTGCTGGCCGGCGAGAGCGTGCTCCTGCTCGACGAGGGGCACTGCCTGCGCGAGCAGGCGCTGTCGGTGTGCTCGATGGCCGGCGCCGACGAGCGCTCCGGTTTCCGGGCCACGAGCCTCGAGACGCTGCGCCAGATGGTGGCCGCCGGCGTGGGCGTCACCCTGCTCCCGCAGCTGGCGGTGAGCCCGCCCGTGCCCACGTCGCGCGACGTGGTGCTGCTGCCGTTCTCGCCGCCGGTGCCCACCCGGCGGATCGGGATGTTCTGGCGCCGCACGAGCGCGGCCCGGACCTTCCTGCCGCAGCTCGCGGCGCTGTTCCGCCAGCTGCCCGAGGGCCTGGTGACGCCGCTCGAGCCCACCCCGGCGCCGGTCCCCGAGCCGGTCGGCTGACCGCGGCCGAGCTCAGCGCCCGCCGGCCGAGAAGTGCTGGTGGTCCTGGCCGGACCGCCACGTGCCGCCCCAGGTCCAGCCGGCCTCGGCGAAGGCCCGCACCACCGCGTCGCCGGGGGTGATCATCCCGGGCTCGCCGAGGGTGCGGTCGGCCCAGCGGGCCCCCTCGGGCGGGTCGACCGAGCCGCCCTTCACGTAGGGGTTGTGGAGCGGGTTGACGTCGATGGCCTGGCCGAGGGCGTGCTCGGACACCCGGGTGGTGCCGGCCACGTACCGGCAGTTGAAGCCGCTCGTGTTGTTGGCCCGCATCGAGGCGCCGTCGTCGCCGCCGTACTCGGCCACCGGGACCATCCGCTCGATCGGGAAGCGGGCGTCCCAGATCTTGCGGAACACCTCGACGATCGCCTCGGCGTGGCGGGCGTGCACGACGATGCGACCCTCGTGGGGGCGCCCGTCGTAGCCCCAGTGCGACACGGTGAGGAGCCGGAGGTCCTCGGGGCGGGCACAGGCCGCGATGTCGGGGTTCCAGGACGCCCCGAGGTCCTCCGCGGTGACGGGCGCGATCGACGCCCGGTACTCGGGAGCCGGGGCGGGCAGCGAGGTCGACGACGGCGCGGACGTGGTCGGCGGTGCCTCGGTGGCCGGCGTCATCGCGACGGTGGTCGGCGTGGTGCTGGAGGAGGGGGTGGGCGCCGCGGCCGTCGTCGTGGACGACCCCGCCTCCTCCGCCCCGGGGGCCGTCTCCGCGCAGGCCGCCGCCAGGCCGAGGAGCGCCGCCGCCACGGTCAGGGCCCGGAGCCGGGGTCGCGGCTCGTGGACGACGTCGCGCACGGAGACAGTGTCCCATCGCGGCGCAGCCGCCGCGCCGCGACGGCGCTCAGGCGGGGTCGTGGGCGATGAGCGTGGAGGTCTGGCTGGCCACGCCGAGCAGGGTGCCGTCCTCCGCCCAGAGGCGAGCCGCGCCGTGGCCGAAGCCGCGGTCGGCGAGGTGGGGGTCGAAGTCCACGAGCAGCCACTCGGAGGGCACGAGCGTGCCCACGCGCAGGGTGTTGTCGAGGCTGCGCCCGCCCCCGAAGCGGCCGAGCGCGTTCACGATCGACGACGGCACCCAGTCGCAGAGGAACCCGAGGAGCGCAGGGGTGAGCGGGCGCTCCGGCACCCGGGCCCAGAGCAGGTAGCGCTGCTCGTCAGGGTCCTCGGTCGCCGCGTAGCGCACCTCGGCTCGCTCGAGGAAGCCACGGGAGCGGGCCTCGGGGGCGCTGAGCGCGAGGGGCAGCGTCCACGGCTCGCCGGTGGCGGGCGGGCGGGTCCGGGGCATGGCCGGGGTCAGGGCCGCCTGCGGGGCGCCCTCCTTCGCGAGCGCGGTGGCGCCGAGCGCGTCGAAGATCAGCTCGCCGCCGGCCCGGGCCTCGACCCGCACCTGCGAGGCCCGATGGCCGTGGGCCCGCACCTCGGCCCGGAGCTCCACCTGGTCGCCGACCTGGCAGCTGCCGGCCACGAACTGGACGGTGGTCCACAGGGAGGGCCGGCCCGTGACGTGCTCGGCCATCGTGACCGCGGCGGCCATGGCCGTGCCGCCGAAGAGGAAGCCGTCGGGGCGCGCGAGGTGCGGCGCCAGCTCGAAGGCGGCGGCGCCGTCGCCGGTGATCTCCAGCCCGAGGAAGGCTCGGTCCGCCGCCGTGCTCGCGTCGTGGCCGTGCATGGCGGCGAACGCTAACGGCGCGCCCGGGGGCGACGGGAATCGGCGGCGCTCACCAGCGCCAGGTGGCCTCCTCGGCCCAGCCGAACACGTCGCGCACCTCGATCGGCTGCCCGTCGTCGGGCACGATCCGCCCCGACCAGTGGCCGAAGCACTGGTCGACGGTGCTCTCCGCCACACCCAGCTGCAGCCGCCCGACCTTGTCGTGGACGGGGGTGAACGTGAGGTCGATCCGGCTGGAGCGGGGCGTGCGGATCGTCCACGGGGCGAGCCAGTCCGTGCGGTCGTAGGTCCAGACGAGCTCCTCGGAGATCTTCGAGAGGCGACCGTCGACGATGAGCGCGTTCTCGGTCATGCCGGTGCCGTCGGTCCACTTCCCGCCGACCTGGATGCCCACCCGGCGGCCGTCGACGAGCCCCGCCCCGGCGCCCCAGTTCCACCGCGTGCGGTACGGCCACCGGCCCCGGCCGAAGTCCAGGCAGCCCCAGGACCGGCCGTCGTCGGCCGACAGCTCCCAGTGGCGGGTGCCCCAGGTGATCCACCCCTCGGCGGGCCGGGACACGTCCTTGGTGGTGCACTGGTACCGGCGATCCGACCAGGGGATCACGACGGTGAGCGACTCGTGGCCGGCGGGGCGGGTGACGAGCACCTCGGCGTCGAAGCGGCCCCGCTTCGTGGGGAACGAGACGGCGAGGGTGGTGCCGCGCTCGTCGTCGGTGAACCGCAGGCGCAGCCCGCCGCGCTCCAGGCCCACCTCCCCCTCCCCGGCACGGGGGTGGTGGTGGAAGCCGCGGGCGAGCGGCACGATCACGTCCTTGGTGGCTTCGTCGCCGGCCTTGAGGTCCCGGAACCACACGCTGCCGAGACCTCCGTAGTCGACGTCGGCGTAGGTGAGGTTCATGGCGAACCCGTCGCCCACCACCGACCAGAAGTCCCACCGCTTCCGCCGGCCCCAGCGGCCGGGCAGCGAGCAGTCGATGATCGGCTGGCGGGCCCAGCCGATGGCCTCGGGGTTCAGCGTGCCGTCGGGGCGGCACAGGGCCACGGGTCGGGTGAGCTCGCGCTCGGTGCAGGCGCCGGGATCGTCCACGGGAGCGACGCTAGTCACCGCTCACCAGGTGACCTCGTGGCACCCCTCGTGGTCCTCGGGCTCCACCTGGAGGGTGGCGTGGTCGATGCCGTAGTCGTCGCGCAGCACCACGCGGGCCTGGTCGAGCACGCTGTGGTGGTCGGTGCCGGTGGTCACCATGAGGTGGGCGGAGACCACCTCCATGTCCGAGGTGAGCGTCCAGGCGTGGAGGTCGTGGACGTCGACGACGCCGGGGAGGGCGGCCAGGTCGACCTCGAGGGCGTCGAGGTCGAGGTGGCGCGGCGCCGCCTGGACGAGGATGCGCAGCGCCCGGCCACCGAGGCGCAGCGTGCGGGGCACGATCCACGCCGAGATGGCCACCGCCACCGCCGGGTCGAGCCAGCCCCAGCCGGTGGCTCGCATCGCCAGCGCGGCGACGATGACCCCGATCGAGCCGACGGTGTCGGCCAGCACCTCGAGGTAGGCGCCCTCCAGGTTGAGCGACTCCTTGGCCCCCTCGCGCAGGAGCGCGAAGGCGACGAGGTTGGCCACCAGGCCGAGCGAGGCAACGACGAGCAGCGGCCCGATGTCGAGCTCGGGCGGGTCGCCGAACCGGCCCACCGCCTCGACGAGCACGTAGGTGGCCACCCCGAGCAGGAGGACGGCGTTGGCGAGGGCGGCGAGGATCTCCAGCCGGTAGAGCCCGTAGGTGTGGCTGCGCCGCTGCTGGCTGCTGCTGGCCAGCTGGATGGCGGCGAGGGCCATGCCCAGGCCGAGCACGTCGGTGAGCATGTGCCCAGCGTCGGAGAGCAGGGCCAGCGACCCGGTGACGAGGCCGCCGACGACCTCGACGACCATGAACACGGCCAGCACCGCGAACGCCGCCGCCAGCCGACCCTTGTGACGCTCGCCCGCCCGGATCGATCCGTGGGCGTGCTTGTGGCGGTGCTCGCCTGTCATGCCTCGAGTCTGCCCTGCCGGGCTCCCGACGCCCCCGCTGCGCCGCCGAGGTCAGCGGGTGGGACGGACCTGGAGGTTGGTGACGCCGTCGACGACGTGCTCGACGATCGGCTCGGGGCGGTCGTCGAGCTCGAGGCGCAGCGCCTTGGTCATCACCGCGTGCATGTCGTAGAGCGCCGTGATGTAGGTGAGCTCGAGGATCTCCTCGTCGGAGAGGTGCCGCTGCAGCACCTCGAAGAGCGCGTCGGGGACGCGGCCGCCGTCGTAGGCCAGCGCGTCAGTGTAGGCCAGGACGGCCCGCTCGACCTCGCTGAAGCAGTCGGCGGTGGACCAGGCCGGGATGGCGGCGATCTGCTCCTCGGTGAAGCCGAGGTCCCGCATGGCCTTGCAGTGCTGCGAGAACACGAACTGGCTGCCCCGGGCCCAGCCCACCCGGCACTGGCCGAGCTCCCGCAGCCGCGGGTCGAGCCGCCGGTCGGGGCTGCGGTACAGGACGAAGCCGTCCACCGCGTGCTGGAAGACGTCGGGGACCAGGGCGAAGGTGGTCCACCAGTCGCCGGGCGTGCCGGTGGCGGTGCCCGGCTCGGCCACCGGGTCGCGCCCCGGCCCGAAGAGCAGGTCGTACATCGACGTGACCACCGGAGCGGCCTCGCCGCGGGGGACCTGGCGCAGACGGCCCACGGCGCGGCTCCTCAGGTCCGGACCCGGGCCCGGGCCGGCTCGTGGGCCACGTCCCCCGGGGTGAACGCCCGGGTGGTGGCGGCGAGCTCGAGGAGGGTGCCGTCGGGGTCCTGGAAGTAGATCGAGCGCACGAACACCCCGGGGTGCATCTCCGGGCTGACCCCCCACTCGCTGTCGTCGTGGTTGGCCACCTCGCTGCACTCGATGCCGAGGGCGAGGAGGCGCTCGCGGTACTCCTCGATCTTCTCCTCGGGCACCGCGAAGGCCACGTGGTTCATCGAGCCGACGGCGCTCGTGAGGTCGCCCTTGTCGGGTCGGGCGGCCGGCGCCGAGATGCCCGGCACCCCGTCGGGCGCGTCCGGGAACCAGAAGAACGCCAGCAGGTTGCCGCCGCCGCAGTCGAAGAAGAAGTGCTGCCCCATCCCGGCCGGAAGCTCCACCGTCTTCACGAGCGGCATGCCGAGCACGCCCTCGTAGAACGCCACGGTCCGGGCCATGTCCCGGCACACGAGGGCCAGGTGGTTGATCCCCTGGAACTCGAACGGTCGCTCCATCGGTCCTCCTCAGCTCGCTGCGAAGCCCAGGCCGCCGAGGCCGGGGCCGCCGGGCTCGTAGGCCCGCTCCGGGTCGGCCCGCACGTGCTCGTCGAGCACCCGGGCGTCGTCGCCGACGAGGATGCGCCACCGACCGGCGCGCACCCCGTCGAGGATCTCGGTCACCGCCTCCGCCGGCGAGGTGGGGGCGCTGTCGCGGAACAGGTCACCGACCATGTCGACCATGGACCGCACGGCCTCGTCGTCCATCGAGTCGACCGGCAGCCCGCGCTGGGCCATGTCGGCCCGGGCCTGCGCGAGGCCGGCGGCGTCGAGCTCGGCCGCGCCGTGCACCTTGCAGCTGTTGTTGACGATGTCGGTGCCGATGTGGCCGGGCATCACGACCGACACCTGGACGTGCGGGGCGTTGACCCGCAGGTCCTCCATGAGCGCCTCCGAGAACCCCTTCACCGCGAACTTGGCCGTGCTGTACGCGGTGTGCGGGACGCCGGGCAGGATCCGCGCCCAGAAGCCGTTCACGCTGCTCGTGTTCACGAGGTGGCCGGCGTCGGCGGCGACGAGGAGCGGCAGGAACACCCGGGTGCAGGTGTACACCCCGCCCCAGCAGATGGCGAAGGTCCGCTCCCACTCCTCGCGGGGGTCGGTGAGGAAGCTGCCACCGCCGCTCACGCCGGCGTTGTTGAAGAGCAGGTGCACGTGGTCGGTCTCGTGCCGGGCGAGGACCTCGTCGCGGAAGCGCTCGACAGCCGGCTCGTCGCTCACGTCGCAGACGTGGCCGGAGACGACCACGCCGGGGCGGGCCTCCTTCTCGGCGAGCCGCACCGTCTCGGCCATCGCCTCGCCGTCGATGTCGCAGCCGGCCACCGAGCAGCCCTCGGCGGCGAGCTGGCGGACGAGCTCGCGGCCCATCCCGCTCCCCGCCCCGGTCACCACGGCCAGCCGGCCCTCGAAGCGATCCATGCGTCCCCCCGTCGGTTCGTCTGCGGCCCGAACCTAACCGGCGGCGCCACCCCCTTGTGCCCAGGCGCGGCGGTGGGCCTGCGGTCAGTGGGCCACGTCGCCCGCGTCGACGTCGCCGACGGCGAAGATCCCGAGGGCCCCGATGCCCACGTTCGAGAACTTGTGGGTGACCATCAGGTAGAGGCCCTCCTCGTCGAAGGTGAACTCGACGAACCCGCCCTGGGCCGGCTGCAGGTCGAGCGCCTGCGACCCGCCCTGGCGGCCGTCGGGCCGCAGGAGGTAGGTGCCCTCCTTGTAGACGGTGTCGAAGATCGTGCCGACGATGTGGAACGAGGAGTTCTCGCTCGGCCCGGCGTCGAGCACGAAGGCCCGAACCCGCTCGCCGACCTCCACCTGGATCGGGGCGTGCTGGTACTGGTTGGCGTACCCGTTGAAGACGACGGCGTCGAAGTCGACCTCCTGCATCTTGGCCAGGTCGCCGGGCTGGCCCTCAGGGCCGAGGTACAGCTCGGACTGCACGAACAGCAGCTCGTGGTCCACGGGGGGCAGGTCCGGCGGGTCGATGATCACGGCGCCGAACATTCCGTTGCCGATGTGGTGGAGCGCCGGGGCGGTCCCGCAGTGGTACATCCACACACCGGCGTGCTTGGCCTCGAACTGGTAGACGAGCGACTCGCCGGGCTGCAGCGTGCGCATCTCGTCGTCCCAGGCGACCTTGCTGGCGTGGAAGTCCAGCGAGTGGCCCATCTTGCCGTCGTTGGTGAGGGTGACGGTGAAGACGTCGCCGACCGTGCCCCGCAGCGTCGGGCCCGGGAGCTGGCCGTTGAACACCCACACCTCCTGGGTGACCCCGGGCGCCACCTCCATGACCTCCTCGGTCATCGAGAAGCTGATCTCGTGCTCGGTGCCGCCGGGCGCCGGCTCGAGCCGCGGGTCGTAGGGCTGCCAGTCGGCTCCCGGGGTGGCGGTCCAGTCGATGACGGCGCCGTCGCCGGCCGGTGCCGCCGAGCCGCCGCCGTGGTCGCCGGACGCCGGAGCGGCCGGGGCGCCGGTCACGACGATGTCGAGGACCATCCCGGCCTCGCGGTGGCCGGGCACGGTGCACCAGGCCTCGGTCGTCTGCTCCATCACGCCGAGCGAGACCTGCTCGGACTGGCCCGGGTCGAGCATGGCCGTGCCGGTCTCGCCGAGCTTGAGGTCGTGGGGCATCGCGCCCGCGTTGGTCACGTTGACGATCAGCTCGGTGCCGGCGGGGACCTCGACCGAGGACGGCTCGACGTAGAGGTCGCCGAGCTCCACGTCGAGGACGACGGACTCGCCGGGCTCCCCGGTCGTCACGCTGGTGCCGCCGTCGTCGTCGCTGCCGACGAGGACGACGGCGAAGAGCGCCACGGCCATGGTCATCACCACGGCCACGGCCGGGGCGAGGAGCCATGCTGCGCCGCTGCGCTTCGAGATGTCTGCTGCTTCGGTCATCGCTCGACCTCCTGCGGTCGGTGTGGGTGTCCGACGCGCTCGGCCGAGGTGACTGTGCGATCGGGGGCGTTGACCCCAGGCTCGTGGCCCGGTCCGGGGCCGAGCAGGGGCGATGGTCCCGATCGGCGCGGCCCACCGACCCTGCTGGTCGGCACTACCGCGGCCGGCCAGACGTGGGACGATGCAGCTATGACGCGGATCGTTGTCGGAGTGGACGGATCAGAGGGCAGCGCCGAGGCGCTGCGGTGGGCGGTGGAGGAGGGTCGCCTCCGCCAGGCGCCCGTGGTCGCCGTGATGGCGTGGGGCTACCTCGACCAGCACCACGCCGTGCAGGGCGCCGAGTTCGATCCGGGCTACGGCGAGCCCCAGGCCAAGGAGGCGCTGGCCGCGGCCGTCGAGGCCGCCGTCGGCGACGCCGCGGCGGACGTCGAGCAGGTCGTCGTGAACGACCTCGCCCCGGCCGCGCTGCGGTCGGTCGCCGCCGACGACGACCTCCTCGTCGTCGGCGCCCGGGGCCTCGGCGGCTTCAAGGGCCTGCTCCTCGGCTCCGTGAGCCAGCGGGTGCTGGCCGAGGCCACCTGCCCGGTGGCGGTCATCCGCCCGGGCAAGGTGCGCAGCGAGGGCCCGGTCGTCGTGGGCGTCGACGCGTCCGCCACCGCCCGCCGCGCCCTCGAGTGGGCCGCGGCTGAGGCTCGGGCCCGCGGCGCCCGCCTGCGGGTGGTGCACGCGTGGTCGGCGCCGTTCGTCGGGGGCTACCCCTTCGGTGGCGCCACCTTCGACCACCGCATGGTGGAGGAGGGCGCGCGCGAGCTGCTCGACGGGGTCGTCGACAGCGTTGACCTGAGCGGCCTCACCGTCGAGAAGGTCCTCGTCTACGGCACGGGCGGCGCCGCCCTCCTCGAGGAGTCCCCCGAGGCGGGCGTCGTCGTGGTCGGCTCCCGCGGCCTGAGCGGCATCACCCGCTGGCTGCTCGGCTCGGTGAGCCACCAGGTGGTGCACCACGCCGAGGGCGTGGTGGTCGTCGTACCCCACGAGTAGGCACCCCGCTCCGGGGCGGGCCGGACGGACGTGACACATGTCTACGTCCGTCACGGGCTTTCGGGACCTTCGGCCCTAGGGGAGCGGCGAGACCGCCGGATTCCATGGCCGCCATGGAGACCTCCCCCCCGGACCTGCCCCAACCCGCCCCTGACACCCCTGAGCCCTCACGGCGCGACGGCGCCTTCGCGATCGCCATCGCCGTGGCCCTCGTGGCCATGGTCGGCGCCGTGGTCGCCGTCGGCCTCGGCTGGCGCGCCGTCGACGAGAGCCGCGCCAGCGGTGGGGGCGGCGGCGGTGGTGGTGGCGCCCCCGCCACGGCCACCGTGTCGATGACCGAGTTCGCCATCACGCCCGCCGAGGTGGCGGCCGGCGGCCAGCTCGACGTCCGCAACGACGGCGCCATCGAGCACAACCTGGCCGTCGAGGGAACCGAGCTCATCACCGCTGACCTCGGCGCCGGCGAGTCCGAGGCCCTGCCCCTCGACGGCCTCGCCCCCGGCACCTACACGATCTACTGCGAGATCCCGGGCCACCGCGACGCCGGGATGGAGGCCACCCTCACCGTCTCCGAGGGCGGCGGCTCCACCGTGGCCGCACCGAGCGGCGACGACGACAGCAGCGGCGGCCACGCCGGCCACTCCCCCATGGACTACGAGGCGATGACCGCCGCCATGATGGACTCGATGTCGGCCTTCCCGGCCGAGACCGAGGGCAAGGGCAACCAGCTGCTCGAGCCCACCGAGGTGCTCGACGACGGCACGATCGTCTACGACCTCACGATGGAGCTCGGCGACTGGGAGGTCGAGCCGGGCAAGGTCGTCCAGGCCTGGACCTTCAACGGGATGGTCCCCTCGCCGATGCTCAAGCTGAACGTCGGCGACAAGGTCCAGGTGCGGGTCAAGAACGACCTGCCGCTGGCCACCGACGTCCACTGGCACGGGATCCCCAACGACTTCAAGAACGACGGGGTCGCCCCCTACACGCAGGACCTCATCGAGCCCGGCGAGACCTACACCTACGAGGTCGCCACCCACCGCCCGGCCGTGGGCATGTACCACCCCCACGCCCACGGGCACATGCTGCTCCCCAACGGCATGTTCGGCGTGGTCCTCGTCGGCGACATGCCGATCCCTCGGGGTCAGACGGTCGGCTGGGAGACGATCCCCGAGGACATCGAGATCGCCCAGGAGATCCCGATGGTGCTCAATGACTCCGGCGTCATCGGGTACTCGCTGAACGGCAAGAGCTTCCCCGCCACCGAGCCCTACTTCGGCGAGACCGGCGACTGGGTGATGATCCACTACTACAACGAGGGGAACCAGATCCATCCGATGCACCTGCACCGGTTCGACCAGCTGGTGATCGCGAAGGACGGCCTCCCGCTGCAGCACCCGTTCGCCGCCGACACGCTCAACGTGGCCCCCGGTGAGCGGTACACGGTGCTCGTCAACCTGACCGAGCCGGGCACCTGGGTCTGGCACTGCCACATCCTTAACCACGTCGAGCGCGACACCGGGATGTTCGGCATGGTCACGGCCTTCATCGTCGAGTAGCGCTTCCCCCATCCCCTCCGTACCCGGGGGAGGTGATGCAGGGCCGGGCTCGTCCCGGCCCTGCGTCGGGCCCGGGCGACCTACGGTGCGGCCATGTCCCCGTCGGAGCGCACCACCCCCGCCCGCCGCGGCCCCGGTCGCCCACCCGACCTCGCCAAGCGGGAGGCGGTGCTGCAGGCGACCCGGGAGATCCTCGCCGAGGTCGGCTACACGTCGATGACGATCGACGCCGTGGCCCAGCGGGCCGGGTCCAACCGGGTGCTCGTCTACCGGGTGTGGGACTCGAAGGCGGCGCTGGCCGCCGACGCCCTCTTCGGCTCGATGGGCGGCGCCTTCGACGTGCCCGACACCGGATCGCTGCGGGAGGACCTGCGGGCCTTCATCGCCCAGCAGGTCGAGCGGATGAGCGGCCCCGCCTACCTGAAGGGCCTGCCCGGGCTCACCGTGGAGCTCCTCGACGACGCCGAGCTCTACCGCTGGATGCACGCCCGGTTCGTCCAGCCGGCCGAGGACGGCTACCGCACGATCCTCGAGCGGGCCCGGGCCCGGGGCGAGCTGGCCACCGACGGCGACCCCCGGGTGGTCACCCGCGTGGTCAGCGGGGCCACCACGAGCCTGGCCCAGACCGGTCGCCACTCGAACGAGGAGATCGTCGAGATCCTCCTCGCCACCCTCCTCGGCGGCCTCCTCGATAAATAGGTGACACTGCGTTACACAATTGGTACGGTGCCCCCATGGAGTTCGGACTCTTCATCGGGGGGTGGGTCCCCGACTACCTGGACCGCCGCGACGACGAGTGGGAGCACGAGCGCCTCCTCAACGAGGTGCGCGTCGCCGAGGCCGGCGACCGCTCGGGCTGGAAGTACGTGTGGGTGACCGAGCACCACTTCCTCACCGAGTACTCCCACATCTCCGCCAGCGAGGTCGTGATGCCGCACATCCTCGCCCGCACCGAGCGGATCCGGGTGGCGTCGGGGATCATCAACGTGACGCCCCCGGTGAACCACCCGGCGCGCATCGCCGAGCGGGTGGCGATGCTCGACCACCTCTCCGAGGGGCGCTTCGACTTCGGGACCGGGCGGGGCTCGTCCACCACGGAGCAGGCCGGCTTCGGCATCACCGACCCCGACCTCACCAAGGCGATGTTCGACGAGGTGATGCCGGAGTTCCGCAAGATGTGGTCGCAGGACGCGTACTCGTTCGAGGGCCGCTTCTTCTCGATGCCCGAGCGCAACGTGCTGCCCAAGCCGTACGTGAA
>DATGRC010000268.1:0-4059 GCA_035303865.1 Acidimicrobiales bacterium
ACCGATCCATCGGCCCACCGGTGCCGGCCCTCGAGCTCCGGTGCTGCCGCAGGCTCCCCGACGCGGCATCCGTCCCGAAGATCCGCGGACGGCGGGCGCGTGAAGGGGGCCGCCCCGAGGAGCGACCCCCTTCGCCTTGCCCCTAGGGAGCAGGGGTGCCCAGGTGATTCCCATCCGGCCGAAGGGCGAACCGGACGGTTCTGAGCGGAAGCCGCCAGTCCGGTGCCCGGACGCGACTCGACCCCGGGCCGGGCCCAGGGTCGAGGCAGATCAGGTGCGGCTGGGCGACGTCAGTCCGTGAGGATGTCGACGAGCTTGCGGCCCTTGCGCTGGCCGAACTTCACCCGGCCGTCGACCGTGGCGAAGAGGGTGTCGTCGCCGCCGCGACCCACGTTCTCACCGGGGTGGAACTTGGTGCCCCGCTGGCGGACGAGGATCGTGCCGGCGGTCACCTGGTGGCCGTCGAACACCTTCACGCCGAGGCGCTGTGCGTTGGAGTCGCGGCCGTTCCGGGTGGAACCGCCGCCCTTGGTCTTCGACATGTGCTCGCTCCCTAGCCCTTGGAGATCCCGGTGATCTCGATCGCGCTGTACTGCTGACGGTGCCCCCAGCGCTTCCGCTGGTTGGTCTTGCTCTTGTAGGTGAACCCGGTGATCTTGCGGCCCTTGACGTCCCCGACCACCTTGGCGGTCACCGAGGCGCCCTTCAGCTGATCCGGGGTGGCCAGCACGGTGTCGCCGTCGACGACGAGCACCGGCGTGAGGGTGACCTCCTCGCCGACGTCGCTGCCGAGCTTCTCGACCTCGAGGACCTGGCCGGGCTCGACCCTCTCCTGCTTGCCACCGGTCTTGATCACTGCGTACATGGGGCTCTTCCTGGTGCTGGCGGCGCCACGGGGCGCGCCGAATGCGGGACGGACGATGCTACCGCGGCGGCGCCGATGTCGGCCAAGTCCGCCACGGCTGGGCTCAGGTGGCGGGCAGGAGGTCCTCGTCGACCACGACGCCACGGCCCTCGCAGGTGGGGCACTTGCCGGCGAAGCTCTCGAGGAGGCCCTCCCCGATGCGCTTCCGGGTCATCTCGCAGAGGCCGAGCTCGGAGATCTCGAACACCTGGGTGCGGGTCTTGTCCCGGGCCAGGGCCTCGCGGAACACCCGCACCACCTCGTCGCGGTTCGGCTTGATCTCCATGTCGATGAAGTCGACGACGATGATCCCGCCGATGTCGCGGAGCCGGAGCTGGCGGGCGATCTCCTCGGCCGCCTCCAGGTTGTTCTTGAACACCGTCTCCTCGAGGCTCGACGTGCCCACGTTCTTGCCGGTGTTCACGTCGATGACCGTGAGGGCCTCGGTGTGCTCGATGATGAGCGACCCGCCCGAGGGCAGCCACACCTTGCGGTCGAGGGCCTTGTGGAGCTGCTCGTGGATGTGGAGCTTCTCGTAGAGCGGCAGGGCCTCGGCCTCGGGGTCGTAGTACTCCACCCGGTCGGCCAGCTCGGGGCTGATGCTGGCCACGTAGTCCCGCACGCTCTCGTAGAGCTCGCGGTCGTCGATGATCACGCCGCGGTAGTCGCTGTTGAACTCCTCGCGGATCACCCGGACCGCCATGTCCGGCTCCCGGTAGAGCAGCGCCGGAGCCTGGGTCTTCTTGGCCAGCGCGTCGATCTGGTTCCACTGGTCGACGAGGCGGCGGACGTCGTTCTCGATCTCCTGGTCGGTGACGCCCTCTGCCGCGGTGCGGACGATCACGCCGTGCTCGGCGGGCTTCACCGCGTCGAGGATCCGGCGCAGGCGCTTGCGCTCGTCGTCGGAGAGTCGCTTGGAGATGCCGTAGGTGGAGCTGTTCGGGATGAGGACCACGAACCGGCCGGGCAGCGACACCTCCTGGGTGAGCCGCGCCCCCTTCGCGCCGATCGGGTTCTTCGTGACCTGACAGATGATCGTCTGCTTCGGCTTCAGGATCTGCTCGATCCGCAGGTCGGAGCGGTTGCCCTTGCCGGCCCCGCCCCGCTCGACGTCCTCGGGGTCGTAGTGGACGTCCCCGCGGTAGAGCACGGCGTTCTTCGGGGTGGCGATGTCCACGAACGCGGCCTCCATGCCGGGCAGCACGTTCTGGACCTTGCCGAGGTAGATGTTGCCGTGGATCTGGGAGATGTCGTCCTGGGGGCGGCTCACGTAGTGCTCGATGAGGTTGCGGCCCTCGAGCACGGCGATCTGGGTGGCCTTCTCGGTGACGTGGACGGCCATCAGGTAGCGGCCCACGGGGCGGCCCTTGCGCTCCCTGCCCCGGCGGGCCTCGAGGATGTCCTCGTCGAGGTCGACCCCGCCGGTGGGCAGCACCGCCTCGACCGGCTCCCCCCGCTTGCCGCGGCCGCCGGTGCGGCCGTTGCCCTTGGCCGGTGCCTTGGCCTCGCCGTCCTTGCGGCCCTGACCGCCGCGGCCCCGCCCGCCCCGGCGGCGCTTGCGCTTGGGGGCACCCTCGCTGGCGCGCTCACCCCCGTTGCCCGCCGGCGGGGCCGGGGGCGCGGGGCGGGTGTCGCCGATCTGGGGCTTGCGGGGCGCCTTGGGCACGAGGGCCGCCTCCGCGGCCTCGGGCGAGGGGCGGCCCTCGCTGGCCCGCTCGGGCAGCTCCGGGATGCGGTCGTCGTCGCCGGCGGCGGCCTGGCGGGCGCCCTCGCCCTTCGCCTGGGCGGTCCGGCCGGGGGCGTCCGGGCCGGGCGAGCCCGACGGCTGCTCGTCGGCGCCAGCACCGGCCTGATCGACACCGTCGGCCCTGGCGGTGTCGGCGGCCGCCCGGGAGCGGCTGCGGTTGCGGCCGCCCCGCGAGCCGCGACGGCGCTTGCGCTGCCCACCACCGCTGCCGCTGCCGGCCGCGTCGGCGGAGGCGGACTGGGCGGTGCCGCCGGTGGCGGGACCCGCCTCCCCCGCGCCGCGGTCGGGTGCGGCGCTGGCCTGGGCGCCGTCGTCGCCCTTGGGCTGGTCGCCGGCGGCAGCAGCCGGCGCGCTCGAGGAGCCTGCGGCGCCGTCGCTGCGGTCCGCCGTCGAGCCCCGGTCGCGCTCCGGGCGCGTCGAAGGCTCAGCCCCGGCGGCGTCTCCGCGGGGGCCCGAGTCGCCGGTGGCGTCGGCGGGTGTGGTGTCGGTCATCGGGGAGATCCCTTCTCATGACGCACGCGCCTGCGCGTGCGGGGCCGGCGTCGCCGCACGCGCGCCGGGATCCCCGAGGGGGATCGGCTCGCAGCGGGCGCCGTCGACCAGCGTCCATTGGTGGGTCCGCATCACCCGACCCTCGCGCCAGGCGGGGTCGAGCGCGCGGAGGAGCTCCGCGGGTCGGAGGCTCCGGGGTTGGGTGGCCAGCTCGGCGCCGAGGAGCGGCCCGACGAGGGCCGGGTGGCCCCGCAGGTCGTCGGCGTCGGGCTCGGGGGGCAGGACGTCGAGCGACATGATGGCGGGGCGAGCGTCGACCTCGACCTCGCTCCCCTTGCGCTCGACGGTGATCGGCAGCTCGGTGGCGGCCAGGGCTCGCTCCACCGCGGCGGCCAGGGCGGCCTGGTCGGGGCCGACGACCTCCAGCTGCCAGGAGGCGCTCGTCACCGCGGCCTGCAGCGAGTCGGTACCGGGGTGGAGGACCACGGCGCGCTGGGCGGTGATCCCGGGCGGCAGGTGCGGCGTGATGACCGCCGGCAGGTCGGCGACGTCCACCTCGGTCGCCGGGTGCAGCTCCACGTCGAGGTACTCGCCGAGGCTCTCGTAGCCGGTGGACAGCGCCAGGCCGAAGCTCAGCTTGGGTCGGGGCGAGAACCCCTCGCTGTACGCCACCCGGATCCCGGCTCGGCGCAGCGACCGCTCCCACACCCGGGCCAGGTCGCGGTGGGACAGGAAGCGGACCTTGCCGCGCTTGTCGTAGCGGACCCGGACCTTCACGTGCCGACCCCTGCCGGGCGGCGCGGCAGGAGCGTGACCGGCACCTCGCCGCCGCGCCCCAGGTCCTGACCCGTGCCCTGGCTCCCGCCGGCCGGGGGGACCGCCGATGCGACGACGTGCTCGATGCCGTAGCCGGTGC
>DATGRC010000269.1:0-8704 GCA_035303865.1 Acidimicrobiales bacterium
AACCTGCCGCCCGCCCAGGCCCACCGGTTCTTCGGCGACGAGGACGGCGACGAGCTCCACCTGCTCTTCGACTTCACGTCGATGCAGCGGATGTACCTGTCGCTGGCCCGGGGCGACGCCCGCCCGCTCGCCGCCGCGCTCGAGAAGCGCCCCGAGGTGCCCCAGGCCTGCCAGTGGGCCACGTTCGTGCGCAACCACGACGAGCTCACCCTCGACCAGCTCACGGACGGCTAGCGCCAGGAGGTGTTCGACGCCTTCGGGCCCGACCCGGACATGCAGCTGTTCGACCGCGGCCTCCGGCGGCGCCTGCCCCCGATGCTCGACGGCGACCCCCGCCGGATCCGGATGGTGTACAGCCTCGCCTTCTCGCTGCCCGGCACCCCGGTGCTCTTCTACGGCGAGGAGATCGGCATGGGCGAGGAGCGGGCGGCCGAGGGGCGCATGGCGGTCCGCACCCCGATGCAGTGGACCTCGGGTCGCAACGCCGGCTTCTCGACCGCCCGGCCGTCGCGGCTGCCCGCACCGATCGTCGAGGGCGGCTTCGGGCCGGACCACGTGAACGTGCAGGACCAGCGGCGCGACCCGGACTCGCTGCTGCGCTTCATGGAGCTGCTCATCCGTCGCTACCGGGAGTCGCCCGAGCTGGGCTGGGGCGAGCTGGAGATCCTGGACCAGCCCCACCGGGCGGTGCTCGCCCACCGCCTCACCCACGACGGGGACAGCACGGTCGCGCTCCACAACCTCGGCGCCGAGGCGGTCAGCGTGCCGCTGCGGCTCCCCGACCTCGACGACCAGGTCGAGCTGGTCGACCAGCTGTGCGACGGCACCTGCCGCCCTGACGACAGGGGCCGCGTGGAGGTCGACCTCGAGGGCTACGGGTTCCGCTGGCTGCGGGTGGCCCGCCCCGGCGACCGGCGCCTGCGCTGAGCGGGCTCAGCCGACGCGGCTGCCCTTGAGGCGGTCGAGCCAGGAGCCCAGGCACGCCTCGGAGCAGAACCGGGGACGCTCCTCGAGGCCCACGCTGTCCTCGCGGTCGATCGTGAGGCCGCACACCGGGTCCACGACCGGATCGTCGGGGGTGAGCAGGGTCAGGTTCTGCGCCTCCACCTCGCGGCGCACGCCGCGCACCGAGACCAGGCGCTTGGCGCCCGCCAGCACCCACCCGGGCCTGGCCTCGGCCACCTCGACGGTGGCGAGCAGCTCGTGGGGGGCGGCGATCGCGCACAGCCGGGCGGCGATGTTGACCGGCGAGCCGATGTAGTCGTCGCCCTCGAACATGATCACCGGGCCCGAGGCCAGACCGGCCCGGATCGGCAGGGCCGGGATGAAGTCGGCCATGCGCTGGTCGAGCTCGACGACGAGGCCGACGAGCGCGTCGTTCATCGTGGAGCTGAGCATGGCGCCGTCGCCCATCCACTTCACGATGCGCACGCCCCGGCGGGCGCAGGACTCGCGCATCAGGGTGCGCATCTGCGCGAGGACGAGCACGACCCGTTCGTCCCCGTGCCGGTCGGCGAACTCGGTGAAGCCGCACAGGTCGATGAAGGCGAAGCTCCGATCGACTCTCACCCTGCCATCGAAGCACACCGCGCGGCGGCGGCCGGCATCCGGTCCCGGTGGCCCGCTCGGCCCCACCAGGGGGCGCCGGAGCGCTCAGAAGACGACGATGGCGAGGCCGGCGACGGCGATCGCGGTGGCCAGGGCGGCGGTGGCCAGCAGGTGGTGCATGGCGAGGACGGGGTCCCCGGCCCGCAGCGCGTAGCCCCGCCAGTGGTGGCGGCGCTCGGACTCCAGGATCATCACCACGGCGGTCACCACGGCCAGCCCGAGGAGGGCGACAGCGACGGTGGTGTCGCCGGCCTGCCGGGCCACCAGGGCGCCGGTGCCGAGCAGGGCGAGAGCCGTGCGGACCCAGGCCAGGGTGGTGCGCTCGTTCTGGAGGCCGTCGTCCCAGGGCGGCGGCGCGTCATCGAGGTCGCTCACCGCTCGAGGAACACGAGCACGAGGGCCAGCACCGCCCCCAGGCTGAGCCCGTAGGCGATGATCGGCGCCAGCCGGTTGGAGGGCAGCGGCCGCCCGTGGCGGAGCGCGGCCTCGGCCTGGAACCAGCGCCGGAACGCGACGGCGGACAGGAGGCCGCCCATCACCACGAGGAGCGTGGCCAGCGCGTGGCGCCCCCACTCGGGGAAGTCGTCGGCGAAGGCGTCGACGCCGATGCCCGCTGCGACGAGCGCGAGCGACGTGCGGATCCACGCCAGGAAGGTGCGCTCGTTGGCGAAGGTGAAGCGCGGGTCGGGGTGGGTGCCCCCCTCGACCAGCCGCTCGGTCCAGCGGTTCCATGCCACGGCCCGATCTTGCCTCAGCCGCTCCCCGGCCGACGACGCCGCCGCCCGCCCGCGTTTGGGCGGGGCCGTCACGACGGGTCGGCGGCGGCCGCGAAGTCGCCGGCAGCGCGGCGCATCTTGGCCAGCAGGCGGAACAGCTGGTCGACCTCCCGGTCGCTGAGCCCGGTGATGCCCAGGCCCACCGCCGTGACGGCCGCGGTGGCCTTCTCGGCCAGCTCCCGCCCCTCGTCGGTGATCTCGCAGAGCGTGGTGCGGCGGTCGGTGGGGTGGGGCACCCGCCGCACCAGCCCCTGGCCCTCGAGCCGGTCGACGATGTTGGTGACGCTCGTGGGGTGGATCATGAGGCGCTCGCCCATCTTGCCGAGCGGCAGCGAGCCCCGCCGGGAGAAGGTCAGCAGCACGAGGGCCTCGTAGCGGGCGAAGGTGAGCCCGAAGGGCTTGAGCGCCTC
Source organism: Acidimicrobiales bacterium (assembly GCA_035303865.1). Classification (GTDB taxonomy): domain Bacteria; phylum Actinomycetota; class Acidimicrobiia; order Acidimicrobiales; family VFJN01; genus VFJN01. Next base: position 2,795 of record DATGRC010000269.1, read on the forward strand.
GTCGACCTGGGCGAGGACGATCTGCTGCGCCCGCATCACCGAGGTGGCGGCGGCCATGGCGGCGCCGCCGGACCACCGCTCGTCCCAGTGGCGCCGGGCCTCGGCGATCGGATCGAAGGGCAGCTGGCGGGCCGGCGACGGCATGGGGCCCACCGTACCCAAGGACGCCCCTCGGATGACCGAAGGTCGGACGTCCTACTAATCTGGCGCCATGACGACCGGCGAGCTGCACGTCCCCTCCCACCCGGTGCGGGTGGTCACCGCCGCCAGCCTGTTCGACGGGCACGACGCGGCCATCAACATCATGCGGCGCATCCTGCAGAGCCAGGGCTGCGAGGTCATCCACCTGGGCCACGACCGGTCCGTGGACGAGGTGGTCACCGCCGCCGTGCAGGAGGACGTGCAGGCCGTCTGCGTGTCCTCGTACCAGGGCGGGCACCTCGAGTACTTCCGCTACCTCGTCGACCGCCTCCGCGAGGCGGGCTGCGGGCACGTGCGCGTCTACGGGGGCGGCGGCGGGGTGATCGTCAAGGAGGAGATCGACGAGCTCCACGCCTACGGCGTGGCCCGGATCTTCTCCCCCGAGGACGGCCAGCGACTGGGCCTGGCCGCCATGGTCAACACGATCGTCGCCGAGTGCGACGTCGACCCGGTGACGACCCCGCTCACCGACCTGGACGGGCTGCTGGCCGGCGACCAGCGGGCACTGGCCCGAGCCATCACCGAGCTCGAGCTGAACCGGATGGACCCGGCGCTGCTCGAGCGCCTGCGCGCCGCGGCGGCCGCCCGGACCGTCCCGGTGCTCGGCATCACCGGCACCGGCGGCGCCGGCAAGTCCTCGCTCACCGACGAGCTCGTGCAGCGGTTCCGCCTCGACCAGGAGGACAAGCTGCGGATCGCGGTGGTGGCCGTCGACCCCACCCGTCGACGGGGCGGCGGCGCGCTCCTCGGGGACCGGATCCGGATGAACGCGGTCGAGGCACCCCAGGTCCTGTTCCGCTCGCTCGCCACCCGCGGCGCCGCCGAGGTGCCCGACGCGCTCGACGACGTCGTCGCCGCCTGCAAGGCGGCCGGCCACGACCTCGTGATCGTCGAGACGCCCGGCATCGGCCAGGGCCACGCTGGCATCGTCGACCACGTCGACGTGCCGATGTACGTGATGACCCCGGAGTTCGGCGCGGCGAGCCAGCTCGAGAAGATCGACATGCTCGACCTGGCCGAGGTCGTCGTCATCAACAAGTTCGAGCGCCGCGGCGCCGAGGACGCCCTGCGCGACGTCCGCAAGCAGGTGGCCCGCAACCGGGAGGCGTTCGCCGTCGCCCCCGAGGAGCTGCCGGTGTTCGGGACCGTCGCCTCGCGCTTCAACGACGACGGCGTCACCGCCCTCTACCACCACCTGCGCGGGCTGCTCGCCGAGCGGGGCCTGCCGGTCACCGAGGGCGCGCTGGTGCCGGTCGACACGAAGACGAGCACGGGGGTGGCGTCGATCGTGCCGCCGGCGCGGGCCCGGTACCTCGCCGAGGTGGCCGAGGCGGTGCGGGCCTACCACGCCGCCACCGAGGCGCAGGTGGAGGCGGTGCGCACCGTGCAGCACCTGCGCTCGGCCCGGGCCGTGCTGTCCGACGTCGAGGGGCGCGCCGCCGACGGCGACGCCGACCCGGCCCCCGCCACCACCGCCGTCGCCGAGCTCACCTCGGCGATCGAGGCCGCCGAGCGCGCGGTGGACCCCGACGTGCGGGCCCAGCTCGACGCCTGGCCGGCCACCGTCGAGGCCTACGCCGGCGACACCCACCCCTCGGGGGCGGTCCTGCGCCGGGAGTCGCTGAGCGGCACGCTGATCCCCCGCGTGGCGCTCCCCCGCTACGAGGACCACGGCGAGCTGCTCCGCTTCCTGCGCCGCGAGAACCTGCCCGGGCGCTTCCCCTTCACGGCCGGGGTGTTCCCGTTCAAGCGCGACGGCGAGGAGCCGGCCCGGATGTTCGCCGGCGAGGGCGACCCGTTCCGCACCAACCGGCGGTTCCACCTGCTGGCTGAGGGCCAGCCCGCCACCCGCCTCTCCACCGCCTTCGACTCGGTCACCCTCTACGGCCGCGACCCCGACGAGCGCCCCGACGTCTACGGGAAGATCGGCAACAGCGGCGTGTCGGTGGCCACCCTCGATGACATGAAGGCGCTCTACGACGGGTTCGACCTGTGCGACCCGTCCACGTCGGTGTCGATGACGATCAACGGGCCGGCGCCGACGATCCTCGCCATGTTCCTCAACACGGCGATCGACCAGCAGCTCGAGCGCTTCGAGGCCGAGCACGGGCGACCCCCCTCCGAGGACGAGGCGGCCGAGGTGCGGGCCCGCACGCTGCGGACGGTCCGGGGCACGGTGCAGGCCGACATCCTCAAGGAGGACCAGGGCCAGAACACCTGCATCTTCTCCACCGAGTTCGCGCTCGGGATGATGGCCGACGTCCAGGAGTGGTTCGTCGAGCACGACGTCCGCCGCTTCTACAGCGTGTCGATCAGCGGCTACCACATCGCCGAGGCGGGCGCGAACCCGATCACGCAGCTGGCGTTCACGCTGGCCAACGGGTTCACCTACGTGGAGGCGTACCTGGCCCGCGGCATGGCCATCGACGACTTCGCTCCCAACCTGTCGTTCTTCTTCTCGAACGGCATGGACCCGGAGTACGCGGTGCTCGGCCGGGTGGCTCGGCGCATCTGGGCCATCGCCATGCGCGACCGCTACGGCGCCGACGAGCGCAGCCAGCGGCTCAAGTACCACGTGCAGACGTCGGGCCGGTCGCTCCACGCGCAGGAGATGGCCTTCAACGACATCCGCACCACGCTGCAGGCCCTGATCGCCCTCTACGACAATGCCAACAGCCTCCACACGAACGCCTACGACGAAGCCGTCACCACCCCCACGCCGGAATCGGTGCGACGGGCGCTGGCGATCCAGCTGATCATCAACCACGAGTGGGGCGTCTCGATGAACGAGAACCCCAACCAGGGGAGCTTCCTCATCGAGGAGCTCACCGACCTCGTCGAGGAGGCCGTGCTGGCCGAGCTCGAGCGCATCAGCGAGCGCGGCGGCGTGCTCGGCGCCATGGAGACCGGGTACCAGCGGGGCCGCATCCAGGACGAGTCCCTGCGCTACGAGCACCGCAAGCACGACGGGACGCTGCCGATCATCGGCGTCAACACGTTCCTGCCACCCGAGGGTGCGGCCGTCGAGCAGGGCCGCCCCCTCGAGCTGGCTCGCAGCACCGAGGAGGAGAAGCAGCGCCAGCTCCGACGGCTGCGGGACTTCCAGACCCGCCACGCCGCGGAGCGCCCGGCCATGCTCGAGCGGCTCCGCCAGGCCGCGCTCGGCGGCGAGAACCTCTTCGCCGTGCTGATGGACGCCGTGCGGGTCTGCACCCTCGGCGAGATCACCCAGTGCCTGTTCGAGGTGGGTGGCCGCTACCGACGCAACGTCTGACCACCTTCGGCGTACGACAGGGTCCTTCGGCCCTATGGGCGCGCCACGCCGCTGCGTACGTTGACGGCGGAGCGAAGGAGGAGCGATGCCATCCCAGGCCCTCGTCGGTGCCAGCGTCTTCGAGCAGGAGCTCTACGACCATCTGACCCTGCACGCGGAGGGCGAGGCCGACGCGCTGCGCCGCTACCAGGAGCTCGCCGGACGCTCCGAGTCCAAGGCGTTCCGGTACCTCGCCGAGCTGATCCTCGAGGACGAGCGCCGACACCACCGGATGCTCGAGTCGCTGGCGGAGACGATCCGCACCTCGGCCGAGCTCCGAGGGGACGAGCCGCCCATCCCCTACCTCGACCTCCACAAGGACCGCGAGCAGATCCTCGAGCTGACCGACGAGCTGCTGGCCATCGAGAAGGAGGACGAGCGGGAGCTCAAGCGGCTCACGAAGGAGCTCAAGGACTTCAAGGACACGACGCTGTGGAGCCTGGTGCTCGAGGTCATGCGGGCGGACAACGCCAAGCACCGCATGATCCTGAAGTTCATCCGGGACCACGCCCGTCGCCCGCTCTGACCGGAGCGCGAGGAGGCCCGGGCCGATCGGCCCGGGCCTCGTTCGCGTCGTCTGCGGGATGAGATCTAGTCGACCGAGATGCGGGCCATCAGGTCCGCCTTCTGCTCCTCGAACTCCTCGAAGCTGATCTTCTTCTCGTCGAAGAGCCGGTGGATCTCCTCCACCCGAGCCAGCAGCTGCGCCGCGGTCAACTCCTCACCGGGCGGGGTCTCGAGGGGCGTCAGCTCCTCGTCGATCTCGCCACGGCGACGGGCCAGGCGCTTCTCGCGCTTCGCGGCGGCTCGGGCCTTCTTCGCCCGGTCGCGCTGGAGCTTCTCGAAGCTCGTCCGTTGTGCAGCCATGCTCTGCTCCTTCCGACTCGGCGGCGGGGCCGCCTCGCACTGGTCGGCCGCTCGATGTCGCTGCTGGCGGCGGCCGACCTACCCACCAGCACGACGGAGCCGCCGGCACGAGTGCCGGCGGCTCCCTACGCGTGGAACGCCTGGGTCAGATGGCCCGGACGTTCTGGGCTTCCTCGCCCTTGCGACCAGGAGCCACGTCGAACTCGACCTGCTGACCCTCTTCGAGAGTCTTGTAGCCAGTCCCCTGGATGTTGGAGAAGTGAACGAAGACGTCGTCGCCCTGCTCACGCGAGATGAAGCCGTAGCCCTTCTCGTTGTTGAAGAACTTCACGGTTCCAGTTGCCATTGATCTCTCTTATCTGCACTGCAAGCAAGTCCGACTGACTTCCTCTGCTCGAAGCAGCCTAGGGGGTTCCGGCCCGAAACCCCCCATCTCCGCCTCCACCGCAACGCGCCGGCGCGGTGCGAGACTGCCTGCATGACGGCCGCGGCCCCGCTCCTGCGCACGCGCCGCCTCACCAAGCGGTACCCGGAGGTGACCGCGGTCGACGGGCTCGACGTGGAGGTCCCCCGAGGCCGGGTGGGGCTGGTCGGCGCCAACGGCGCGGGCAAGACCACGCTGTTCCGGATGATGCTCGGACTCAGCCTCCCCACCGAGGGCGAGCTCGAGGTCGTGGGCGTCGACGTCGCCCGCGACCCGCTCGGGGTCCGCTCCCGGGTGGGGTTCATGCCCGAGCACGAGTGCCTGCCCCTCGACCAGACGGCGGCCGACGTGGTCGCCACCTTCGGGGAGCTGAGCGGCCTGCCGCCGCGAGCGGCCCGGCAGCGGGCGTCGGACGTGCTCGACCTGGTGGGCCTCGACGAGGCTCGCTTCCGCCCCGTCGGCGGGTTCTCCACCGGCATGCGCCAGCGGACCAAGCTGGCCCAGGCGCTCGTGGCCGACCCCGAGCTCGTGCTCCTCGACGAGCCGACCGCCGGGCTCGACCCGATGGGCCGGGAGGAGATGCTGGCCCTCGTGGCCCGCCTTGGCTCGTTCGGGATCTCGGTGCTCCTCGCCACCCACCTGCTCGACGACGTGCAGCAGGTGTGCGACCACGTGGTGATGCTCGACGCCGGCCGCCTGGTCGTCGAGGGCGCCACCGGCGCGCTCCTCGAGACCACCGGCACGCTCGTCCTCGACGTCGGCCCCGACCGCGCCGCGCTCGTCGCGGCGCTGGTGGCGCGGGGGCTCGCCGCGGCCGAGGTCGGCGGCCTGGTCGAGGTCCGAGATGCCGGCGACGACGCCCTCGACGTGGTGCGCGACGTCGTGGCCGACCTCGGCCTGCCGCTCCACCGGATGACCTCGGGCCTCACCTCGCTCGACGAGGTGTTCCTCACCCGCGCCGGTTCCGCCGCCGGTCCGCCGGGGGGACCGGCGTGACCGGCGCCGTCTACGACCGGGGCTACCGGCCCTACGAGGGGGCCCGGGGCGGGCAGGCCGCGGCGCGGGCGGCGCTGTGGCGGGCCACGGTCCGCCGAGCGCTCGGCCT
>DATGRC010000270.1:0-11756 GCA_035303865.1 Acidimicrobiales bacterium
GGCGTGGCGCGCCACCCGCTCGGGCCGGGGCATCGTGAGCGCCCGGTGCAGCACGTCGGCCGTGCCCGAGACGTCGAACGGCGGGACCCGCAGCGCGGCCGGGTGGAGGCGCTCCCAGGCCCCCGCCGCGGGGGACAGGGCGAGCACGGCGTCCCGATCGCTCACGAGCGCGCCCTCGGTGGCGACGAGGTTCAGCCCGTCGCGGATCGGGTTGACGAGCAGCACGTCGGCCCGGCGCAGGATGGCCACCGAGCGGGGGAAGTCGTCGTCCACGTGCAGGACGATCGGCGTCCAGTCCGGGGTGCCGAAGCGCTCGTTGATCTCGGCCACCGCCTTCTCCACGTCGGCGCGGTAGGCGGCGTAGGCGGGCACGCCCTCGCGGGACGGGTAGGCGCCGGCGACGAACACCACGCGGCCCCGGTGCTCGGGGTAGCGATCGAGGAGGTCCCCGTAGGCGAGGAAGCCCCGCAGGAGGTTCTTCGACAGCTCGATCCGATCGACCCGGCCGATCACCTGCCGGTCGCCGACCGTCTCCTCCAGCGCGGCCAGCGCGGCCTCGCAGGCCTCCGACGCGGCCTCCGCCCGGATGTCGTCGGGATCCGACGCCAGCGGGCTGACGAAGGTGACCGGGGAGAGGCCGGCGAGGTGGCGGGCGCAGTCCCGGAAGTCGGTGGCCCACTGCTCGGTGTGGAAGCCGCAGGCGTCGTGCGCGGCCATCCCGGTCAGCAGCTCGGCCACGGTGTCGCCCGGCAGCGCCTCCAGCCAGACCGGCGGCGCGAAGGGCGTGTGGCTGAAGTGCACGGTGGCCAGGTCGGGGCGGGCCTGGCGCAGCCGCTCGGCGAGGAGGCACAGGTGGTAGTCCTGCACGAGCACCGCCGCACCCTCCGGCGCGGTGGCCGCCACGGCGTCGGCGAACGCCCGGTTCACCTCCCGGTAGGCCGCCCAGGCCGCTCGCCAGCTCGAGTCGAACACCGGCTCCCGGACGAGGTCCCACAGCCCGTGGTGGGCGAACCAGAGCACGCTGTTGCTGACCTCGTCGTAGGCCAGGCGGTACTGCTCGGGGTCGAGCTCCACGAGCTGCACCCGCAGCCCGTCGGCGTCCACCACGCCCTGCTGCGCCGCCAGCCGGTCGCCGTCGCTCATCGCGGCGGCCAGCCACATCGCGCCGGTGCCGCCGACGAGCGGGGCGATGCCCGACACGAGGCCCCCGGCGCCACGGCGGCTCGTGAGCGTGCCGTCCTCGGTCACGTCGAAGCGCACCGGGCCCCGGTTGGAGACGATGACGATCGGGCGGTCGGACGCGGGCGAACTGGCGTGGTCCATCGCGCTGCCACCGTACCGAGTCGGCCTCCGGCCCTCGGCGGCGCGCCGGCCGAACCGGGCCCGAGGGCAGGTCCGCCATCGGCCACGATGGGTGCATGCGCGTCGTCGCCGCTCCCGACAAGCTGCGCGGCACCGCCACCGCCGGGGAGGTGGCGGCGGCCATCGCCCGCGCCGCGGCCGCCCACGGGTGGGACTGCGACCAGGTGCCCATGGCCGACGGCGGCGAGGGCACGCTCGAGGCGCTCGGCGGCGCCAACCGCACCACCACCGTGACGGGCCCGCTGGGCCAGCCCGTGCCCGCCCGGTGGCGGCTCGACGGACGCACCGCCGTGATCGAGATGGCCGAGGCCTCCGGCCTGCAGCTGGTGGGCGGCCGGGAGGGGAACGACGCCGTCGCCGCCTCCACGGCGGGCACGGGCGAGCTGATCGCGGCCGCCCTCGAGGCGGGGGCCCGCCGGATCATCGTCGGGGTGGGGGGCTCGGCCACCACCGACGGGGGGCTCGCCGCGCTCCGAGCCCTGCACCCGCTGAGCCGCCTCAGGGGGGTGGAGCTGCTCGTCGCCTGCGACGTCCGCACCCGCTTCGTCGACGCCGCGGAGGTCTTCGCGCCGCAGAAGGGCGCCACCCCGGCGCAGGTGGCGCTGCTGCGCCGGCGCCTCGAGCGCCTCGCCCAGGTGTACCGGGACGAGCACGGCGTCGACGTGACCGACCTCCCCGGGGCCGGTGCCGCCGGGGGCCTGGCCGGCGGGCTGGCCGCGGCGGGCGCCCGGCTCGTGCCCGGGTTCGACCTCGTGGCGGACGAGGTGGAGCTCCACGACCGCATCGAGGGTGCCGACCTCGTCATCACCGCGGAGGGGTTCCTCGACGAGCAGAGCTTCGAGGGCAAGGTCGTCGGCGGCGTCGCGGAGCTGGCTCGGGCGTCGGGCGTCCGGGTGGTGGCGATCGTCGGGCAGGTGTTCGACGGGGTCGAGGACCGCATCGAGGCGCACGCGCTCGTCGAGCGCTTCGGCGAGGAGCGGGCGGTGCACGACACGCTCGCCTGCATCGAGGCCGTGGCCGCCGAGGTGATCGCGAGCCACGGCTCGGGAGGGGAGGTCCAGTAGGGTCCGCCTCGATGGTGGAGCGCATCCGTCGGGCGGGGGCCGTGTGCTGGGCCCTCTGCGGCGTGGCCGCGCTGGTCGCCCTGCTCGGCGTGCTGGCCTGGGTGGTGCGGGTGATCTGGCCGCCGCTCATCCTCGCCGGCGCCATCGTCTTCCTGCTCAACCCGGTCGTCACCCGGCTGCAGGCGCGGCGGATCCCCCGGGTGCTCGGCACCGCGTTCGCCTACCTCGGGGTGGCGGCGGTCGTCGCGCTCCTCGTGCTGCTCGTGGCCCCGATGGCCAGCCGCCAGTACGACGACCTCGCCGAGGAGTGGCCCAAGCTCCGCCAGGACCTCGAGGACTCCCTGAACGACCTCTCAGCGCGCTCGGTCGAGAACGACTGGCCGATCGAGATCCCCACCTGGGACGAGCTCGAGCAGCAGCTCTTCGGTCGGACGGCGGCCGACGCAGACGGCGACGGGGAACTCACCCCCGAGGAGCGCCAGGAGCGCTTCGCCGACCAGCTGGCCACCGCCCGCGAGCTGGGCCTGCAGATCTTCCACGTCGGCCTGATCTTCGTCCTGGCCCCGATCATCGCCTTCTACCTGCTCGTCGACCTGCCTCACCTGCACCGGGTGGCGCGGGAGCTCGTGCCGGTGCGGGCCCGGGGCGACGTGATGGTCGTGTCCCGCCGGCTGAGCGCGGCCATTGGCGGCTACTTCCGGGGGCAGCTGGCGGTGGCGATCGTCGTGGGGATCATGTCCTCGATCGCCATGGCCATCATCGGCCTGCCGTTCTGGCTCATCGTCGGCATGATCGCCGGCCTCTTCAACATGATCCCGCTCATCGGCCCGTGGATCGGCGCCGTGCCCGGCATCGTCATCGCCTTCACCACCGGCGGGGGCCTGTCGCAGGCCATCTGGGTGGGGGTGGCGATGGCCGGCGTCCAGCAGATCGACAACCACTTCATCAGCCCGCTCGTCATGCAGCGGGCCGTGAAGCTGCACCCGGCGGCGGTGATGCTCGCCCTCCTGGCCGGCGGCACGCTCGGCGGGTTCTTCGGGCTGCTGCTGGCGGTGCCGGCGGCCGCCGTCCTCAAGATCCTCGTCGGCCACGCCTGGCGGCACTTCATCCTCGGCCAGCCGCTCGACGAGATCGAGGCCGCCTGGGAGCACGACGACGCTAAGCCCGCCGTCGGCATCGTCCAGGCCGTCGACGAGCGCGACGACGACCCGTTCCTCACCCCCGAGCTCGGGCCCGATCCGGTGGTCGAGCGCTCGTCCGGACCGACCGCCTAGGCCCCCAGCGCGCCCCGCAGCCCCCCGGCGTCGCGCCGGCGTCGTGGGTCAGGCGGGCTGGCGGGAGCGGAGCCGCACCATCGCGGCAGCCACGGTGGTGAGCGCCTGCTCCGGGTCCGCCGGTCCGGTGGGGATCGGGTCGCAGAGGGCGAGCTCCGCCCGCTCCGCGCTGCAGCCGGTGAGGGCCTGGAGCAGCTCGGCGAGGCGGTGGCCGGTGGTGGGCATCGTGGCAAGCTCGGTGAGGTCGATGGTGGAAGGGGGGCCCGCCGCCTGCTGCTGGGATTCGATGGCCATGGGATCGGTCCAGTCTCGCCCGCGAGCCGGAGGTGGATGCTCCTGCTATCGACCACTCTGCGTGGTCGACTTTAGCGGTTTTTCTGGGTCCATCGGCCTAGTTGCACCGGTGTGATCCGCCCCGGCGCCCCCGAGGGTCACGCGCTGCGGCGCCGGTACCCCGGGACCTCGACGAGCGGGGGCCGCTCGGCCGCCGTGACGACGAGCGGCTCGCTGTCGGGGCGCACGAGGGTGGCCGTGCCGCCGTGGCCGGTCCCGGCCCGGCGCAGGGCGGTCTGGAGCACGGCCAGCGCCTGGGGCCCCAGCTCGTCGAGCGGTCGGTTGCGGTGCCGGCGGGTGCCCAGGTCCACCTGGGCCAGCACCTCGGTGCCGTGGCGGCTGGCGATGTCGATGAGCAGGCCCAGGTCCACGCCGTAGCCCTGCACGAACGGGAGCTGCTCGAGGAGGCTGCGCCGGCCGGCGTACTCGCCCGACAGCGGCTGCATCAGCGACGCGAGGTGGGGGAACAGGGTGGCGATCGCCGGGCGGGCCATCAGCTCGGTGACCCGACCACCGCCGTGGGGGTCGTCGCCCACCGGGCGGTCGTAGTAGCCCTTCACGAAGGACACGTCGGCCCGGGTGAGGAGCGGGCCGAGGAGCCCGATGACGAAGCGGGTGCCGAAGTCGGTGATGTCGGCGTCGACCCACACGACGAGGTCGCCGCGGGCCGCGGCCACCGACTTGTAGAGGGCCTCGCCCTTGCCGGAGCCCGGCCCCAGCTCGGGCAGCACGTCGCCCACCGCCACCACCCGTGCCCCGGCGGCGGCCGCCACCTCGGCGGTGCCGTCGGTGGAGTGGTCGTCCACCACGAGCACCTCGTCGACGAGCCCGCCGGCCACCAGCTCCTCGCGGATCATCGCCACGATCGGGCCGACGGTGGCCGCCTCGTCCCGGGCCGGCAGGCACACCGAGACCACCTGCTCGTGGGCGGCCTTGAGTTCGACCAGCTGGGCGACCGAGAAGTCCTCGTGGTGGAAGGTCGGGATCATCGGCCGCACGGGCACCATGCATACCCGGGGGGCCCGGGGCGGACAACCTGCCGACCCGCCCCCGTCGGGAATGGCCGGGCCGGTGAGGGGGTTCGGTAGATTCGACCCAGCCACTGCCGTCCCGGCCCCCGACGAAGGACTGATCCGATGAGCGTCACCGTCCGCATCCCCACGACCCTGCGCACCCTCACCGGCGGGCAGGCCGAGGTGACCGTCGAGGGCGCGACCGTCGGCGAAGTCCTGAAGAACCTCGACGCGGCCCACCCCGGCATCGGCGACCGGATCCTCGACGAGGAGGGCGGCCTGCGCCGCTTCGTCAACGTCTTCGTCGCCGACGACGACGTCCGCTTCCTCCAGCAGCTGGACACGCCGGTGCCCGACGGCGAGACCGTCGCCATCATCCCCGCCGTCGCCGGCGGCTGACCGGCGAACCCCCTCCGGTCTGGGCCCTTCTGCCCCGATCGGCGGGCCCCGCGCGCCGCGGCGGCGTTAGCACTCGTCGGTTGCGAGTGCTGATCCGAGGTGCTTGACTTAGCAGTCGCACAGATCGAGTGCTAACGCAGCCACCTACGGAGGATCATCCGCCGATGTCCAAGATCATCGCGTTCGACGAGGAGGCCCGCCGCGGCCTCGAGGCCGGCATGAACCAGCTGGCCGACGCCGTCCGGGTCACCCTCGGCCCCAAGGGGCGCAACGTCGTGCTCGACAAGAAGTGGGGTGCGCCCACGATCACCAACGACGGCGTGTCCATCGCCAAGGAGATCGAGCTCGAGGACCCCTACGAGAAGATCGGCGCCGAGCTCGTCAAGGAGGTGGCGAAGAAGACCGACGACGTCGCCGGTGACGGCACCACCACGGCCACTGTCCTCGCCTGGTCGATGGTCCGCCACGGCCTTCGCAACGTGGCTGCCGGGGCCAACCCCATGGCCCTGAAGCGCGGCATCGAGCAGGCCGTCGAGGCTGCCGTCGCCGCCATCAAGGAGCAGGCCGTCGAGGTCGACTCCAAGGACCAGATCGCCCAGGTCGCCGCCATCTCCTCGGCCGACGAGGAGATCGGCAAGACGATCTCCGAGGCCATCGACAAGGTCGGCAAGGACGGCGTCATCACCGTCGAGGAGAGCCAGACCTTCGGCATCGAGATGGACCTCGTCGAGGGCATGCGCTTCGACAAGGGCTACATCTCGGCCTACTTCGTCACCGACCCCGACCGCATGGAGACGGTCCTCGAGGACCCGTACCTCCTCTTCGTCGGCTCGAAGGTGTCGGCCGTGCGCGACCTCCTCCCCGTGCTCGAGAAGGTCATGCAGGCCGGCAAGCCGCTCGTGGTCATCGCCGAGGACGTCGAGGGCGAGGCCCTGTCGACCCTCGTCGTGAACAAGATCCGCGGCACCTTCAAGTCGGTCGCCATCAAGGCCCCCGGCTTCGGTGAGCGCCGCAAGGCGATGCTCCAGGACATGGCGATCCTCACCGGTGGCCAGGTCATCTCCGAGGAGGTCGGCCTCAAGCTCGAGAACGTCACCCTCGACCTGCTCGGCCAGGCCGCCAAGGTGATCGTCACGAAGGACGAGACCACGATCGTCGAGGGCAAGGGCGACGAGGCCGACATCAAGGGCCGCATCCAGCAGATCAAGACCGAGATCGAGAACACCGACTCGGACTACGACCGTGAGAAGCTGCAGGAGCGCCTGGCCAAGCTGGCCGGCGGCGTCGCGGTGCTCAAGGTCGGCGCGGCCACCGAGGTCGAGCTGAAGGAGAAGAAGCACCGCATCGAGGACGCGGTCTCCACCACCAAGGCGGCCATCGAGGAGGGCGTCGTCGCCGGCGGCGGTACCACCCTCCTGCGGAGCCAGGCCAAGGTGAACGAGCTCATGGACCGCCTGTCCGGCGACGAGGCCACCGGCGCCAAGATCGTCGCCGAGGCGCTCGAGGAGCCGCTCAAGCAGATCGCCATCAACGCCGGCCTCGAGGGCGGCGTGGTCGTGGAGCGGGTCCGGCACCTCGACAGCCCGACCGAGGGCCTCAACGCCGCCACCGGCGAGTACGAGGACCTCACCAAGGCCGGCATCATCGACGCCGCCAAGGTGACCCGCTCGGCGCTGCAGAACGCGGCCTCGATCGCCGGCCTCTTCCTCACCACCGAGGCCGTCATCGCCGACAAGCCCGAGAAGGAGCAGGCCCCCGCGATGCCGGGCGGCATGGACGACTTCTGATCGTCGACCGGAGCCGCCAGCCGGCGGCCCGGGGATCCGCTGGTGGACGGCCGCCCTTCGGGGCGGCCGTTCGCCGTTGCGGCGTCGGGTGGGGGAGGCCCCGGCTCGCCGGCCGCTACCAGATCGGCGGGTGCTTGCGCTTCCGGGGAGGGGGGAGGTAGCGGGGGTCGACGTCGTCTTCGGGCTCCGGGGGCCGCATCCAGAGGTGGATGGCGCTCCAGAGGGTCTGGCTGGGGCCGAAGAAGACGATCGGGGTGAGGCCGGCCACCGCGAACGACAGCCCGAACATCAGCGGCGCGTTGCGGTCCTCCCAGGTGAGGACCAGCAGGACCACGATCGTGACCAGCAGCAGGCCGAAGCTGACGATCGTGTTCATGCCGATCGCGCCGAGCCAGTGCCCCTCCTCCCGGTGGATCGGGAAGTTGCAGCGGGGGCAGCGCTCCTTCACGAGGAAGAACGTCTTGAACATGTTCCCGCTGCCGCAGAGCGGGCACCGGCGGAAGATGCCCCGGACGATCATCTTGGCGGGGCTCAGCGGCTTCGGGTCTGGGACGTCCTCCATCGACCCAACGATCGCGCGCCGGGGCCTGGAGCGCCGAGTCCGGCGGCGTCCAGCAGCACCGGCACGTGGATGCCGACGGCCACGGCCAGCGCGAGCACCGCGGCCACGACGGCCAGGCGTCGAGCCCGGGGGTCGTCGGCCACCGGCTGCGGTGGCGCCGTGCGGTCGAGCCGCGCCTCCAGCCGCAGCTCGACCGGGCGGCTGGCGCTGACGGGGGCCCGGGCCACCGCCGCCACCTCCTCGGGCAGCGCCTGCACCGCCTCCTCCGCGGGCGGTGGCGGCTCCGGCGCGACCGCCGCCTCGCTGGTGCCGAGCGTGAACCGGGTGGAGCGCAGCCCGAGCGCCCGAGCGAAGCCGCGGCCGTCCACCGTGCGGGACCCGGCCGAGCCGTCCAGCGCCACCTGCAGCGCCCGTCCGCTCGGCCCGGTCTCCACCACCTCGACGGTCGACAGGGTGCCGGGGTAGCCGAGGCGGCGGGCCACGTCAGCGAGCCCGATCTCGGTCCGCCACGGCCGCGGGTCGCCGGTCTCGTAGCGGACGGTGGTCAGGTAGGGGTAGACGCCGTCGGGCGTGCCGAAGCCCTCGTAGGTGGTGGCCGTCACGCCGCCGGCGTCGGCCGAGTAGACGGCCGCGGCCAGGTCGCCCCCGTAGGTCAGGACCTGCCCCGCGGTGGCGGCCACGGCGGCGTCCTGGCCGGGTCGCTCGGCGGTCTGGCCCACGTACACCTGGCAGCGGGCGTCGTCGCACAGCTCGCCGCTGGCCTGCATCGCCCGCAGCGCGTAGGTGCGGGCCGCGATCGTCTGCGCCTGCACCGCGGCCGGTGGCCAGGTGTCGGGCACCTCGGCCATGCCCCGCAGGTAGTCCTCCACCCCCACGAGGTTGACGAGCCGCAGGCCCGGCGCCCCGGTGGCCTCGACGACCCCCCGGTAGGCCCGGCCCCGGTCGTCGACCTGGGTGACGCCCCCGTGCGCCGGCACGGCCCACACGGGCTGGGGCGACTCGACGGCGACCGGCGCTGGCGGTGCCGGCTCCGGGTCGCCGGGGGCTCCGGGGGTCGGCCCGTCGTCGCTCCCGGCCCCGCCTGGCGCCGCGGTGGGGGGCGGCGCGCCACCGCCGGCCGGGGCGGTGGTGGACGTCGTGGTCGGTGGGGCCGTCGTCGTCGGCTCGCACAGCAGCAGCCCGAGCACGCAGCCCGGACCCTGGTAGGTCGTGGCCGCCGGGCCGGCCTGGCCGGTGACGACCGCGTCGACGCGGTAGCCGCCCGGGCCGGCGGTGATGCGGACCCGGCCTCCCGGCGGCACGGCGACCGGGAAGCCGGGCGCCTGCGGTCCCTCGAGCGGGCTGCGGAGCTCACCGCCCTGCGGGAAGGTGAGCGTCGTCGTCGGCGCCGCCGGACGGTGGACGGCCACCCGCACCGAACCCGTGGTGCTGGCCAGCCCCACCCCCGGGTAGAAGGTCCCGAGGATCTCCTCGGTGGAGCGACCGGTGCGGGCGAGGTGCTCCGCCCCCCACTGCGACAGGCCCACGCCGTGCCCCCAGCCGGTGCCGTCGAGCACGAGGATCGGGACCGCAGCCCGGGCATCCGCGGCCGGCGCCGCGACCACCACGGTGGCGACGACGACGAGCGCCGCGGTCAGCGACCGGAGCCAGGACCCCCTCGGCATCTTGAGCAGGGTTCGGCGCCGACGCCCGGCCTCCTGCCGATCGGTACCCTGTCGCCATGGAGGAGGCGCAGCCGGGCGGCGCGGACGATCCCCTCTCCGCCGAGGCCGAGGAGATCCGCCGCCTCGTGGAGGCGGGCGCCAGCTCCCCTGAGGAGCTGCGGGCGCTCGCGGCTCGCCTGCGGGAGCTCCGCGAGCGCGAGGAGGCCCGCTGGCGCAGCGAGGTGCGGCCCGCGCTCGTGAAGAAGGGCCGCGGCCGGCTGCTGCGCCGCCAGCCGGCGCCGCCACCGCCGCCGCCTGCGCCCGGCGTGCCCTCGCCCGGTGCCGCCGTCCCGCCGCCCGAGCCCAGCCCGTCACCGCCGCCCGAGTCGGCGCCGGCGCCCGCGCCGGAGGGGGCGCCTCCGCCGCCGCTGGCCGGACCGCCCCCGGCGTCGAGCTGGCCCGCCCCGCCGGCGGGTCCGGTCGGTCCCGTCACCGACGGGGCGGATCCCTCCCGGTGGGGGTGGGTGCTGGCCGGTGTCGCCCTCATGGTCCTGCTCGCCCTCATGGCGGCGAACACCACGGTGTGGGTGCTCGTCGTGCCGCTGCTCGGGCTGCTCGCCTGGGCCTGGGTGCAGGGCCGCAACGAGCAGGACCCCGAGGGCGGACCACCTCGTTAGCCTCGGTGCGGTGAGCCGTGGACGCACCGCCAAGGTCATGGCCCAGCGCTGGGAGGCGGGGGCGCTGCGTCGGCGCCCGGACCAGCTGATCGTCGAGGAGCCCCTCGAGGTCCGCCTCGACGGGCACCTCGTCGGCACGACGATGCGCACCCCCGGCCACGACTTCGAGCTGGCCGTCGGCCTCTGCCACGGTGACGGCCTCCTCGCCGGCGCCCCGGTGCGCACCTGCCGGTACTGCGGCACCGGCAGCGCCGTGGAGACCGCGTTCAACGTCGTCTCCGTCGACACCGGCGGGCTGGCGCCCACCCCCGAGCCGCGGGTGGCGGCCACCACCTCGGCCTGCGGGATGTGCGGGTCCTCCGAGCTGGAGGCGCTGCGGGCGCGCATCGCGCCGATCCCGGTGGGGGAGCCGTGGGACCTGGAGCTGCTCACCTCGCTGCCCGACGCGCTGGCCGCCGACCAGGAGCTCTTCGCCGCCACCGGTGCCGTCCACGCCGCCGCCGCCTTCGACCGCACCGGCGCGCCGGTCGTCGTCCGGGAGGACATCGGCCGGCACAACGCGGTCGACAAGGTCGTCGGCCGCCTGCTCCTCGACGACGCCCTCCCGGCCACCGACCTCGGGCTGTGGGTCAGCGGCCGGGCCGGCTTCGAGATCGTCCAGAAGGCGTGGGCGGCGGGCTTCAGCGCCGTCGTGGCCGTCAGCGCCCCGTCGGCCCTCGCGGTGGAGGCGGCCCGCCTGGCCGGCATGACCCTCGTCGGGTTCGTGCGCTCCGGCCCCGCTGGCACCACCGCCAACGTGTACAGCCCGGAGGCTCGCTGATGGGGTGGCGGGAGCAGCTCACCGGGTGGCGGCCGTCGGGCTGGGTGAGCCTGCGCCCCAACGGCGTCGGGCTCCAGAAGCCCCGTCACTACCGCGACATGGCCAAGGTGGCGTGGCGCAACCGGGCCCACCCCAAGTACGCGCTCGACGTGCTCACGAAGGGCGTGTGCGACGGCTGCGCCCTGGGCGTGGCCGGCCTCCACGACTGGACGATGGACGGCGTCCACCTGTGCACCACCCGCCTCGAGCTGCTCGAGCTCAACACGGCCGACGCCTTCGACCCGATCGTCCTCGAGGACGTCGACGCGCTCCGGGGGCGCTCCTCCTCGGACCTGCGCCGCCTCGGCCGGCTCGGGTACCCGATGCGCCGCCGCCGGGGCGAGCCCGGGTTCCGCCGCATCTCGTGGGACGAGGCGATCGACGCCGTGGTGGGTGCCCTGCGCACCACCGACCCCGAGCGGGTGGCGCTCTACCTGACCAGCCGCGGCCTCACCAACGAGACGTACTACGTGGCCGGCAAGGCGGCCCGGGCCCTCGGCATCGCCAACGTCGACTCCGCGGCCCGGGTGTGCCACGCCCCGTCCACGGTCGGGCTCAAGGAGACGATCGGGGTGGCTGCGTCCACCTGCTCGCTGCGAGACGTCCTCGAGACCGACCTCGTCGTGCTCTGGGGCGCCAACCCGGCCAACAACCAGCCGGTGCTCATGAAGCACCTCTACCTGGCCAAGAAGCGCGGGGTGCGGGTCGCCGTCGTCAACCCGTACCTCGAGCCGGGCCTCGAGCGGTACTGGGTGCCCTCCAGCCTCGAGTCGGCGCTCTTCG
>DATGRC010000271.1:0-5173 GCA_035303865.1 Acidimicrobiales bacterium
CTCGTCGACGAGGAGGGGGAGGTGCTCGGCGAGCGGGCGGGGCCGGCCGAGGTGGAAGCCCTGGCCGAAGCGGGCACCGAGTGCGGCCACCACCTCGGCCTCGGCCTCGTGCTCGATGCCCTCGGCCACCACGTCCACGCCCATCTCGGTGGCGTAGCTGACGACGGCCCGGGCCATCGCCTGGCGGGCGGGGTCGATGTGGACGTCGCGCACGAGCTCGAGGTCGAGCTTGATCAGCTCCGGCCGCAGCCGCAGCACGTGGGCGAAGCTGGCGTAGCCGGCGCCGGTGTCGTCGACGGCCACCCGAGCGCCCCGCTGGCGCCACGGCTCGAGCGCCACGGCCAGGTCCCCGTAGTCCTCCACCGGCGCGTGCTCGGTGAGCTCCAGCACGATCCGCTCCAGCGGCTGGTCGATGAGGACCTCGTCGAGGCGACCCGACAGCACGGTGGCCGGCGAGACGTTGATCGCGACCGACAGCGGCGCCGGCAGGGCCTCCAGCGCCCGCAGCGCTAGCCGGCTCACCGCCAGCTCGAGGGGCACCCGGCGCCCGACGCGCTCGGCGCGGAGGAACCACTCGAGCGGGGTGCGGGCCGGCGCGGCCGAGAAGCGCGTGAGCGCCTCCACCCCCACCGGGCGGCGGGAGGCCAGGTCGAAGATCGGCTGCACCACCGTGGCGAAGCGCTGCTGGGCGATCACCTGGTCGATCTGCTCGAGCTCGCGCCGCCGGCGCAGCGCCTCGCGCTCCTCGGCCTCGAGGCGGGTGGCCAGCGCACCCATCGCCACCCGGCCCACGGCCGGCGCGAGGTAGGCGTGCCCCTCGACCGCGGCGCGCAGCGCCTCGGCGATGCGCTCGGGCGGGGAGCCCTTCACGACGAACCCGTGGATGCCCGTCTTCAAGAGGGGCATGACGCTCGGCTCGTCGGCGTCGGCGCTGAAGAACACGAGCCGGGTATCGGGGACGAGCGCGCCGATCATCTGGGCGGCGTGGAGGCCGCCGCCGGGCATGTGCAGGTCGAGCAGCACGACGTCGGGGCGCAGGTGGTCCACCTCGCGGATCGCGCCGTCGGCGTCGGCGGCGGTGCCGAGCAGGACGAAGCCCTCCAGGTGCAGCACGGTGCGGAGGTAGTCGACGACGTGGGGCTCGTCGTCGGCCACCACGACCGTGATGGCCCGCCCAGCACCTCCCATGCGGTCTCCTCTCCGAGCCGGCCCACCGTCGGTGGCCTACCCGCGTCCCAGGGCGTTCGACACCTGGCGGCCCACCTCCTGTCGTGGGCGGGACCGGGGAGCCGGGCTAGAAGAGCGTGGCCTGGGCCCGCTCGATGCCCCGCAGCGCGTCGTAGTCGACCTCCACGCAGGTGATGCCCCGCTCGGCGGCTAGCGCCCGGGCCTGCGGCTTGATCACCTGGGCGGCGAGGATCCCCCGCACCGGCCGCAGCGTGGGGTCCCGGTCGAGGAACTCGAGGTACCGGGCCAGCTGCTCCACGCCGTCGATGCCGCCGTGGCGCTTGACCTCCACGGCCACGGCCCGCCCCTCGGCGTCGCGGCAGAGGAGGTCGACCGGGCCGACCTCGGTGCGGTGCTCGCGGCGCACCAGCACCATCCCCGGCTCGAGCTCGTGGCAGGCGGCGGCGAGCAGCTCCTGGAGGTGGGCCTCCACGCCGTCCTTCTGGAGGCCGGGGTCGACGCCGAGGTCGTGGCTCGTGTCGGAGAGGACCTCGTCGATCGTGATGATCAGCTGCTCGCCCTTGGGGTTCGTGACCGTCCAGCGGCCGGGCTCCTCGGCCAGCCGGTTGGGGGCGTTCATCCAGTTGAGCGGCTTGTAGGCACCGCCGTCGGCGTGGACGGCCACGCACCCGTCGGCCTTGACCATGATCAGCCGGGTGGCCATCGGCAGGTGCGCCGACAGGCGTCCCTCGTAGTCCACCGAGCAGCGGGCGATCACCAGGCGCATCCCCCGAGTCTGGCGCGCGGGCGGGCCGAGGCGCGTCAGCGCGGGCGCCGCTGGAGGCGGCTGCGGATGACCTCCCGCCGCCGCTGCAGGTCCCGGTAGGTGACCGGCCCGCCGGTGTCCTCGTCGAGCCCGAAGCTCGCCCGCACCCCGGTCAGGTCGAGCTGGTAGTCGGCGGGGTCCATGCCGAGCTCGGCGGCCAGGCGCTCGCCGTGGGCGGTGGCGAAGTGCATCGAGACGTTGCCGATCTCCCCGATGATGTCGAGGTCCGGGGCGAGGGTGGCGATCGCCCCGTCGAGGAACACCAGGTTCTTGATGAAGAGCATCAGCTCCTTGGGGAGCCTGGCCCCGATGCCGAGCAGCGCCTTGACGGTGCGCTGCATCTCGGCGACGAGCTGGTCGGCGTCGAGGGTGGTGGGGTCGACGACCGGTCGGTCGAGGCCGAGGTCGCGCACCACGGCCTCGAGGTCCGTGTCGGGAGGCAGGGCGCCGAGGTCCCGGAGGGAGGCTAGCTGGCCCATGACGTCGTTCGACGTGGCCGACAGGAGGAGGCGCAGGAAGGCCAGCCGCCGGGGCTGAGACAGGCGGCCGACGATGCCGAAGTCGAGCAGGGCGGTGCGCCCGTCGGGCAGCACGAAGAGGTTCCCGCCGTGGAGGTCGCCGTGGAAGACGCCGTGGATGAGCGCCCCCTCCATGAACCCGATCATCCCGGCGCGCACGACCTCCTCGGTGTCGACGCCCGCGCCCTGCATCCCGGCCACGTCGTCGAACGCGAAGCCCGACAGGCGCTCCATGACGAGCACCCGGGGCGTCACGAGGGTGGGGTGGGGGCGGGGCACGACGTACTTGCGCTGGTCGAGCTCCGCGAACGCCCGGGCCACCTCCAGCATGTTCTCCGCTTCGATGCGGAAGTCGAGCTCCTCGGTGATCGTCTCCGCGAACAGCTCGACGAGCGCCGGCGGGTTGGCCAGCGCGGCCACCGGGATGCGCCCGACCGTGAACGGGGCGATCCAGGCCATCACCTCGAGGTCCCGGTGCACCCGGTCCGCCACCGAGGAGCGCTGCACCTTCACGACGACCTCCTCGCCGCTCTGCAGGGTGGCCAGGTGGACCTGGGCGATGGAGGCCGACGCGAGGGGCACCGGCTCGAACCGGGCGAACACCGCCTCGAGGGGCTGGCCGAGGTCCTCCTCGACGACGCCGCGCACGGCCGTGAACGGCTCCGGCGGCACCTGGTCCCGGCACTTGCGGAACTCGGCGACGAGCTCGGCGGGGAAGATCCCCTCGCCGGACGAGATGATCTGCCCGAGCTTGATGTACGTGGGTCCGAGCGCCTCCGCGGCGAGCCGGAGCCGGCGGGACAGGTCGGCCACGGAGGCGGAGCCCCCCTGGCGGCGGGCGCCGGCCGCCCAGGCGGCGAGCGCGCCGCCGATCGCGGCGACGGTGCGCACCACCCGCACGCCCGGCGGCAGCCGGCGGGGTCGGGTGAGCTCGGGGAGCCGTCGGGCGATCTCCCGCCGCAGCCCCGGCACGGCTCGCCGCCAGGGGATCGCATCCGGGTCGATGATCCAGGGCGCCTCGGACGAGAAGCTCCCGATGGCCAGATCCTCTGGTTCGTTCCCCATCGGAGCGAGTGTGTCACCCCCCTCCGTCGAGGGGCGAGCGCCCGCTCAGCCGCTGACGGCGCCGAGCACCGCGGCCGCCAGCTCGGGTCGGCAGACGAGCAGGTCGGGCAGCCACGGGTCGCGGCGGTTGTAGACGAGCGGCGACCCGTCGAGCCGGCTGACGTGGAGCCCGGCGGCGAGCGCGACGGCCGCCGGGGCGCAGCTGTCCCACTCGTACTGGCCGCCGGCGTGGACGTAGGCGTCGGCCTCGCCGAGCACGACGGCCATCGCCTTGGCCCCGGCCGACCCGAGCGGCACGAGCTGGGCGCCGAGGGCGTCGCGGACCTGCAGCGCCTGGCGGGGCGGCCGGGTGCGGGACACGACCACCCGCGGCGGTCCGGGCGGTCGGGGCGGCACCGTCGGGGGGTCGCCCGTGCCGAGGGTCAGCCCCCGGGCCGGGAGGGCCACCGCCCCGGCCACCGGCCGGCCGGCCACGACGAGGCCCACGTGCACGGCCCAGTCGGACCGTCCTGGCTCGCTGAACTCCCGGGTGCCGTCCACCGGGTCGACGATCCACACCCGAGCCGCGTCGAGGCGGCGCAGGTCGTCCCAGCCCTCTTCGGAGAGGACCGCGTCGTGGGGGCGCTCGCGCCGGAGCACGTCGACGATGAGGTGGTGGGCCTGGCGATCGCCCTCGTCGCCCACCTCGTAGGCCCACGAGCCGGCCGCCTCCAGCTCGGCCCGCAGGCCGACAAGGAACCGCCCCGCCTCGCTGGCCGCCCGAGCCGCCAGGGCGTGGTCGGCGGCCGACACCGGAGCGCCGGGGGCGGGTTCGGACATGCCAGATGTTCGCACGCCGCCCCTCCCGACTGGTGCGGGACCGAGGGCCCCGTCATGCTGTTCGCCGTGCGCCCGAGCCCCCCGACGAGTGCGTAGACGACGATGGCCCTCGCCCTGCGAGAGATGCGGCGTGCGAAGACCCGCTTCGGGCTGCTGATCGCCGCCATCGGCCTGCTCGTCTTCCTCATCCTCGTCCAGCAGGCGCTCCAGGACGGGCTCGTGACGTCCTTCGTCGGTGCCATCCGCCAGCAGTCCGCCCCCGTCCTCGTGTACGCGACCGACGGCCAGCGCACGTTCCAGGGCAGCGTCATCCCGCCGCCGCTGGAGGAGACGATCCGCAGCGTGGAGGGCGTCGGCGCCAGCGGTCGCATCGGTCAGGGCACCTTCACCGTGGAGGTGGCCGGCGACGACGAGACGAGCAACGCCGTGCTGCTCGGCGTGGAGGACCACGCCCTGGGAGGCGTGGCCGAGCTGGCCGCCGGCCGCCAGCCGGAGGGCCCCGGCGAGGCGGTGGGCACCTCGCTCGACTTCGAGATCGGCGACCGCGTCCGCGTGGTGCCCATCGGCGTGCAGGACGGCGAGGGCCCAGAGGTCGAGGTGGTCGGCCTCGTCGATCGGGGCCAGCTCCAGGTCACGCCCACCCTCACCACCTCGTGGGAGACCTTCGAGGAGGCGGCTCGGGCGGTGAACCCCGACGCCGAGGCGATCCTCCCGAACGTCATCGCGCTCGCCCCCGCCGAGGGGGTGACCGACGCCGAGCTCGTCGCGCGGGTCAACG
>DATGRC010000272.1:0-2693 GCA_035303865.1 Acidimicrobiales bacterium
GAGCCCCGCGAGTGCGACGGGCCGACCGCCACGGCTCACGTCGCCTCACAAAGCGGCGAGCCGGTTCCGGTCTTGGGGAGAAGCCCGGGACCGGCCGCCCCGGGGTCTGCGGCGTGAGCAACCCCGGGGTCCGGGCCGCACCGGCCCGGACCCCGGGCGCATCTCCGCGGGGTGTCAGCCGGCGAGCGGGGAGAGCACCTCGAAGCCGAGCGCCGCGGCCGCGGGGATCTGCCGGCCGTCGTAGGTGACGTAGGTGAGCGGCCGCGGCAGCCGGTCGGCGGCGGCGAGGTGGACGGCGTCGACGGTGCGCAGCCCGTAGGTGGCGCCGAGCTCGACCGCGTGGGCGAGGCAGCGGTCGTCGACCGGGACGACGACGAACGCGTCCCAGTCGTCGCGCAGGTGGCCCCACAGGCGGGCGTGCTGGCTCGGGGTGACCGCCAGGCGGTGCAGGGCGAGGAGCGCCTCGGCGCGGCAGAGGGCGGACGCGCACCACACCGGGTCGGCCGCCATCGCGTCGAGCACGAGCTCGCGGCCAGGGCCCTGGACGTAGCGGCGGACCAGCGCCGAGGTGTCGAGGAAGAGCGTCACGGGCGCACCCGCCGGTCAGGCACCCCGCAGCTCGTCGAGGACGCTGCCCGGGCGGATGTCGACCGGGGCGTCCTCCGGGGGCGGCGGGCCGGGTCGGTCGCGCCGGCCGGGTGGCACGACCAGGCCGGAGGCGACGAGGTCGTCGATCGTGGGCCCCGTCGCCGGCTCCAGCGGCCCGAGCTGGGCGGTGGGCACGCCGTCGACCGTGACGACGATGCGCTCGCCGGCCGCGGCCCGCCGGACGACGGCGGCCACGTTGTTGCGCAGCACGCGGATGCCGACCCGGTCCACGCGCCGGATCGTAGCACGCGTGTACACACGGCGGGTGGCAGCGGCCCGCCGGCGGCCCTAGCGTCGGACCGACATCGCGACCAGGCGGTCCAGCCACCCAGGAGGCACCACGCCGTGAACTTCGCATTCTCCGAGGAGCAGGAAGAGCTCCGCCGCATCACCCGCCAGTTCCTCGAGACCAAGTCGCCCGAGACCGAGGTCCGGCGGCTGATGGAGACCACCGAGGGCTACGACCCGGCGGTCTGGGCCCAGATGGCCACCGAGCTGGGCCTCCAGTCGCTGATCATCCCCGAGGAGTACGGCGGCCAGGGCTTCGGCTACGTCGAGCTCACCGTCGTCCTCGAGGAGATGGGCCGGGCCCTGCTGGCGGCGCCGTTCTTCTCGACGGTCGCCCTCGCCACCAACACGATCCTCCACTCGGGGGACGAGGCGGCGAAGAAGGAGCTGCTGCCGGGGATCGCCTCGGGCGAGACCATCGCCACGTTGGCCTTCACCGAGCCCAACGGCAAGTGGGACCTCTCGGGCATCGAGGCCACCGCCACCAAGGACGGCGACACCTGGCGGATCAACGGCACGAAGATGTTCGTGCTCGACGGCCACACCGCCGACCTCGTCCTGGTGGCCGCCCGCACGGGCGACGACGTCTCGCTGTTCCGTGTCGCCGGCGACGCCGAGGGCCTGACCCGCACGCCGCTGTCCACGATGGACCAGACGCGCAAGCAGGCCAAGCTCGAGTTCTCGAACGTGCCGGCCACCCTCCTCGGGGAGCAGGGCAAGGGCGGCGACGTGCTCGGCCGGGTCCTCGACCTGGCGGTGGTGGCCTTGGCCGCCGAGCAGGTGGGCGGCGCCCAGAAGGTGCTCGAGATGTCGGTCCAGTACGCCAAGGACCGGGTGCAGTTCGGTCGCCCGATCGGCTCGTTCCAGGCCATCAAGCACAAGTGCGCCGACATGCTGCTCGAGGTCGAGTCGGCCAAGTCGGCCGCCTACTACGCGGCCTGGTGCGCCGCCGAGCTGAACGACGAGCTGCCCGAGGTGGCCTGCCTCGCCAAGGCCTACTGCTCGGAGGCGTACTTCCACGCCGCCGCCGAGAACATCCAGATCCACGGCGGCATCGGCTTCACCTGGGAGCACCCGGCCCACCTCTACTTCAAGCGGGCCAAGTCGTCCGAGCTGCTCTTCGGCGACCCCACCTACCACCGGGAGCTGCTCGCCCAGCGGCTGGGCATCTGATCGACGCCCGCCGCCCCGGCGAGGACCCGTCCCGGCGCCCGCCGGTCGCCCGGCTCGTCCCACGACGACGAGCCCGGCGCCGGCGGGCGCCGGCGCGCCCGTCCAGCGGCCGGCCGCCACGACGAACCCGTCGGGCGACTGGCCCACCCGCCCGGCCCCGGGGTTACCGTTCGCGGTCGTGGTGTGGATCTTCGCCGTGCTGGCCGCCGTCCTCGTCTTCGCCATCGCCGCGGCGACCGTCGGCCGGGAGACGTTCCGGCTCGGCCACGTGCCGCCGCCGACGATCCTCGACGTCGACGAGGCCGTCGAGCACGTGGCGGACGCCGTGCCGTTCGAGACCCAGGCCCGGCTCAGCTACGACGACGTCCGCCAGCTCATCCTCGCCGAGCTCGACCACCTGCGGACGGTCGGCGTGCTCGCCGGCCCGGGCGAGGAGGTGCCGGCACCGGACGGCGAGGCGCCCGAGGTCGTTCTGGCCGACGAGGAGGCCGTGGCGGTCGTGCTCGGTCGGGCCGAGGAGGCCGGGCTCGACGTCACCGACGAGGACGTCTACCACGTCATCGACGCCCTGCACGGCTACCTGG
>DATGRC010000273.1:0-2502 GCA_035303865.1 Acidimicrobiales bacterium
CTCTCCTCGATCAGCTTCTGGTGGCGACGCTGGGCCGAGCAGTCGCGCTCGCCCACCCAGACGACGTTGCCGTGGGTGTCGCCGATGATCTGCATCTCGACGTGGCGGGGCCAGGTCAGGTACCGCTCGACGTAGCACTCGGCGCGACCGAAGCCCTTCAGCGCCTCGGACTGCGCCGACTCGAGCGCCGCCGCCGCCTCGTCAGCGCTGTCGACGACCCGCATGCCGCGGCCGCCGCCGCCGTACGCGGCCTTGATCGCCACCGGCCAGCCGTGCTCCTCCCCGAAGGCGATGACCTCGTCGGCCAAGGTGAGGAACTCGGTGGTGCCGGGCACGCCGGCCACGCCGGCGCCCTCGGCCGCCTTGCGGCTCGACACCTTGTCGCCCATGACCTCGATCGCCTCCGGCGGCGGGCCGATGAACGTCACGCCCCGCTCCGTGATCGCCCGGGCGAAGTCCGTGTTCTCCGAGAAGAACCCGTAGCCCGGGTGCACCGCGTCGGCCCCGGACTGCTCGATCACCTCGAGGATCCGGTCCGTGTTCAGGTAGCTCTCGGCCGCCGTCTGGCCGCCGAGCGCGTACGCCTCGTCAGCGAGGCGGACGTGCAGCGCCTCTCGATCGAGCTCGGAGTACACCGCGACCGTGGCGATGCCCATCTCCTTGCAGGCACGGATGACCCGGACGGCGATCTCGCCCCGGTTGGCGATGAGGACCTTGGTGAGCACGTCGTAGTGTCTAGAGCCATGCCGGGTGGACGTGCCAGATCTGCGCTCGCGGGCACGTCCGGGGCCCGCTTCGCCGACGTGCGGTGGGTGGCCGAGACCGGCTCCACGAACGCCGATGCCATGGAGCTGGCCCGCCACGGCGCCCCGGAGGGGGTGGTGGTCGTGGCCGACCACCAGACCGCCGGACGGGGCCGGGCGGGCCGGAGCTGGACGGCGCCGCCGGGGGCGAGCCTGCTCGTGTCGGTGCTGCTGCGGCCCCCCGCTGGCGTCGCCGAGGGCGCCACGATGGCGATGGCGCTCGCCGCCGCCGAGGCCGTGGAGGAGGTAGCGGGCTTCGCGCCCGGCGTGAAGTGGCCGAACGACCTCGTCTGGCCGGGCGACGGCTCCGCCCCCGACCGGAAGCTGGCTGGGATCCTCGCCGAGGCGGACTGGCCCACCGGCTCGTCCGCTGCCTCCGGCGTCCGCCGCCCGGCACCCGAGGAGCGGGTCGTCGTGGTGGTCGGCATCGGGATCAACGTCGCCTGGCCCGAGGACCTCCCCGAGGAGCTGGCCGACGTCGCCGTCGCCTGCAACCACGTCACCGACGTCCCCGTCGACCGGGAGGACCTCCTGGCCGCCCTCCTGGTCCGGCTCGGTCACTGGTACGGGCGGCTCGTGGACGGCGACCGCGCCGCGCTCGTGGCCGCCTGGCGGGAGCGCTCGGCCACCCTGGGCCGTCGGGTGCGGATCGACCTCGGCCCCGACGACGTCGTGGGCACCGCGGTCGACATCACCGAGCGGGGTCACCTCGTCGTGGACACCCTCGAGGGCGAGCGCCGCACGTTCGCCGTGGGCGACGTCGTGCACCTCCGGCCCGAGCTGGCCTGAGCCCTGCCGCCTACGGGTCGGGATCCTCGGCCAGCAGCGCCTCCAGCGCGTCCCGGGCGGCTGCGGTCCGCGGGCCGGGCGCCGGCAGGTCGCGGTCGTCGACGCGGTGGACGCCCTGGACGCCCCGCCCCGTGCTCGTGAGGAACACCTCGCTGGCTCGCTCGAGCGCCGACATCGGCACGTCGGCCTCCTCGGCGTCGGTGAGCTCGAGCACCAGCTCCCGGGTGACGCCGGGCAGGCACCCGGTGGCCAGTGACGGGGTCACCAGCGCACCGTCGAGGACGAGGAACACGTTCGACGCGGTGCCCTCGCAGAGGCGGCCGGCGGTGTCGGCGTGCAGCGCCTCGCTGCAGCCCCGGGCCCGAGCGTGGGCCAGCGCCACCACGCCCTCCCCGCGCGACGTGCTCTTCACGCCGGCGAGGGGGCTGCGCTCGTTGCTCGGCCACGGGACCGTGCACACCGCCGTGGTCGCCGACGGGGGCTCGAGCACCCCGGCGGCGACCAGGACCGTGGGCGCGGCGCCGTCGCGCACCGGGCCGAGGGCCCCGACCCCGGCGGTGACGGTGATCCGCACCCGAGCCTCCGGCGCGTCCATGCGCTCGAGCACCGCCGCCATCGCGGCTCGGAGCTCGCCCTCGTCGTAGGGCAGGTCGATCCCGACGCCCTCGGCCGAGCGCCGGAGCCGAGCGAGGTGCCGCCGGGCCGCCAGCGGCACGGCACCGACGGCCCGGATGGTCTCGAACACGCCGTCGCCGAGGAGGAGGCCGCGATCGAAGGCGGACACCCGGGCCTGCGCGGCGGGCACGAGCGCGCCGTCGATCCACACCACCAGCTCAGCCATCGCCTGATCCTGCCGCGACCCGGAGCAGGTTGCGGGCCTTCAGCTCGGTCTCTGCCCACTCGTCGGCCG
>DATGRC010000274.1:0-15917 GCA_035303865.1 Acidimicrobiales bacterium
ACCTTCGACGAGATCCGCCCCGGCTGCTGGAAGCAGGCCGACCGCCTGGCCGACATGACGGCCAACCACGTGGAGGCGTCGATCTGCTTCCCGAACACGCTCCCCCGCTTCTGCGGCCAGACGTTCTACGAGCGCCAGGACAAGGAGCTCGCGCTGCTCTGCGTGCAGGCGTACAACGACTGGATGATCGAGGAGTGGTCGGCCGGTGAGGGGCAGGGGCGGCTGATCCCGCTGGGGATGATCCCGCTCTGGGACGCCGAGCTGGCCGCCGCCGAGGTGCGCCGCAACGCCGATCGCGGGTGCTTCGCCGTCACGTTCTCGGAGAACCCCCACCCCCTCGGCCTCCCGTCCGTGCACGACAAGGACCGGTTCTGGGACCCGTTCTTCCAGGCCTGCCAGGAGACCGGCACCGTCGTGTGCATGCACATCGGGTCGTCGTCGCGGATGCCGGCCACCTCGCCGGACGCCCCGTTCATCGTCAGCTCGACGCTCACGTTCTCGAACGCGATGGGGTCGATGCTCGACTTCATCTTCTCCGGCACCCTCGAGCGCTTCCCCGACCTCGTCCTCGCCTACAGCGAGGGGCAGGTGGGGTGGATGCCCTACGTGATCGAGCGGGCCGACAAGCTATGGGCCGAGCGCGCCGACAACTCGTTCGGCACGGACCTGCCGAACCCGCCGTCGAGCTACATCCACCACCGGATCTACGGCTGCATCTTCGACGACGAGGTGGGGCTGAAGAACCGCGACGTGGTCGGCATGGACCAGATCTGCTTCGAGACCGACTACCCCCACGCGGACTCCACGTTCCCCCGCTCGAAGGAGGTGGCCGCGGAGATCTGCGCGAAGGCCGGCCTCACCGACGAGGAGACCTGGAAGCTCCTGCGGGGCAACGCCATCCGGGCCTTCGGCCTCGACCGCCTCGGCATCCACACCTGAGCGGCCGCCGACGGCACGGCGGGGATCAGCCGGGATCAGCCCTGCCCGGCGCGGTGGCAGCCGTCGAGGTGGTCGTCGACGAGGCCGGCGGACTGCATGAGCGCGTAGGCGGTGGTGGGACCGACGAAGCGCATCCCCCAGCGGCGCAGGTCGGCGGCCAGCGCCGCGCTCTCCGCCGTGCGGACCGGGATCTGCGATCGGCGCGCCAGCGGCGCGGGCCGGGGCGGCGGCTGGTGGGCCCACACGACCTCGACGAGGCCGGTGCCGGCCTCGCGCATCGCCTGCACGGCCCGGGCGTTGGCGATCGCGGCCCGGATCTTGCCCCGGTGGCGGACGATGCGGGCGTCGCCGGCCAAGCGCTCCACGTCGTCGTCGTCCATGGCGGCGACGGCGTCGACCTCGAAGCCGTGGAACACCTCGCGGAAGGCGGGGCGCTTGCGCAGGATCGTGAGCCACGACAGCCCCGATTGGAAGCCCTCGAGGCAGATCTTCTCGAAGAGGGCCCGCTCGTCGCGCAGGGGCACGCCCCACTCCTGGTCGTGGTAGGCGACGTAGGTCTCGTCCTCGCCGCACCACCAGCAGCGCAGCAGCCCGTCGATGCCGATGGTCAGGTCGGTCACGTGGTGATGCTGCCAGACCGGGCGCGGGTGGGGACGGGGCGGCGGCTCACGCGATCCAGTGCCCGCAGTTCACGTCTAGGCTCTGGCCGGTGACCGGGGCGGAGAGGTCGCTGGCGAAGAAGACGACGGACCCGGCGATCTCGGCGGACGTGGGCAGGTAGCGCAGCGCCGTCTCGTCGGCCACCGATCGGTACTGCTCCTCCGGGGTGATGCCCAGCCGCGCGGCGACGTGCTCGAAGTAGGCGGCCACCTTGTCGCCCCAGATGTAGCCGGGGAACACGCCGTTGACCCGGATGCCGTGCTGGCCCAGCTCGAGGGCGAGGGCCTTCGTGGCCGTCTCGAGCGCCCCTTTGGAGGTGGCGTAGGCGCCGTAGCGGGGCTGCAGCCGGTGGGCCGACATCGAGTTGATCATCACCACCCGCCCGCCGCCGCGCGCCTTCATGGCGGGCACCGCGGCCTGGGTCATCTGCAGGGTCCCCCACAGGTTGACCTCCATCGTGGCCCGCCACTCCTCGAGGGCGGAGTCCTCGAAGGCGCGGTGGTTGCCGTCGGCGAACGCGTTGTTCACGAGCACGTCGAGCCCGCCGAGCGCGTCGACGGCTCGGTCCACGGCGCCCCGGCAGGCGTCGGGGTCGGTCACGTCGAGCGCCACCGCCTCCGCCCGCCGGCCGAGGGCCCGGACCTCTTCGGCCACCGCCTCGCAGCGCGACCGCGTGCGGGCGCCGAGCACGAGGTCGGCCCCCTCCTCGGCGAGGCGCAGCGCCACGTCGCGCCCCATCCCTGGGCCGATCCCCGAGACGATGGCCACCTTCCCCTCGAGCAGTCCCGGCATCGTGGTCCCCCCTGGTCGGCTGGTCAGTCGGTGTGGACGAGCGGCACGACCTCGGCGGCGAAGGCGCCGATCTGGTCGCACAGCTCGCGGGCGGATCGGCTGGCGAAGGCCACCTGCACCTGGTGGCAGCCCAGGTCGCGGAACGAGCGCAGGTAGCCGGCCAGCCGCTCGGGCGGTCCGCTCATGCAGCGCCCGAGGTCCCCCGTGGGGGTGCCCACGTGGATCGGGCCCGACAGCGCACCGATCGTGAGCGGCACGTCGGCCAGCGGGGAGGCGGCCCGCAGCGCCCGGAGGCGGTCGATGGCCGCCGCCATGCCCTCGGGCGGCGGGCCCTGCGGCAGCCAGCCGTCGCCCCGCTCCGCCGCCCGCCGGATGGCCGCCGGCGACGAGCCCCCCACCCAGATCGGGAGCCGCTCCTGGACGGGCCGCGGCTGCTGGTGCACGCCGCGGAAGGTCCACGTGGGGCCCTCGAAGGAGGCGGGCGTGGGGCCGAGCGCGGCCCGCACCGCGTCGATGGCCTCGTCGAGCAGCGCGCCCCGCCGCTCGAACGGGACCCCGAGGGCGGCGAACTCGCCGGCCACGTGCCCGGCCCCCACCCCGAGCACGGCACGCCCGCCGGAGAGCACGTCGAGCGTGGCCCAGGCCTTGGCCACGGCGAGCGGGTGCCGGTACGACAGCACGTGGACGTGGCTCACGAGGCGGACGCGACGGGTGACGGCAGCCAGGTAGGCGAGGGTGGCGACGGTGTCCCACCACTCGGCGCCCATGGCCTCGACGAGGTCCTCGGGGATGGCCACGTGATCGCACACGGCGACGTAGGCGAAGCCGGCGTCGTCGCAGGCCCGGGCCACGGCGACGAGCTCGTCGAGCCCGGCGCCGCTCTCCCAGGGCTGGGCGAAGCGGGGGCTCTGCGCCTGCACGGGCAGCTGGAGCCCGAAGGCCAGCCGCTGCTCCCCCATCGCCGTCTCGTCGGCCACGCGTCCTCCCCCCGGCCAGAAACGAGAACCTGTTCTACCAGCCGCACCCGGGCGGCGGCGGGGCACGGCGGGTCAGTCGGGGAGGTGGCCGGTGATGCCCCAGGCCAGCTGACGGACCATCGTGGCCCGGAGGTGCTTGGTGCGGATGCCCCAGAACTCGAAGCCGTACTGGTGGGCGGCCACGTGGGCGAGCATCGAGACCAGCACGCCGGCGGTGGCCATCGGGTCGGTCCCCTTGGGGAGGCGCTTGGCCACCACAGCGGCCTGGGCCACCTCGGCCAGCGCCCGGGTGATGTCGTTCAGGAACCCCACCCGGATCTTGCGGAACCGGTCGTCGCCCTCGTCGGTGGCCAGGTCCATCACCCGCAGGACGGGGCGGTTGTCGTCCCAGAAGCGCAGGAACCCGTCGACGAGGGCGGCCGCCGTGGCCGGCGCCGACGCCTCGTCCCAGTCGCCGTCCTCGACGATGGCGCTCAGGTGCGCGGCCTCCCGGGCGACGTCCTCGGCCAGGACGAGCACGGCCGCCTCGACGTCGGCGAAGTACTGGTAGAAGGTGGCCGGCGAGGTGCCCGCCTCCCGGGCGATGTCGATGACCTTCACGTCGCGGTAGGCGGTGGTGGCCAGCATCGCTCGGGTGCAGTCGAGGAGCCGCTGGCGGGTGGCCCGCCCGCGTCGGCCGGGGACCCGGCCGTCCGAGGCCCGCAGCTCGTCCTCGTCGGGCGCGGCGGCGTCGGCCGCGTCCTCGGACGGCTCAGGCTCGGCAGCGACTCGGGGCGGGGGGACCATGCCCGCAGGCTACCCAGCGCCCTGAGGGGTGGTCAGGCCGAGCCGGCAGCGCGGGCCCGCAGCTCGCCCTTCAGCACCTTGTTGCTGGCGTTGACGGGGAGGGCGTCGAGCACCTCGACGCGCCGGGGGGCCTTGAAGTTGGCCAGCCGCTCCCGGGCCCAGGCCACCACCTCGTCCGGATCCACCGCGGCGCCGCTGCGGGGCACGACGAAGGCCATCCCCACCTCGCCGAGGCGCTCGTCGGGCACGCCGATCACCGCGGCCTGGGCGATGTCCGGGTGGGTGAGCAGGACCCGCTCGATCTCGGCCGGGTAGGCGTTGAACCCGCCGCAGATGAACATGTCCTTCTTGCGGTCGGTGATGGCCACGTACCCGTGGGCGTCCATCGTCCCGATGTCGCCGGTGCGCAGCCACCCGTGGGCGTCGACCGCCTCCGCGGAGCGCTCGGGGTCCTCGAAGTAGCCCCGCATCACGTTGTAGCCCCGCACGACGATCTCGCCGGGCTGCCCCCGCTCGACCTCGTGACCGTGATCGTCGACGACGCGCACCTCCACGCCGGGGATGGCCCGGCCCGAGCTGGCCGAGATCCGCTCGGGGGGATCGTCGGGCCAGCAGACGGTGACGATGCCGCAGGCCTCGGTGAGCCCGTAGGCGGTCACGACGGTCTCGAAGCCGAGCTCGGCCTTCATGCGCTCGATGAGCTCCACCGGCACGGGCGCGGCGCCGGTGACGGCGAGGCGCAGGCTCGACAGCGCGGCGCGGTCGAGGTCCGGCTGGTTGAGGAATGTCTGGTAGATGGCCGGCGGGCCGGGGAGCGCGGTGATCTGGTGGGCGGCCACGTTGGCCATGGCCTGCGGGATGTCGAACACCGCCTGGGGGACGATCGTGGCGCCCACGGTGAGGGCGGCGACGATGCCGGCCTTGTACCCGAACGAGTGGAAGAACGGGTTGACCACGAGGTAGCGGTCGTCGCGGCGCAGCCCGACGATGGCGGCCCAGTCGGCGTAGCCCCGCAGGGTCTGCCCGTGGGTGCACACCACGCCCTTGGGGTTCCCGGTGGTGCCGGACGTGAAGAGGATGTCGCTGACATCGTCGGGCCCGAGGGCGGCCAGGCGGGCGTCGAGGTCGGCGTCGGGCACGGCGTCGCCCTCGGCCAGGAACGCGTCCCACGGCTGGGCGCCGCCCGGGCCGGTGCCGCGCAGCACCACGGTGCGCTCGAGGTGCGGGAGGTCGTGGCCCGCGAGGAGGGCGAGGTGGTGGGTCCCGAGGAACCCGTCGACCCCGACGAGCACCTTGGCCCGGCTCGTGCGGAGCAGGTAGGCGGCCTCGTCGCCCTTGTACCGGGTGTTGATCGGGACCACGACGGCCCCCGCAGCCTGGAGGCCGAGGAGGGCGACGACCCACTCGTGGACGTTGGGCGCCCAGATCGCCACCCGGTCCCCCGGCTCGACCCCGGCGGCCACGAAGGCCCGACCGGCCCGGCGGGCGTCGGCCCACAGGTCGGCGAAGGTGAGGTGGACGTCGCCGTCGACGATCGCCTCGTCGGCACCGAAGCGCTCGGCGGCCGAGCGGGCCAGGTTGGGGATCGTCCCCCACCGGCGGTCACCCCGGACGCCGGTGTCGCGCGCTGCTGGCTGCTCCCCCACGCCCGGCACGATATCTGACGCTCCGTCAGGTCGGAGCCGAGCCGGCGGCGAGCCCGGGTCAGACCTCCGGGGCGAGGTTGGCGAAGGCCCGGGCTCGGTCCAGCTCCCGCTGGCGCTCGTCGCTCGGGCGGCGACCGACGAGCACGTAGTCGCCCGCGTACTCGGGCCGCACGTCGCCACGCTCGTCGACGAGCCAGACCATGGCCAGCCGGCGGGGCACCCGCACCGGGCCCTCGACGCGCTCGTAGGTGCCGAACACGAGATCCCAGATCGGCGTGGTCACCCCGTGGTTGGCGAGCGGGCGACCGAAGTGGTGGTGGAAGTGGTGGCGGCGCACGAACCGCTCGTACCGGTTGGCCACCGGCCGGCGATGGGCCCGCCAGTGGATCCAGTCGTACACGCCGTAGGCCGCCACCCACCCGGCGCCGAGCGCCCAGCCAGCGGGCCCGGCCCCGGCCGCGACCGCGGCCGCGCCGAGCCCGGCGCCGACGAGCACCACACCGGTCCAGGCCAGCTGCCACGACTCGAGGATCGAGTCTCGCTCGGCGTGGTGGCGGAGGTGCTCACGGGAGGCGAGGCCGCGACCCCTCGCCGCGTGCATGAGGAAGCGGTGCAGCACGTACTCGGCGAGGGTCCAGAACGGGAAGGCCACGAGGAACAGGGCGACGGCGGCGGTCACGTCAGCGCTCCTTCGGTCGGGTCGAGGGAGGAGGGGGCGGCGTCGACGCGCTCGACGAGCGGTCGGCGGCGGGCGAGGCGGTCGATCGCGGCGTGGGCCGCGGCCAGGTGGGCCGGGTCCGCCCCCCAGCCGGCGAGCAGGTCGTCGACCAGGGATCGGGCCAGGCGGCGGGCGTCGAGCAGGTCCGGGTCCCAGCGGGCGAGCTTGTCGAGCTGGAGCACGCCGTTGAGCGCGGCCGCCAGCACCACCGTGCGCTCCATCGGGTCACCGGGGACCAGGGCGCCCACCTCGACGGCGACGGCGAAGCGCTGGCGGGCCAGGTCGAGGAGGCGCAGCACGGCTGGCAGCACGCGGGCGCCCTCCTCGGTGGGGACGAGCTCGTCGGCGTCGGCCACGAGCTGCTGGAGGAGGCGCTGCTCCTGGGGCAGGACCTCGACGCTGTCGATCATGTAACGGGCGAACCCCACGAGGTGGGCCAGGGCGGCGGGCTCGGGGGCGGCGTCGGCCACCTGGTCCTCCACCCGGGGCCGGAGCTGCAGGTAGCTGGCC
Source organism: Acidimicrobiales bacterium (assembly GCA_035303865.1). GTDB lineage: Bacteria > Actinomycetota > Acidimicrobiia > Acidimicrobiales > VFJN01 > VFJN01. Next base: position 7,029 of record DATGRC010000274.1, read on the forward strand.
GTGAGCCGCTCGACCGCCTCCCGCTGGACCTCCGCGACGAGCGCCCCCTTCGACGGGAAGTACGTGTAGACCGCGCCGACGGCCGCGTCGGCCTCGGCGGCCAGGCGCTGCATCGTGAGCGCGGGCAGCCCCTCCTCGGTGGCGATCCGCAGCGCCGCCTCGAGGAAGGCGCGGTGCCGGGCCAGGCGGTTGCGGGCGCGGCGGCCCTCAGGGGCGCCGCTCACCGAATCGTGAACCATGTTCAGCGTATGAACGCCGTTCAGCGATCTGTCAACGCCCGGTGGCTGCCGCCCCCGGCTTCGACCTAGGATCTGACACACCGTCAGATCTGCACGGGAGCCCTCGCATGACCGTCACCGACCCCTCCTCCACTCGCTCCGACGCGCCGCGGCCCGAGGGCTGGGAGCTCCCCACGATCGTGAGCGTGGACGACCACGTCGTGGAGCCGCCGCACGTGTGGGAGCGGTGGCTGCCCAGCAAGTACCGCGAGCGCGGCCCGCGGGTGGAGCGGCGGGGCATCGGCCACATGCGCCACATCGGCGGCGGCCAGTACGAGCAGACCTTCGACCCCGACGGCCCCCAGGCCGACTGCTGGATCTTCGAGGACCTCGTCTACATCCACAAGCGCCACGTGGCCGCGGTGGGCTTCGACCGCGACGACATGACGATGTCACCGATCACCTACGACGAGATGCGCCCGGGCTGCTACGACCCGAAGGCGCGGGTGCAGGACATGCGGGCCAACCACGTCGAGGCCTCGCTGTGCTTCCCCACCTTCCCCCGCTTCTGCGGCCAGACCTTCACCGAGGCCAAGGACCGCGACCTCGGCCTGGCCTGCATCCGGGCCTACAACGACTGGATGATCGAGGAGTGGTGCGGGGACTTCCCCGGCGAGCTGCTCCCGCTGCCGATCGTCCCGCTGTGGGACGCCCAGCTGGCCGCTGACGAGGTGCGCCGCAACGCCGCCCGGGGCGCGCGAGCGGTGTGCTTCAGCGAGATCCCGCCGCACCTCGGGCTGCCGTCGATCCACTCCGGCGAGTGGGACCCGTTCCTGGCCGCCTGCGCCGAGACCCAGACCGTCATCTGCATGCACATCGGGTCGTCGTCGCGGATGCCGGCCACCTCGGCCGACGCCCCGCCGGCGGTGGCGGCCACGCTCAGCTTCGGCAACGCGATGGCGTCGATGAGCGACTGGCTCTTCTCCGGCAAGCTCGTGCAGTTCCCCGACCTGACGCTGGCCTACAGCGAGGGCCAGATCGGCTGGATCCCCTACATCCTCGAGCGAGCCGACGACGTGTGGCGGGAGCACCGGGCCTGGGGCGGCGTGCGGGACCTCGTCCCGGAGCCGCCGTCCACCTACTACTACCGCCAGATCTACGGCTGCTTCTTCCGGGACCAGCACGGCATCGACAGCCTCGACGTGGTCGGCGTGGACAACATCACCTTCGAGACCGACTACCCCCACACGGACTCGACGTGGCCCCACACCAAGGAGGTGGCCACCGAGCTGATGCGCACGGTCCCCACCGACGCCGTCGAGAAGATCATGCGCGGCAACGCCCGCCGCATGCTCGGCCTGGCCTGAGCGGCTCGACCTCAGCCGGACACGGCGAGGGTGAGGACGGTGCGGACCGGGCGGAAGCCGAGCGCCTCGTAGAGCGCCGGCGCCCCCGTGGGGTTCTCGGCGTCGACGCCGAGGATCGCCCGCTCAAACCCGGTGCTGCTGGTCGCGATCGCGCCGAGCACCTCGGTGAGCAGCCAGCGGCCGGCGCCGCGACGCCGCCACGCGGGACGGGTGCCGACCGAGGTGATCCACGCCTCCACCGGCGCGGCGCCGACCGCCCAGTCGCGGGGGTAGGCGGCGGTGAGCACGAACGCCGCCACCGTCCCGCCGTCGTCCACGGCCACCGCCGACAGGTCGGGCCGGAAGCCGCGGTGGCCCGTGTACCACTGGCGCCACTCGGCCTCGGTCCGCGGCTCCTCGCCCCAGTGGGCGGCGAACGCCTCGGCGTGGGCGGCTCGGGTGGGCCCGTCGAGGTCGTCGCCCCACCACCGCAGCGCCAGGCCCGGCACCGGCGCCGCCGGCGGGAGCGGCCCCGCGGCGGGTCGGGCCACCTCGTGGAAGCGGCGCAGGGGGCGGAAGCCGAAGCGGGCGGCCAGGGCGAGGCGGTCGTCGTGGTCGGCCCGGGCGGTGAGGCGGATGCTCGTGCCGTCGGGGTCGTCGAGCGCACCGGCGATGGCCCGGGCCCGGTCGACCTGCCAGCGCAGCAGCGCCGCACCGATGCCCTCCCGCCGGCGGTCCGGGTGGACCCCGCCCCACAGGTCGATGCGGTGCCCGTCGGCCCCGCCGAGCTGGCACCGCAGCCACCCGAACGCCACGAGCGCCGGGCCGTCCCAGAGGAAGACGGCGTCGGTCTCAGGGCGGGCCCACACCGACGCCCACTCGGCGTCGAGCTCCTCGGGCCCGTACGCCTCGCCGAAGCCGTCCGCCGCCTCGATGGCGGCGAGCAGCCCGGCCCACTCGGCATCGTCGGCGCGCGTCGGCGGCGCCCAGCGCAGGTCGGTCACCTTCCGATCATGGCGCTGCCCGGTGCGCGGCTGACAGGCGATCGGCGCTGACGGCCCGTCAGGGGCGGTAGCGTCGACGCCCATGGGGGCCAGGGGGACGGTGCCGGCGTGACGCTGGCCGCGACCGTGCGGGCGGCCGCCGTCCGCTTCGGCGATCGCAGCGCCTTCGTAGACCCCGACGGGGCGCGGCTGTCCTACGCCGCGCTCCACCAGCGCTCCGACGAGGTGGCGGCCGGGCTGCGGGCCGCCGGGATCGGGCCCGGCGACGTGGTGGTGCTGCGCCTGCCCTCCGACAGCGCCTACGTGGTGGCGTACGCAGCGGCGGCCAAGGTCGGCGCGATCGCCGCGGGGGTCAACCCCCGGCTGGCCCCGCCCGAGCAGGACGCGGTGGCCGCCGTCGCCGCGGGGGCGCTCACGCTCGCGAGCGCCGACGACGTGGAGGCCCTGCGCCGCCCGGAGCCCGTCCCACCCCTCCCCGACGACCCGGATCGGCCCGTCGCGCTCGTCTTCACCTCCGGCACCACCGGCCAGCCGAAGGGCGCGCTGTTCCGCGAGCGGCAGCTGGCCGCCGTGACCCGCATCGACGCCGGCGACGCCTGGGGTGATCCTGCGGCGCCGCCCACCCCGATGCTGGCCAGCACCCAGTTCGCCCACGTCGGGTTCATGACGAAGCTGCCGTGGCACCTCCGCCTCGGCACCACCACCCACGTGCTGGCCCGCTGGCGGGCGGCCGACGTGCTGGCCACCGTGGCCGAGCACCGCATCGCCACGCTCGGCGCCGTCGCCCCCCAGGTGGCGCTGCTCCTGCGCGAGGACCTCGACGCGTACGACCTGTCCGGCCTGCAGGCGCTCGTCGTCGGCGCCGCCGCCTCGCCGCTCGGCCTCGTCCGCGAAGCCCGTCGCCGGCTGGCTCCCGGCTACTCGATCCGCTGGTCGTCCACCGAGTCCGGGGGCTGCGGCACGGGCACCGCCTTCGACGCCGACGACGAGGAGCAGCGCACCGTCGGCAAGCCCCGGGGCGGCATCGAGGTGGAGGTCCGGGCTCCCGACGGGGACCGACTGCCAGACGGCGAGGTGGGCGAGCTGTGGCTCCGCTCCCCCACCGCGCTGTCCGAGTGGTGGCGGGACCCGGAGGCCACGGCGACGACGATCGTGGGCGGGTGGGTCCGCACCGGCGACCTCGGCTGCATCGACGAGCGAGGCAACGTGCGCCTCGCCGGTCGGGTCACCGACGTGTACATCCGGGGCGGCTACAACGTGCACCCCGCCGAGGTGGAGGCGGTGCTGGCCGACCACCCGGACGTGGCCGAGGTGGCGGTGGTGCCCCGCCCCGACGCCGTGATGGGCGAGATCGGCGTGGCCGTCGTGGTCCCCCGCCGCCCCGATCGGCCGCCCACGCTGGAGGCGCTGCGGTCCTTCGCCGCCGACCGCCTCGCCCGCCACAAGCTCCCCGAGGCGCTGCGCATCGCCGACGCCCTGCCGCTCACGCCGATGCAGAAGGTCGACCGCCGCGCCCTCGCCGCGGTCGAGGCCGAGCAGCCGGGCGTTCGGGTCTCGTAGGTTCGGGACGTGGCCCACCCGAAGATGTTCGACGACGACGACCCGGTCCTGGCCCGGGTGCGGGACCTGGCGCTGGCCCTGCCCGGGGCCGACGAGAAGGTCTCCCACGGTCGGCCCGCCTTCTTCACCAAGAAGGTGTTCGCCTACTACGGCGCGTCGGTGCGAGCCGGCGGCGACTGGGTGCAGCACCCCAGCGCGCTCGTGGTGCTGCCCGATCCCGAGGACCACCAGGCGCTGCTCGAGGACGAGCGCTGCTTCGTCCCCGCCTACCTCGGCGCCTACGGGTGGATCGGCGTCGACCTCGACGAGCGGGCGGACTGGGACGAGGTGGCCGAGCTCCTCGACGCCTCGTACCGGCTCACCGCCCCGAAGCGCCGGATCGCCGAGCTCGACGCCCGCTGATCGCCGGTCAGGCGAGGCGGCCCTGGAGGTGGGCCAGGCCCGCCGCCGGGTCGCCGACGAGCTCGTGGGCCGCGGTGACGAGCCGGGTGGGCGGGTCGGCGTCGAGCAGGTCCGGGCAGCGGGGTGGCCCGTCGGCCGCCGCGTCTGCGTCGACCGCCCGGCCGATGGCGAGGACCTCGTCGAGCAGGGCGCGGGCGTCGTCGTCGAGGAGCGACAGGTCGTCGGACACCAGCGCCATCCCGCCGGACGCGGCGACGGCCATGGCCCAGGCCCGCGCCTCTTCGGCGGTCAGCTCGGTGTGCGCGGTGCGCAGCATCAGGCAGTCCGGGTCGTTGAGCCAGAGGCGCCGGTGCATGAAGGAGCGGGCCAGCGTGTTCCGCCACGCGTTCACCGTGGCCGGCATCACGCCCTCGTGGCCCGGTGGCGCCCAGGCGTCGGGGCTCGGTGCCCAGCGCGGCGCCACGTCGGGGCCGATCCGCATCCCGTCGACCAGCCCGATCGTCGGGCCGAGCGGGGCCCCACAGCCGAGGAGGAAGGCGTCGTCGCCAGCGCCGCGGCGGATGGCCTCGAAGCCGGCTCGGACCCGCTGGGCGGGGGTCTGGGTGGGGTCGTGGTAGGTGCCGGGCAGCGAGGGGGCGTAGGTGAAGTCGAGCTTCAGGTAGGGGTACCCGAGCCCGACGAGCTCGGCGGCCACCGCCTCGAGGTGGGCCTGCACCTCCGGGTGGGTGGTGTCGAGCACGTGCACCCAGCCGCCCCAGCCGTCGTTCAGCATCCCGGCCAGGCGGTGCGAGCCGCGGTGGGCGAACCAGCCCGGGTGGGCCTGGGCCACCTCGCTCTCCGGGGCGGCCAGGAACGGGGCCAGCCAGATCCCCGGGGTGCAGCCCTCGGCCGCGATCGCCGCCGCGATCCCGTCGAGCGGGGTGGGGAACCGGTCGTTCGTGCGGAGCCAGTCGCCGATCGCGGGCTGGTAGCCGTCGTCGAGCTGGAACACCTCGAAGGGCCAGCGCCCGGCCTCGGCCAGGTTCGCCCGCAGCGCCGCCTCGGACACGTCGTGGAAGTAGTGGTACCAGGAGCACCAGCCCACCTGGTACGGCGCGGCCACCCGGGCGCCGGCGGCCTGCCCGACGCGCCCGGCCCAGGCGTCGAGCAGCGGCGCGAAGTCGGCCTCGGCCTCGGCGATCCACACCTCGTGGAGCAGCCGCTCGTCCCCGACGGGGAGCTGGGCGCCGCCGAGGTGGGCCTCGAGCCAGACCTCGATGACGTCCGAGCCGTCCCGAGCCGGGCGCACCCGGATCGTGCCGTCGTGCTCGGAGGCGCCGAGGAAGCCGACCACGAGCATCCTCCCGGTGGCGTCGCGCAGCACGGTCACCAGCTCGCTGCGCAGCTCGTCGGGCTCGGCCACGGCGGGGTCGGCGTGGTACATGCCCAGCACGAGCGCGGGCACCCCGTCGGCCCGCGAGGGGTCCTGGTCCACCCGGAACGTGCGCACCCGGGTGGGGCTCCACGACTGGTACCCGTGGCATAGGACCTGCAGCGGCTCGACGGCGCCCTCCAGCCGGGCCACGAGCGCCACCGAGTCCACCGCCACCGCCGCGACCCCGGTGTTGGCCAGGCTCCAGCGCACGACCTCGCCGCCTTGCGCCCACGCCACCTCGATGGCGTCGGGCGCCTCGCCGCGGGCGTGGACCCGTTCGATCCGCAGGTGCATGGCGGCGCAGCGTAGGAGGCGGCGACCCGACGGGGGTCGACGGTGGGGCTCAGGCGGGGCGGCGCAGCACCCAGGTCCCGCCGGCCGCGACGAGCAGCACGGCGCCGAGCACGAGGAGCGGTGCGCCGCCGGTGGCCGGCAGCCGGGCGGCCTCGGTGTGCGCGGCCGCCGTGACGGCCAGGCCCGCCGCGTCCTCGCCGGCGGGCTGAGCGCCGCGCGCGGCAGGGCCGGGGGCCTCGACGGCCGACGCGCCCGAGGCGGCGCTCGCAGCGCCGGCGCCGGGCGGCGGGATCCCGTCGACGACCTCGTCGCCGATCGGGGTGGGTCGCAGCCAGATCGGCGCGGTGACGGCGCTGTAGGACTCGCCGGTGCCGCAGTCCGCGGTGCCCGGCGGGCACACCACGGCGAACCACCACCGCTCCTCGGTCTCGTGGGCGGTCGCCTCGTGGGTGGCGGTGAGGCGACCGGACCCGTCGACGACGCCGAGGGCGATCGGCTCGGGGGCGGCGTTCGTGACGAGCACGACCGGGCTTCCCTCGGGGAGCCCGTCGAGGTCGAGGCGCAGCGTGGTGCGGGCCGCGTCGACGATCCCGCCCAGCGGCGTGGCGGCGGGGTCCTGGCGGTCGGGCGCCCCGGCCCAGTAGTGGAGCTGCGGGAAGGTGGCCCGCTCGCCCGGCGCACCCCCGACCAGGTCGGCGCCGAGGGCGATCGTCCGGCGCTGGTGGAAGGCGTGGTAGTAGTCCCGCGGGCTGCGTCCCCGGGTGAGCACGAGCGTCTTGCCGTCCTCCGAGGACGACCACGCCCGCTCGTGCTCGTCCTCGGCCGCCACCGGCCCAAGGTGCCAGCCGCTGGTCAGGGCCCTCACGTACCAGGCGAGGTCGTCGCCCCGGTTGACCTCGATGCCGATCACCCGGTCGTCGACGTCGGGCACGTAGGCGACGTCGTCCCAGTTGGCGCCGCCGAGGAGCTCCTGCAGCAGGACGTTGTGGGGCAGGTCGCCGTCGAAGGGCGTGAGCGCCGGGTTGCCGCCGGGGTGGTTGAAGACCACGAGGGCGTCGGCGCCGCCGCCCCGCTCCGGTGGGCGGCGCAGCCAGTCCCACATCACGTCCATCGACAGGTAGCTGCCGTCCAGCTTGGCGTTGACGACGTTGCGGGAGAAGTAGACGCCGAGGTGGTTGTAGTAGTCGTTGGTCCACTCGAAGCCCCGCATGGCGGTGAAGCCGACGTGGTGCCCGTCCTCGTCCACCTCGGTGGCCTCGATCGCCTGGGCCAGGGCCTCCGCCCACTTGCGGTAGTGGTCGGCGTGCTCGACGTTGCTGCACCTCAGCGGGGGCAGGATCGCCTCGAGGTCCAGGGTGGCGAGCCCGTCGGAGACGCTGCTCAGGTCGATGCACACCTTCGCGGTGGTGACGGGCAGCTTCTCGTTGTCGGAGTGCTCGCTGCCGAGCACGAAGTCCACCGCCACGCCGGTGTCGCGCCCGTCGCGGTGCTCGTTGCGGCCCTCCCGGCCGGCCCGGAAGTAGTCGGCGGGCCGGGTGTCCGGATCGCCGTCGGAGTAGCCGCTGTGCTCGTGCACCGCGCCGATGCGCAGCTCGAGCGGCCCGGTGGAGGGGTCCTCCTCGCTCCGGTAGGCGGGATCGGGGTGCCCCACCGCCTCGCACACGCCCTCCAGCCACAGCTGCTCGCAGACCTGGCGCGCCACGGCGACGCCGACGTCGCCCACGTCCGACCCCACCTGCGCCGATGCCGACGGCATCGTTGCCACGCCGCACGCCAGCGCGGCCCCCACCACGAGTGCGCTCCCCAGTCGCATCGTGCGACCTTCGCCGTCCGTGCTCGACCTCCTGCCCACGGGCGGGGGTGCGGGCGGCACACGGGCGTGCACCCCCACTGACCAGACGGGCAAGCGGGAGCGAGGAGCGTCAGCCGCCGGTGATCAGCGCTCGGCGCGCGGCCCCGTCGGGGACGAGGCGGAAGACCGGGACCGGTCGTAGGCGTTGCGGCGAGCGGTCGACCCCACGACCGGATGCTGGCACGGCGACGAGCACCGTCAGACGCCGAGGATGCTGATGAAGCTGACCATCTCGCCCGGGTAGCCGCCGAGGTTGTGGGTGAGGGCCAGGGTGCGGCCGGGGACCGTGGCGATCTGGCGCTCGGGGGGCGCCTCCTCGCGCAGCTGCAGCCAGGCCTCGAACACCATGCGCAGGCCGCTGGCGCCGACGGGGTGCCCGAAGGACTTGAGGCCGCCGTCGGGGTTGACCGGCAGGTCGCCGGTGAGGTCGTAGGTGCCGTCGAGCACGTCGCGCCAGGCGCTGCCCCGCTCGCTGAAGCCGAGGTCCTCCATCAGCACGAGCTCGGTCGGGGTGAAGCAGTCGTGCACCTCGGCCATGGCCAGCTCGGCGCGCGGGTCGGCGATGCCGGCCTGGGCGTAGGCGTCCGCCGCGCAGGCGGCGATCTCGGGGAAGGTCGTGTAGTCGTAGGCCGGGTCGGTGACGCCGCGGCCGTTGCCGGCCACGAAGCTGAGCGCCTTCACGTAGAGCGGCTTGTCCGTGTAGCGGTGAGCGTCCTCGGCTCGGCACACGATCGCGGCCGCGGCGCCGTCGGCGACGCCGGCGCAGTCGAACACCGACAGCATCCCCGCGACGGCGGGC
>DATGRC010000275.1:0-6276 GCA_035303865.1 Acidimicrobiales bacterium
ACCGGCTCGTCGGAATCCTCCACGGCTGCCTCCGCACCCGGACGCTCTACGACGAAGACCTCGCCTGGGCGCACCGGCAAGACCTCGCCGCTTGACGTCACCCGCACGTGGGATGTCTGACGCGGCGGCGTAGGGTGCGGCGATGATCCGTCACGTCGCGCTGTTCCGCTGGGTCGAGGGCGTCACCGACGAGCAGGTGGCCGAGGTGGTCGAGGCGCTCGAGGCGCTGCCCGGGCAGGTCCCGACGATCCGCTCCTACGCCGTGGGGCCCGACCTCGGCCTCGGTCCGGGCCGGTGGGACTTCGCCGTCGTGGCCAGCTTCGACGACGCCCGCGGCTACCAGGCCTACGTCGACCACCCGGCCCACGTGCGGGTGGCTGAGGAGCTCATCGCGCCGATCCGGGCCGATCGGGCCCACGTCCAGATCGAGGACTGACGGGCTAGGGCGCGGCAAGCTCCGGCGCGGGTGCGTCGACGCCGTCGGCGCCCTCGGCGGGGTGGTCGAGCATCTCGTCGTCGTCGAAGGGCCAGTCGAGGGCGGCGTCGAAGGCGGCGAGGGTCTGGAGCAGCTTCACGCCGCCCCGCCTACCCCGACGCGGCGGCCCGCAGACCGCCCCGACCGGCCGGAGTAGAACGTGTTCTAGTCTGCGGGCCGTGGACTTCGACGACACCCCCGAGGAGGCGGCGTTCCGGGCCGAAGCTCGGGCCTGGCTGGAGGCCAACGCCATCCCCAAGGGCCACCCCGACGACTTCTCCGCCGGGATCTGGACGTCGGCCTACGGCGAGGAGGAGTACGTGGCCCGCTGCCGGGCGTGGCAGCGCACCCTCTACGAGGGGGGCTGGGCCGGGATCACCTGGCCCAAGGAGGCGGGCGGGCGAGGCGGCCGACCCATCGAGCAGGCGATCTTCAACCAGGAGCAGGCCCGCTTCGGCGTGTCGAGCGCCGCGTTCGCCATCGCCATCGGCATGGTGGGTCCGACGATCCTCGCCCACGGCACCCCCGAGCAGCAGGCCCGCTTCCTGCCCGCCATGCTGCGGGGCGACGAGCTGTGGTGCCAGCTCTTCAGCGAGCCCGAGGCCGGCTCGGACCTCGCCAACCTCGCCACCCGAGCCGTGCGCGACGAGGACGCCTGGGTGGTGACCGGCCAGAAGGTGTGGACCTCCAACGCCACCCGGGCCGAGTGGGGGATCCTCCTCGCCCGCACCGACCCCGACGCGCCGAAGCACCGCGGGATCACCTGCTTCCTGCTCGACATGTCCACCCCGGGGATCGAGATCCGGCCCCTGCGGCAGATGACCGGCGACGCCCACTTCAGCGAGGTGTTCCTCGACGCGGTGCGGATCCCCGACGCCCACGTGCTGGGCGCGCCCGGCGAGGGGTGGCGGGTGGCGCAGACCACCTTGGTCAGCGAGCGCGGCGCCATCGCCGGCGGCTCCGGCGGCGCCGACCCCGCCGGGCTCATCGACCTCGCCCGCCAGCGGGGCCAGGACCGGGATCCGCTCGTGCGCCAGGCGCTGGTCGAGGCCCACCTGCGGTGCGAGCTGCTGCGCTTCCTGCGGCTGCGGTCGCTGACCGCGCTGAGCAAGGGGACCCGCCCGGGCCCGGAGAGCTCGGTGGTGAAGCTGGCCTACGCCCGCTACATGCAGCACCTGACCAGCACCGCGCTCCACGTGCAGGGGGCCACCGGGATGCTGGCCGGCGAGCACCTGCCCGCCGGCGGGGTGTGGACGACGAAGTTCCTGCACGCGCCCTCGCTGCGCATCGCGGGGGGCTCGGACCAGATCCAGGCCAACATCGTGGGGGAGCGGGTGCTCGGCCTGCCGCCCGAGCCCCGGGCCGACCGCGCCGTTCCCTATCGCGAGCTGACCCGGAGCCGACGGTAGGTTCCTGGGGTGCCCGGTCCCGCCCCGACCACGCTGACGAACAGCCAGGCCGCCCGCCGCCAGCGCGTGCTGCAGGCTGCGCTGCGCCTCGCCGCCGACGGGGGCTACGACGCCGTCCAGATGCGCGACGTGGCCGCCACCGCGGGCGTCGCGCTCGGGACGATCTACCGGTACTTCCCCTCCAAGGACGCGCTCCTCGGCGCGGCCATGGTCGAGTGGATGGAGGACCTCGAGCGGCGCCTGGCCCGCCGTGGCCCGCAGGGAGCCACCACGGCCGAGCGGGTCAGCGACGTGCTGCGCCGGGCGATCGCCACGATGGAGCGCCAACCGCAGCTGTCCGAGGCGGTGATCACCGCGCTCGTGTCAGACGACCGGCGGGCGGCGAGCTCGTTCGCCGCCGTCACCGACCTGCTCCTGCGGGTGCTGGCCCAGGCGTTCCCCGACGACGTGGCCCCCGACACCGAGGCCGTCATCTCGAAGGTGCTCGGCCACGTCTGGTTCTCCTGCCTGATCGCCTGGCGCAACGGGGTCGGGGACCTCGGCTGGGTGGCCGAGGAGCTCGAGGCGGCCGCCCACGTGCTCTGCGACCACCTCGGCTGAGCCCCGGGCCGCTCAGATGGCCCGGTCCCGCCCCTCCCAGTAGGGGTCCCGGAGCTGGCGCTTGAGCAGCTTGCCGGTGGGCTCCCGGGGGAGCTCGTCGACGAAGTCGATCGAGCGGGGCCACTTGAACTTGGCCAGCCGGCCCCGGAGGTGCTCCATGATCGACTCGGCCAGCGCAGGCCCGGGCTCGACCCCGGCCGCCGGCTCCACGACGGCCTTGATCTGCTCGCCCAGGTCGTCGTCGGGGATGCCGAACACGGCGACGTCGCCCACGTCGGGGTGGGCGAGGATCTCCCCCTCGATCTCGGCCGGGTAGATGTTCACGCCGCCGGCGATGATCATGTCGCTCTTGCGGTCGCAGAGGAAGAGGTAGCCCTCCTCGTTCAGGTACCCGACGTCGCCGACGGTGAAGAACCCCTCGGCATCGTGGTTGGCGTCGGTCTTGGCCCGGTCGCCCTTGTACTCGAAGTCCTGGCCGCCCATCCGCATCCACACCGTGCCGGGCTGGCCGGGGGGCAGGACGTTGCCGTCGTCGTCGCAGACCTTCACCTCGGAGATCGCCCACGGCTTGCCCACCGTGCCCGGGAAGCGCTCCCAGTCCTCGGGGGTGGCGGTCATGCCGCCGCCCTCGGTGGCCGCGTAGTACTCCCAGATCACCGGCCCCCACCAGTCGAGCATCTTGCGCTTCACGTCGATCGGGCAGGGCGCGGCGGCGTGGATCGCCCAGCGCATCGACGAGACGTCGTAGCGGGCCTTCACCTTGTCGGGCAGCTGCAGCATCCGGTGCAGCTGCGTGGGGACCATGTGCGTGTGGGTCACCCGGTACCGCTCGATCTTGGCGAGGGTCTCCTCGGGGTCCCACTTGTCCATGAACACGACGGTGTGGCCGGCGTGCAGCGCGTTCCCGGCGAAGGTGGTGACCGCGGTGTGGTAGTTGGGCGAGGTGCACAGGTGGACCTGGTCCTCGCGGTGGGGGATCCCGAAGAGCGCGAAGAACCCGGTGAACAGCTCCGCCGTCTCGTCCGCTCCGAACGACGACAGGGGTCGCTTCACCCCCTTCGGCTTGCCCGTGGTGCCAGAGGTGTAGTGCATGGCGGCCCCGGCGGCCCGGTCGTCCGGCAGGTCGGCGGGCTGCTCGGCCAGCGCGTCGTCGACGGGCCGGAACCCCGGGACGGGCCCGTGGCCGAAGCGAGCGGCCGACGGGATGCCCACCTCATCGGCCGCCGCCGAGGCCACCTCGGCGAAGCGGGCGTGGCTGACCACCGCCTTCGCCTCGGCGTCGCGCAGGATGTACGCGATCTCGCCGGGCGCGAGGCGGTAGTTGATCGGCACGTAGTAGAAGCCCGCCTGCAGCGCGGCGAGGTAGAGCTCCACCGGGGCCAGCCCGTTGGGCAGCACCGCAGCCACGGTGTCGCCGTAGCCGAGGCCCACCTTGCGCAGCGCGTGGACCCACCGGTTGGCCCGGGCCAGGACGTCGCCCGCCCGGTGCTCGGTGCCGTCGGGGTCGACCACCGCCACGTGGTCGGGATCGTCCTGGGCGTAGCGGTAGAAGCCTGACATCGCGTGCGTGTCCCCCCGGTGACGTCTGACGGTCCGTCAGATCATGGCTGCTGCCGGCCACCGCGACAAGGAGGGGGCCGGAGCGGGGCACCGGCGGGGATCTGATAGACCGTCAGGACACCGACGGTCGACGTGCACACGAGGGGGACCAGATGGCCGATGCGGCCCCGCCGGGGGAGGTGCTCACCGCACCGCTCGTGATCGAGTACCCGTTCTCGCGGACCACCGGTCCGGTGATCGGCGCGTTCCTGACCGGGCTCCGAGAGCGGGTGCTGCTCGGCATCCGCGGCTCGGACGGCCGGGTCCTCGTGCCGCCCACCGAGCACGACCCCGTGACGGGGGAGGACCTGCACGAGCTCGTCGAGGTCGGTCCCGGCGGGGTGGTCGAGACGTGGGCGTGGGTGCGCCACCCGATGCCCAAGCACCCGCTCGACCGGCCGTTCGCGTGGGCGCTCGTGCGCCCCGACGGCGCCGACGTCAGCTTCCTCCAGGCGGTCGACGCCGGATCGGTCGACGCGATGTCCACGGGCATGCGGGTGCAGCCCCGGTGGGCCGACGAGCGGGAGGGGTCGATCCTCGACCTCGCGTGCTGGGAGCCGAAGCGCTGATGGCCGACCTCGCGCTGCCCCCGTCGCTGCAGGGCGTGGAGCCGGTCCGCAGCGTCCGCACCCCGGCCCGGCTCGAGTACCAGTACACCGCCGGCGAGGCCACCACCCGGTTCCTGCGGGGCATCGAGCAGCGCCGCATCCTGGGGGAGCGGGCCCCCGGCGGCAAGGTGTACGTCCCGTCCCGAGGCGCGGACCCGCAGCTCGGGGTGCCCACCTCCGAGCAGGTCGAGCTCCCCGCCGTGGGCACGCTCACCAGCTTCTGCGTGGTCAACGTCGCCTTCTACGGGCAGGGCATGGAGATCCCGTACACCTCCGGGCTCATCCTGCTCGACGGCGCCGACCTGCCGATCATGCACCTGATCCAGGAGTGCCCGGTGGAGGACGTCCGCATCGGGATGCGGGTCGAGGGCGTGTGGGTGGACGACGACGACCTGGCCCCCACGCTCGAGAGCATCCGCTACTTCCGGCCCACCGGCGAGCCCGACGTGGAGGTCGTCCAGCCCGGAGAGGGGGTGACCTGGTGATCGACGTCGCCGTCGTGGCCACCGCCCAGATGCCCAACGTGCGCTCGGAGACCCGCCGCAACGAGGTCGAGATGCTCATGCCCGTCCTCCAGGAGGTCCGGGAGCGAGCGGGGCTGGATCGCACGGAGATCGGCTTCACCTGCTCGGGCTCCACCGACTACCTGAGCGGCCAGGCGTTCAGCTTCGTGTCCACCCTCGACGGGGTGGGGCCGTGGCCGCCGATCCAGGAGAGCCACGTGGAGATGGACGGCGCCTGGGCGCTCTACGAGGCCTGGGTGAAGCTCCAGCTGGGCGAGGTCGACACGGCCCTCGTCTACAGCTACGGGAAGTCCTCCCCGGGGCCGCTCCACGAGGTGCTGTCCCGCCAGCTCGACCCGTACCACGTCGCCCCGCTATGGCCGGACGCCATCAGCCTCGCCGCGCTGCAGGCCCGGGCCCTGCTCGAGTCCGGCCGAGCCACCGAGGCCGACCTGGCCGAGGTGGCGTGCCGGAGCCGCCGGGCCGCCCTCGACAACCCGAACGCCCAGCTGCGCTGGGACCGCTCGGTGGAGGAGCACCTCGCCGAGGAGCCGATCGTGGACCCGCTGCGCCGCTCCGACTGCCCGCCGATCACCGACGGCGCCTGCGCGGTGATCCTCGCCGCCGGCGATCGGGCCCGCTCCCTCGCGGCGCGCCCGGCGTGGATCCGCGGCATCGACCACCGGGTGGAGCCGATGGCGCTCGGCCTGCGGGACCTCACCACCTCGGCGTCGACGCACCAGGCCGGGCAGCGGGCCGGGGTGGGGGACGGCCCCGTGGACGTGGCCGAGCTCCACGCCCCCTTCACCCACCAAGAGCTGATCCTGCGGGCCGCCCTCGGCCTCGACGACCACGGCAACGTCAACCCCTCCGGCGGGGCGCTGGCCGCCAACCCGGTGATGGTCGCCGGCCTGACCCGCATCGCGGAGGTGGCCCAGCGGATCCTCGACGGCGAGGCCGGCCGCGGCGTGGCCCACGCGACGAGCGGGCCCTGCCTGCAGCAGAACCTGGTCTGCGTCCTGGAAGGAGATCGCTGATGGGCAAGGAGCGGGTGGCCGTCGTCGGCGTCGGCCAGACCAAGC
>DATGRC010000276.1:0-6296 GCA_035303865.1 Acidimicrobiales bacterium
CACGCGGCGTTGCTGCGTCAGGCTTTCGCCCATTGCGCAAGATTCCCCACTGCTGCCTCCCGTAGGAGTCTGGGCCGTGTCTCAGTCCCAGTGTGGCTGATCGTCCTCTCAGACCAGCTACCCGTCGACGCCTTGGTAGGCCGTTACCCCACCAACAAGCTGATAGGCCGCGAGGCCCTCCCGAAGCGGAAACCCATTTCCTCACCAGACCATGCGATCCGGTGAGGGCATCCGGTATTAGCCACCCTTTCGGGCGGTTATCCCGGTCTTCGGGGCAGGTTCCTCACGTGTTACTCACCCGTTCGCCACTAGGTCTTCCCCGGTGTTGCCACCGGATGGACCTCGTTCGACTTGCATGTGTTAGGCACGCCGCCAGCGTTCGTCCTGAGCCAGGATCAAACTCTCCATCGAGACCTCAGGGCCCGCCACCGAGGTGGTGGGCCCGTCGATCGGTTGAAGAGCCGGCGATCCCGAGCGCACTGCGCTCGTTTCTGCCGACTGGCACCAGAACGGGCACTACTGACGTAGTTGTCCGTCTTAACGGTGCATTCATTCTTGACGACATCAGCGGGCTCGGAGGCAGGGCCTCGTCGCTCGCTGCGGTCGCCCGCACTCGCTCTTTCGTCCTCTCTTCTGTTTTCAAGGAGCGTCGACCAAGCCTGTCGGCTGGTGCGCCGTCGGCACTCGGAGGCTGCGCTTCCGGTGGTGCCGGTGCCCCCCTGCGCCGGTCGTACCGGCTCCGTGGGGCGAGAGAGCAATCTAGGGGGTCACCCCGAGGACGTCAACTCGGCCCGGTGTGGCAGTGGTCACGTCAGCCCTCCGCCGACGCCACGGGTGCCGCGAGGTCGAGCGCGGCCCAGCTCCGGCGGCCCCGGCGCAGCAGGATCCAGCGGCCGTGCAGGAGCTGCTCAGACCGCAGGACGGCCCCGGGCCCCACCCGCTCGTCGTTGACGCTGATGGCGCCCTGCTGCAGCTGGCGGCGGCCCTCGGAGGCCGAGCGGACGAGCCCGGTGCGCTGGAGGACCGGGACGACGTCGACGCCGGCGTCGAGGTCCTCGCCCGGGGCGAGGCCGGTGGTGGGCACCTCGCGGGCCACGGCGGCCAGCGCCTCGGCGGTGGCCTCGCGGGGGTCGCCCCCGAAGAGCACCCGGGCCGCGTCCTCCGCTGCCTGGGCCGCCTCGGGCCCGTGGACGAGGGTGGTGACCTCCCGGGCGAGGACGCGCTGGCCCTCCCGCCGATGCGGGGCCTCGAGGTGGGCAGCGACGAGCTCGTCGATCTCAGCCACCGGCAACAGCGTGAACTGCGCCAGCATCCGGCGCAGGTCCGCGTCGTCGGTGCTCATCCAGTGCTGGTGGAAGGCGTAGGGGCTCGTCAGGTCGGGATCGAGCCACACCCGGGCCCCGGCGCTCTTGCCGAGCTTGGTGCCGTCGGCGCCGGTGAGCAGCGGCCAGCACAGGCCGTGGACCACGGCCCCGGCCCGGCGCCGGATCAGGTCGACGCCCGAGAGGATGTTCCCCCACTGGTCCGAGCCGCCGATCTGCAGCTCGCAGCCCCGGTGCTCGTGGAGCCAGGCGTAGTCGTTGGCCTGGAGGAGCATGTAGCTGAACTCCGTGTAGGAGATGCCGTGCTCGCTGGCCATGCGGGCCCGCACGCTCTCCCGGGCCACCATCTGGTTCACGGTGACGTGCTTGCCGACGTCGCGCAGGAAGTCGAGGACCCGCAGCTCCGCGGTCCAGGTGAGGTTGTCGACCAGCTCCCAGTCCCCCTCGGGGCCGAGGATGCGCGAGATCTGGGCCTTGATGGCGGCCACGTTGCTGGCCAGCGTGGCCAGGTCGAGCAGGTTCCGCTCCTCCGAGCGGCCCCCCGGGTCGCCGATCATCCCGGTGGCCCCGCCGGCCAGAGCGATCGGGTGGTGCCCGGCCTCCTGGAAGCGCCGCAGCATCACCAGGCCGATCAGGTTGCCGTGGTGGAGGCTCGGCGCGGTGGGGTCCGCGCCGTAGTAGAGGGTGATCGGCCCCTCCTCCAGGCGCGCCGCGAGGGCGGCCCGGTCGGTGACGTGCTGGACGAGGCCCCTGGCCTCGAGGTCGTCGAGGAGCTCGCTCACCCCGTCATCGTCCCCAACCCGGCGGCCGGCGGTCCAACCGGCGCCGGTGCACCGCCGCGACCCCGCCCGTGCGGGAGGATGGAGGGCACATGTTGCCGTTCCCCCGCCACCGCTCGCGCCGTCGCCTGGGCGCCGCCGTCCTCGGCCTCGTCCTCGTGGCCGGCGCGTGCAGCTACCAGTCGGGGGCGGTGCTGCCGGTGGTGCCCGAGGAGGTGCAGTCCTCCACGGTCTACGCCGCCGACGGGACGCTGCTCACCACCTTCCACGCGGAGGAGAACCGCAAGGTGGTCCCGCTGGCGGAGATCCCCCGGCACGTCCAGGACGCGGTGATCGCCATCGAGGACGAGCGCTTCTACCGCCACCGCGGGGTCGACCTCCGGGCCATCCTGCGGGCGCTGCGGGCCAACGCGGTGGCCGGGGGCATCGCCGAGGGCGGCTCCACGATCACCCAGCAGTACGTGAAGAAGGTCCTCCTGCGGGACGAGTCGCAGACCCTGGCCCGCAAGATCGAGGAGGCCTCGATGGCCCTCCAGCTCGAGGAGCGCTACAGCAAGGAGAAGATCCTCGAGCTGTACCTGAACGCCATCTACTTCGGCAACGGCGCCTACGGGCTCGAGGCGGCGGCCCGCCAGTACTTCGCCAAGCCGGTCAGCGACCTCACCCTCGCCGAGGGGGCGCTCCTGGCCGGGCTGATCCAGCGCCCCGGCACCACCGACCCGTACCGTGCTCCCGAGGAGGCGCTGGCCCGCCGCAACGTGGTGCTCGAGGCGATGCGGGCCAACCGCTTCGCCTCCGACGAGGCGATCGACGCTGCCCTCGAGGAGCCGCTGCAGCTCGGGTCGTCCACCACCCCCGCCGCCGAGCGCTACGCCGCCGCGCACTTCGTGGAGGAGGTGAAGCAGTGGATCCTGCAGGACCCGCGGTTCGGGGCCACGGCCCAGGAGCGCCGGGACCTGCTCTTCGGCGGCGGGCTGCGGATCCACACCACGCTCGACCTCCGCCTGCAGGCCCAGGCCGAGGCGGCGGTGGCCGAGGTGCTGCCGGACCCGAACGGGCCCGACGCCAGCCTCGTGGCCATCGAGCCGGCCACCGGGCACGTGAAGGCGCTCGTCGGCGGGCGGGACTTCTTCGGGGACAGCCCGATCGCCAAGCTGAACCTCGCCACCCAGGGGCCCCGCCAGGCCGGCTCGGCGTTCAAGCCGCTCGTGCTCGCCGCGGCGCTGGAGCAGGGGATCGACCCCCAGCGGGTGATGCCGGCGCCGGCGTGCACCACGATCCGCCTCGACCACGGCCAGGTGTGGCGCCCGTGCAACTACGGCGGCGGGGGCGGCGGCGCGGTGACGATCGCCGAGGGCACGATCCGCTCCTACAACACGCTCTACGCCCACCTGATGATGGAGGTCGGCCCGGAGGAGGCGATGGCGGCCGCCGCCCGCTACGGCATCCGCAGCCCCCTCGAGGCCGTCCCCGCTGCCGTGCTCGGCTCCAACGTCGTCACCGCGCTCGACATGGCCAGCGCCTACGCCACCTTCGCCAACCGGGGCGTGCGGGTGCGCCCCATCCTCGTCACCCGCATCACCCGGGCCGACGGCACGATCCTCTTCCAGCACCGCCACACCCAGGAGCGGGTGCTCGACGCCGAGGTGGCGGACACGCTCACGTCGATCCTGCGGGGCGTCATCGAGCGAGGCACCGGCACCCGGGCCCAGATCGGGCGGCCGGCCGCCGGCAAGACCGGCACCGCGGACGACTGGATCGACGCCTGGTTCGCCGGCTACACGCCGCAGCTGGCCACCGCCGTGTGGGTCGGGTTCCCCCAGCTGGGCCCCGACGGCAAGCTCGTGAAGATGCAGCCCCCGAACACCCCGCTGCGGGTCACCGGCGGCTCGTACCCGGCCGAGGTGTGGCAGCGGTTCATGGCCGCCGCCCACGAGGGGCTGCCGCCGCTGGAGTTCCCGCCGCCGCCGACCACCACGACCACCGCCCCCGCCGGCGGCTCGAGCGGTCCTCGCCCGACGGCGCCGGCCGGCCCGCCCACCGAGGTGCCGGAGGTCGAGGGCCTCGACGCGGACGAGGCGATCGAGGCGCTCGCCGAGGCGGGCTTCGTCGTCGAGCGCCTGCCCGGGCCGCCCGATGCGGCACCGGAGGGGATCGTCGTGGCCCAGTCGCCCCGCGGGGGCGCCACCGCCCCGGAGGGCTCCACGGTGCGCATCGAGGTGGCCGGGGACCCCTCGGGCTGAGCGTCGCCGCGCCGAGCCGTCTGGACAGGTGCCTCCGGCCCTGGCGAGGCTGGCCGGGTGCACGACCCCTCCACCGCCGAGTCCCCCGCTCGTCGCCTCACCCCGGTACGGGTGGTCATCGTCGCGGTGATCGTCGGCATCGTCGGCCTCTGGGGCTACATCCTCTACCTGGCCATCGGGCCGGGCCGCCAGGACCCGCCCGACCGACTGGCCGACCCGGACTTCGCGCCCGCCGCGCAGGCCCGGTGCAGCGCCGCCCTCGACGAGGTGGCGCTGCTGCCGCCGGCCAACGCCACCCGCTCCGCCGAGGAGCGGGCCGAGGTGATCGAGACGGCCAACGAGGTCTTCGAGGCGATGCTCGACGATCTCGCCGCGCTGGCCCCCGAGGGCGAGGAGGGCGAGATCGTGGCCGCCTGGATCGCCGACTGGCGCACCTACCTGGGTGACCGGGCCCGCTACGCGGACGAGCTGCGGGAGGACCCGACGGCCCCGTTCCTCGTGTCCACCCGCCAGGGCGAGCAGGTGACCGAGTACATGGACGCGTTCGCGGCCGACAACCGCATGCCGGCCTGCGGCACCCCGCTCGACGTCTGAGCCGCGGGCTCCTAGCGGCCCAGCTCGTCGAGGACGGCCAGGCCGGCCCGGGCCATCCGGATCGTCCCGGCGTCCACGTCGAGGGCAGCCAGCTCGGCGGCGGGGACCCAGCGGTGGCCCTCCGACTCGTGGTTGATCGCCGCCACCGCGCCCGGTGGGGCGAGCACGAGGTGGCGGACGTCGAGGTGGAGGTGGTCGGGCTCGCGCCCGCGGGCGTCGCGGAAGCGGTGGACGTCCAGGTCGATGGCCGGCACCGCCACCTGCAGGTCGGCGATGCCGGTCTCCTCGGTGGCCTCCCGCAGGGCGACGTGGGCGAGGTCGCCGTCGCCGTCGGCGTGACCGCCGGGCTGGAGCCAGCGCCGGACCTTGGCGTGGAAGAGCAGGAGCACCGCCCGGGTCGAGGGGTCGACCACGAGCGCGGAGCCGGTGAGGTGCCCAGGCGCGCAGCTGCGCAGCAGCGCGTCGGGGTGCCCGTCGAGGAAGGCCAGGATGCGGCGTCGGGCCGCCTCGTGATCGGCGTCGCCGGGACGGGCACCGGCCACCGCGGCGCGGGCTCGGGCCAGGTCGCCGGGAGCGGCGGCCAGCTCCCGGGCGTCGAGGAGGCGCGGGGCGCTCATGCCGGCCGGGACAGGTAGGGGCTGTCGGGCACGCACCACCGGTAGGGCAGGTCGGCGCCGGCCGTGAGCCCGATGCGGGTGGTGACGGCGGGGACCACGGGCGGCGGGGTGCCGTCGTCCACGATCGTGACCTCGCGGTCCGCCGTCGGCAGGTCGGCGCCGTCGTGGGCGCCGTCGATCCCGAAGGCCTGGCAGAGCCGGGCGGGGCCGCGGCAGAGGTCGCGGTCGGTGCGGGCGGCGGGCCGGCGCTGGCGCATCGCCTCGAGCCCGGTCAGGGGCTCGGCGGCCCGGAGGAGGACGGCGATCCCCTCCCCCACCTCGCCGCACACGGCGTTGGCGCACCAGTGCATCCCGTAGGTGAAGTACACGTACAGCCCGCCGGGCGGCCCGAACATCGTGGCGTTGCGCCGGGTTTGGCCCCGGAAGGCGTGGCTGCCCGGGTCCTCGGCGCCGCAGTACGCCTCGACCTCGACGATCCGAGCCGACAGGGGGCCCCGGCGGATCACCTTGTTCAGCAGGTCGGGGGCCACGGCGCGGGCGTCGCGCCGGTAGAACGACCGCGGGAGTCGGCGACCTCGAGGCATCGGGGGGTGATGCTGCCAGGTGAGCCGGGGCGGGTCACACCAGGCGCAGGATCACGATCAGCAGCGCGGTGAGGAGCGCCGACACGAGCAGCGAGCCGGCGCAGCCGAGCCGGTTGCTGAAGAAGAGGAACATGCCCCCACCCCTACCCGCCCGGCC